>NZ_JBMNPX010000017.1:0-60879 GCF_050943825.1 Pseudoflavonifractor sp.
GCGCCATGCTCTACGATGTGGCCTCCAACGAGTACTGCTTCTCCAAGAAGTACAACCTCCACATCATCGACCGCGTGGGCGGCGGCGACAGCTTCGGCGGCGGCCTCATCTACGCCCTGCTGTCCGGTAAGTCCACCCAGGAGGCTGTGGAGTTCGCTGTGGCGGCCTCCGCGCTCAAGCACTCCATCGAGGGCGACTACAACATGGTCACCCTCCCCGAGGTGGAGAAACTGGCTGGCGGCGACGGCTCCGGCCGCATCCAGCGCTGAATATCACAAAAACAGGGCCGGCTGCACCAGCAGCCGGCCTTTTTATCTATGACAGAGAGGAGATGCAGGCTATGATCCACCGCAATCCGCTTCTGAGAGAGCAGGAGGACACGGGGAAGTTCATCACCGTGGGAGAGATTATGCTGCGGCTCACGCCGCCGGACTACGGGAAAATCCGGGTAGCCACCAGCTTTGAGGCCAGCTACGGCGGCAGTGAGGCCAACATCGCCCTGGCCCTGGCCAACCTGGGCATTGACAGCACCTTCTTCACCGTAGTGCCCAACAACAGCCTGGGCAAGAGCGCGGTGCGCATGCTGCGCAGTAACGACGTCCACTGCACCCCCGTCATCCTCAGCACTCCCCAGGAGACCCCCACCCACCGGCTGGGCACCTACTATCTGGAGACCGGCTACGGCATCCGCCCCAGCAAGGTCACCTACGACCGCAAGCACAGCGCCTTTGCCGAGTACGACTTCCGGGAGGTGGACCTGTCCGCTCTGCTGGAGGGCTTTGACTGGCTCCACCTCAGCGGCATTACCCCCGCCCTCAGCCCCTCCTGCGCCCAGCTGGTGCTGGACTGCCTGAAGGCGGGCCGGGAGAAAGGTATGACCATTAGCTTTGACGGCAATTTCCGCAGCACCCTCTGGACCTGGGAGGAGGCACGGGACTTTTGCACCAAATGCCTGCCCTATGTGGATGTTTTGCTGGGCATCGAGCCCTACCACCTGTGGAAAGATGAGAATGAGCACAGCAAGGGTGACTGAAAGGACGGCGTACCCCTCCAGCCCAGCCTGGAGCAGCAGACGGCGGTGTTTGAGGCGTTTGCCGCCCGGTACCCCAACCTGAAGTGCATTGCCCGTCATGTGCGCTACGCCCACAGCGGCAGCGAGAACAGCCTGAAGGCCTATATGTGGTACCAGGGCCAGACCTATGAGAGCCGCCTCATCACCTTCACCATCCTGGACCGGGTGGGCGGCGGCGACGCCTTTGCCAGCGGCCTCATCTACGCCATGATGAAGGGCTGGAGCCCGGAGGAGACCGTCAATTTCGCCGTGGCCAGCAGCGTCATCAAGCACACCATCCACGGCGACGGCAACATCACCGACGACGCGGACACCATCCGCGCCATCATGAACCAGAACTACGACATCAAGAGATAACGGATTCCGGCATGGGCAGCCTGCCTTGGCGGAGCTGTGCCGCTATCTTACATCACCCCACGCCGCGTCAAAGGAGATGGAGAGCATTTTCTGGTCCCGCTCCACGCAGTAGATGGGCAGCTGGCGGGTGGATGCGGAGGCGCCCACCACCGCGGGATGGTTGACCACATAGAACATGGCGGCGGCAGCCAGTACACAGGCAAAGGCCGCCAGCATTTTGCGCCGGACCAATAAGAGCTTCATAGCAGATTACCTCCTCCGTTTTTTCATGGCATTTATATGAAGAAAGGCAACACATCATGTCCCGTGGACAGTACAGAAGCGCCCGGACCAGTTTGGTCCGGGCGCTTCTGCGTGTTCAGAGAAGGCTGTGCGCTGAATCACAAGCCAAAGGAGGGGCGCCGGAGGGGAGCGGGAGAGGGACCGCACCGGTCCGGCATGAGATGGGGGAAACAGAATGTCTGCACAGCGGATTCTTTGTTAGCTGAAACTAACCATCCGTTGAGAAAAGACTACCACACTGATGGGAATATGTCAAGGGCTTTTGCAAAAAAATAGTGCAGGGCACTATCTGCTCCTTTTTATTGTTTGGCTGAGGTGAGCAATAAAAGATATGTCCGCGCCGGAAATGATCCGGCGCGGACACAGAACAAGACGTTTGAAGTGCTTACCCGGCCATAAGCAGCCGGTCCAGGAAGCGCAGGAAGATGCCGGGGACGGTGAGCCGTGCCACAGCCCGCTCCGCCACAATGGGAATGGTCTGGAGGACCTGGCCGTCGGCCATGACCACCATCTCGCCCAGCTTCTGCCCGGCCTCCACCGGGGCCTCCACATTCTCGCACAGGTTGATCTGGGAGGTTACGCTGTTGACCTGGGACTTGTCCACCAGAATCCGGCTGGATGCTGACAGCACGGGCTGGACGCAGTCCTCCTCGCCCAGAAGTACGTCGATGGGGGGCAGCGCCTGGTCGGGGTACACGTCCATCAGGGTGTAGTTGGCAAAGCCGTAGTCCAGCAGGGAGCGGGCTGTGTCAAACCGCTCCTGGGAGGTGGGGGACTTGAGCACCACCGCGATGAGCTCCATGCCGCCCCGCTCCGCCGTGGCCGAGAGGCAGTAGAGGGCGGAGTCGGTGGAGCCGGTCTTCAGGCCGGTGGCGCCGTCATAGAAGCGGATGAGCTTGTTGGTGTTGGTGAGCTGGAAGGCGCCGTCCCGCAGGGAGTCCATCCAGATGGTGGTGTATTCCCGGATGGAGGGGTGGTTGAGAATCAGTTCCCGGCTCATGAGGGCGATGTCGTGGGCGGAGGTCAGATGCCCGGCGGCGGGCAGACCGGTGCAGTTGACAAAGGTGGTGTCCGCCATGCCCAGCTCTGCGGCCCGCTGGTTCATCAGGGCCACAAAGCCCTCCTCGCTGCCCGCCACCAGCTCGGCCAGGGCCACGGCGCCGTCGTTGGCGGATACCACGGCCACCGCCTTCAGCAGGTCGTGGACCGTCATCTGCTCCCCCTCCTTCAGCCAGATCTGGCTGCCGCCCATGGACACCGCGTTGGCCGAAATGGTCACCGTCTGGTCCAGAGAGATGCGGCCGCTGTCGATGGCCTCCATCACCAGAAGAAGGGTCATGATTTTCGTCACGCTGGCGGGCTCCAGCTTGTCGTGGGAATTCTGTTCATAGAGAATGGTGCCGGTCTCCTTCTCCATCAGCACTGCCGCGCCGCAGCTGACCGTGGGCGCGCCGGATGCCGCCTGGGCTGTGGGGACGGAAAGTGCCAGAAGGGCGGCGGCCAACGCCGCCGCAAGGAGCTTTTTTCTGTGGTTCATATGGCAGTTCCTCCGTGGTTGATTTCTAACACAGAGGATATGGAATTCCACCCGGTTCTATACAGTGCAGAAAAATTTTGATGAAGGGTGTAAAAGACAAAAACGCGCTCCGGACAAATAGCCCGGAGTGCGGCAGGAGAGCGGAGAAAGCTCAGCCCTTGACCTTGGCGAGCGTTTGCACGGCAAAGGCAGCCGCGGCGGTCAGATCCGCCTGGTCGGGGTGGGAAAGGGCCTGGTCAAAGTTGGCCAGGAAGCTGGCGGCCTTGGGGTCGCCCGGATTCTGGGCGGCCATGGCCTCATACCGGGTCCGGACGGCGGCGGGCATCCTGCCCTGGCACATCCAGCCCCCCAGCACGGTATTGCCGGCGGGGAGCAGGGCGGCGGTCCGCTGGAGAATGGCGTCAAAATAGGCCTGGCTGCCGCCAAAGCCGGCGGTGCCGAAGAGGGCCACCTGCTTGCCGCTCAGCTTGGCAAACAGGGCCTGCATATCCGGAGGACAGACACCCTTGTCCGTCCAGAAGCCCAGGAAGAGCACCTCCTCCTCGGGGACGGCGGTGTCCGGCCCCACGGCCTCCAGTCGGGCCTCGCCGGCGGGGAGCGCGGCGTAAATGGACCGGGCCACCTGCTCGGTGTTGCCGGTGCCGCTGGAATACAAAACTGCGTAACGCATGTACACACATCCTTTCAGGAGACAAAAGCGGAAGGAAACGGCCGGAGAACCCCGGCCGGGATGATCATATCACGGATTCATGGCCTTGTCGAGGGACAGGTGGGATGTTATAATGATGGCTGTAATTGTGCAATAAGGAGGAGAGCGGGATGGAAGTAATGTTTCTGCCGGTACTGTCTCACTTTCAGAATGAAAATATCTGGATTGCCAGCGACGGCAAGCTGCGCTATCAGGTGAGTCCTGTCACTGTGGAGAAAGAGGATGGGACGAAGGAGGAGCTCCTCATCGGCGAGGTCTGGGAGGGCCCCTGGAGCCGGGAGTTCTCCGTTATCGAGGAGGTGGAGGAGTTCCCCATGACCGAGGACGGCATTGAGGATCTGCGTGCCTGGCTGATTCTGGAGAGCCTGGAGATCAACGACCGGCCGGATAAGAGCCTGGAGGAGAATATGGCCCGCAGGGAGGCGGCCATCCAGGCCAGAAAGGCCGCTGAAGATGAAAAGGGGAAGGAAAACTGACCTCTATTTCTTATAAAGCCGCAAAAAACCGCGCCTGTCAGATGACAGGCGCGGTTTTTATTATGGGTTTCAGGCCTCCGCGGTGGCGAAGAGGTCGGCGGCCCGGAGAATCAGGGCGGCCAGCTCAGCGCGGGTAGCGGTAGCCTTGGGGGAGAGGGTGTCTCCCTTGCCGGTGCCGGTGACCAGACCGGCCTCCACGGCCCAGGCCATGGCGTCGGCGGCGTAGCCGGAGACGTCGGCCGCGTCGGTGTAGGCGCTCAGGTCAGCCTTGCCGCTCACGTCCAGATCCAGAGAGGCGGCGTAGTTGTAGAACATGACCACGGCCTGCTCACGGGTGAGGGCATTGGTGGGATAGAAGGCACCGTTGTTGCCCTGGACAACGCCGGCGGAGGCGGCCCAGTTGACGGCGTCGGCATACCAGGCGTTGTCGGCCACGTCGGAGAAGTTGGCGGACTCAGCCTCGGGGGAACCGGCCAGCCGGTAGAGCACGGTGGCCAGAGCGCTGCGGTCGGTGGTGCTCAGGGGGAGGAAGGCGCCCTTGCCGTTGCCCTGGAGCAGGTCCTTGGCGGTGGCGCTGCCCACGGCCTCGGCGAACCAGTCGCCGGTGTCCACGTCGGTGTACTTGGCGGCGGCCAGAGCCTTGGCGTTGTCGCCGCTGTCAGCGGTGCCGGTGCAGATGTCGCCCAGCAGGCTGGAGAAGGCGGTGTTGCTGATGAAGTTGAACTCGTCCCGCTGGTTGACCTTGTTGGTCAGGGTGTTGGCGAAGAGGACCAGGTTCAGGCCGTTCTCGTGGTACTCAATGGCCTGGACGGAGTCGTTGAGGAAGTCCTCATAGTGCTCGCCGGTGCTGGGCAGGAAGCCCTCCAGCAGCTCCTTGGAGCTGTCCAGCTGGATGAGGACCTGGGCGCCGTCGGGGATGGCGGCGAAGTAACCGGCACCGTAGCCGTAGAGGATGTCGTCACCCTCAGCCACGTAGCTGGCGGTCACCAGGCTGTCGGTGGGATAGGTCACATAGGCCAGAGCATCCATGGCGGAGTCGCCGGCGGTCTCACGGACCAGCTCGCCCTCGGCAAAGAGGGACACGGCGGAGCGAATGGCGTTGGAGCCGTAGCCGATGTAGGGAGTGCCGGACTTGACGGCGGCCAGGGCCTGGTCATCCAGAGCGGCGGCGCCGATGATGAGGTCAGCCTCGGCGGCGTTGTCGGTGACGGTGAAGCCCAGCATCTCCATGGACTGCCGGTCGTAGTTGTACTGGTAGGCGCCGCTGACCAGAGTGCTCTTGACGAAGCCGGTCTCGTTGTCGGCGGGCTTGCCGGAGATGTAGATGACGGGGGCCTTGGTGATGGTCAGGGACAGGGGAGCCTCAGCGGCGGTGACGCCCTTGCCGGTGAGCAGGTAGGTCTTGGAGACGGACTGCCAGTCGGCGTAGTCGCACAGGAAGGAGCCCTTGTTCTCACCGGAGATGATCATGGACACGGTCTTGCCGGCCTGGAGCAGGGCGTTGACGGCGCTGGTGGAATCCTCGGAGGCGTTGGACAGGATGACCTTCTCGCCGGTGACGCCGGTGAAGGCGGAGGACACATCCCACTCGTCGGAGACGGAGCAGGCGGCGGCGATGGTCTCGTAGGCGGCAGGCTCAGCACAGGTGATCATGTCAAAGCCGCGGGTGTAATTGAAGGCGGTGATGCCCTCGGAGTAGAGGACGGGCCACTCGGTGATGACGGTGCCGTCGTACAGCACGCCGTTGGCCACGCTCCGCTTGGCCTGGTACATGGAGACCACAGCGGTACCGGCGGGATACTCCACGCCGTCATAGGTGAAGGCCTTGTCGGCCACCATGATCTCGACGCCGTTGCGGGTCAGGTAGGTGAGCATGTCGTCGGCATCCTGGAGGTTGCTCTGATGCTCGCCGTCCAGGGGGATGATGTAGCACTCGGGATAGAAGTTGCCGTTCTGACCCTCGCCGTCGTACTCGGGACGGAACAGGTCGGCCTCGGCACCCTCAACGTCGTACTGGTCGCAGAACCACTGGCCAACCAGCTCATAGGCATCGGAGTTGGCGTTGGTCACGCCGCGCTCGAAGATCTTGGTCTGGTTGAGCAGGTAGCTCTCCTTGTTGGCAGCGATGTAGTTGCTCTGGCCCAGCTGGCCGTAGGACAGGGCGGTGACCATGTAGTCGTCGTAGGCGGGAACCTCAACGGTGTAGGCCAGGGTGCCGTGGAGCATGGCGTACTGGGGAGTGTAGCTGGTGGACATATCGTCCCAGGGATCGTACCACTGGGTCTGGTAGCTGCCGTCGGCGTTGACCTCACCGGTGTAGCTCAGGTAGTCACGCTGGGGGGTCACATAGCTGTTGTGGCCGTCATTGTTGGCCACGGCGGCAATGCCCAGAGCCTCGCCGCCGGCCAGCAGGTGCTCGGCCAGCAGGTCGTACTCGAAGTTGGGCTCGTGAGGGGGATCGCAGGGCTCGCACTGGAAGGCCTGGATCCGGCCGTGGAACTCGGCAAAGCTGACGGGGTTCCACTCGGCGATGAGAGCGGTCATATTCTGGGTCTCGGCCTGGGTCTGGAAGGAGTTGTCCCGGTTCAGGTCGAAGCCGCCGGAGGAGGTACGGGTCAGATAGGTCCGGCCCTCCACGTTCTCCTCGGGCACCAGGATGAAGAACACGTCGCTGAGGAGCTCGTCCACGTTGACGGTCTCGGTCTCGATGGTGTAGTACTTCTCCAGGTCCACTACGGTGGAGATGTCGGCGGTGGTGCCGTCGGCATTCTTGCCCTTGATGTAGCCCAGGTAGGTGGCGGTGTCGGCCACCAGGTCGGGCACGGCCACGGAACCAGCCTCGCCCTCGGGGCCCATCTGAGCGGCCAGCTCGGCCTCGCCCTCAGCGGTGAAGCCGGTGAGCTTGTCGTAGTCGATGGTGCCGTCGCCGGCAGCGGCGTTGAGGAGCATCCAGGCAAAGGCGGTGACGCCGTCGCTGGCGGCCACCTCGTTGGCGTGGACGTTGGAGTACATCACGGGCACCTGGTAGTCGCCCAGAGTGCCGTTCTCAATCTTGGCGATGAGGCCGGTGGGGTCGCTCTCGGCTTCGGCCTTGATCTTCTGCCACTTCTCCACAGCGGCCTTGTCCTTGGCCACGATGAGGTAGGGCATATCCAGGCTCTCCAGCCCGTTGTCACCCTGGCTCATGCCCATGGAGAACTTCTCCACGTACAGGTCGGTGTTCTCAGCGGCAAATTCCACCATCTCGTCGATCTCAGCGTAGATCTCGCTCATGGTGTGGAACTGGTCGTAGGGGGCGATCTTCACGTTCACGGAGCCCAGGGTCTTACCATCGGCCTGGGCGGTCAGGTTGAAGTAGCCACACACGTCCATGTAATAGCCGCCGTTGGTGTGGGGGACGCTGAAGTCGTCCAGGAAGTAGCAGCTGTTGGCAAAGGTCAGGGTCACGTACACCTGGCCGTCAGCCTCCTCGGCGGAGGCGCTCAGGTCGGTGAAGAAGGGAGTCTCCCCGTCCTTGCACATCCAGGTGTCCAGGGCGCCGCCCTCGGTCTGGTTGGGGAACAGGGTGTCGTCCAGGTAGTCCTGGGTCTCGTCGGGCACCAGGGACCACACAGCCTCAGCGGCGGCGGCCTTGGCCTGGTCCAGGGTCATGTCAACGGGGAGCATGACCTTGAAGGTACGCTCGGCGGTGAGGGAGATGGCGTTGTCGCCGCCGTCCTCGGTGGTGTTGACAAAGGTTGCGGCGGGGGCGGAGGTAGTCTCCGTCTCCACGGCAGCGGCGGGCAGAGAGACCAGCGACAGGCACATGGCCAGCGCCAGAATCAGTGACAGCCACTTTTTGGGGGCGTGGATACTGCTTTTCATTTGCTTCACCTTTCCTTCTCTCAAATCGCGGGCACACACAGAATAAAAATACGGAATACTCACAACTTGATGAATAATTATGAAAGAATAATACCACTGTGAAATAAAAGTGTCAACTGTCTAAATGGTAAAAAACAGACAAAATAGAGCGTTCAAGATGAAGATGAATTGGATAAATTGAATGTACAGATGCGAATAAACAATGGGGGATAGGGGTGAATACGGATGAAAATGGGAATAAAAAAGCGCCCTGCTCAAAAAACAGGGCGCTTTTTGCCTTGAAAATATTCAAAAGGTGAAATCCACGGCCACCCGCTGCTCCACGACCTTCTTGATGTAGTCCACCACCTTCAGGTGCTCGGGGTGATTGGCGTAGGCGGAGAGGGTGTCGGTGTTGTCGGTGTCCACGATGAGGGCCAGGTCGAAGTTGCCCTGGATGGAGCCGATATCAATGCCGATCTCCATGTGCTTCACCTCGGGGATGACCCCCACCAGGGCCAGCAGCCGCTCCCGGACCAGGGCGCAGTTCTCGGCCCGGGACTTGCCCTCGGCCTCATCCTTGAATTTCCATACGACAATATGCTTGAGCATGGGAAAAACCTCCTCTGCAAAGTGCCGGAGCCGCCGGACAGTCAGGCAGCCAAAAATCCGGGGAGAAAACCCGCCGTGTTTCCACCAGAATGACCGTTGCGCCGGACGTCTTGTTATATTATAATGCGTACGGCGCAGAGGGGCAAGCCCGGAGCGGGTATGATTTCCTCTGCCTGCCGGCAGCATCCGGTACAACGGCGGATACTGCGGCACTCCTCCTGAAAGAAGGAAAAACGCATGGAATATCGGATGAATCGGAGTCTGAGCACCTCCTACCGCCTGGCGGGTGTGGTGTTTCTGGCGGCGGCAGTGCTGCTGTGGGTGTGCAGCGGGCTGGAGCTGACCGGGGACGACAGTCTGCAGCTGCTGTGCCGCATCGGCGCCGTGGTGGTGGCGGTAGTGGGTGTGGCGTCCCTGCTGCGGCCCGCCCGGGCCAGAGTCCGGCTGGAGGATGACGACACCCTCGTCTGCTGTGAGGGCTATGGGCCCGCCAGACGTATCCCCGTGGGGGACATCACCCGGGTGGATGTGCTGGGCGGCCGCCGTCTGGCCATCTTCCTCAAAAACGGCCGGCGGGTGAATCTGGAGTTCCTCTTTGAGGGTCGGGAGATCTTCCTGGCCGAGCTGCGGTCCAGAGGCATCCCGGTGGGGACGCCTGCTCAGCAGTAAACGTCAAGCGCAGATAAAGAGCGCCGCGCCCTTCATGGGCGCGGCGCTCTTTGGCGTTAATAGGGCAGAATGGCCAGGTCCAGGTCCCACAGACTGTTCTCGTCGGCGGACCAGGTGCCGTCGTAATTGCGGGTGACATACACCTCCACATACTCCGTCTCGCCGTAGCCGACGCCCTCCGTCAGCACGGTCTCAAACAGGTCGGACAGACCCTGGCCGTACTGGGCGTCGTAGACGTTGACATACCAGTCGTCCCACTCCTCCTGGCTCATGGCCGCCAGCGCGGCCTCGTCAAACTGGGCCTCAAAGGCCTCGGAGAAAGCGGGGAACCGGTCGTACATCTGCTGGATGGCGTCCATGGGCTCCACGGCCACGGTGACCACATAGGTCTCGCTGTCCAGCTGCTCCACGCCGGCAATCTCGTAGCGGGCCTGGACGTAGAGCTGAGCATACAGCGTGGCAAACCGGGTCTGGAGCGCTTCGGTGGGGTACTCAATGCCAAAGGCGGTGAAAAAGTACTCAGGCTCGGTGTCCAGCTTGCTCCGATGGATGGCCAGCGCCTCTTCCTGGGTGTATCCGCTGTGCTCCAGGTATTCGTGGTCCAGGATACCGTGGTAGGTGTTGTCCAGCAGGTCTGTCATAAAGTCCCCCGCGTCAAAGGGCTCCACATAGGCCTCGGGGAAGTACTCGTAGAACCGCTCCTCCAGCGCGGCCAGGCGCTCCTCTACCAGCGGGGAGAGGGCGTCCAGCTCCGCCTGGCTCATGGACAGGAGCATGGTGGGGCTGTCCGGCTGGAAGGAGAAGCCGTCCAGAGGCTCCACGGACCAGCTGCCCGCCAGCGTGAACTGCTGTGCTCCGGACCCCAGGCTGATGGTGTCCAGGTCCACCGAGGCGGCGCCGGCCTGGACGTCGTACCGGACGGTGCCGGACAGATTCAGCATGGCGGTGGATCCATATTCATCCGAGATCAGGCAGGAGAAGGAGAAGTTGTCCGTGGGCTGGATGCTGTCGTACCAGGTGTCGGCGGTGATGGAGAAGACCTCCGCTCCGGCCTCGAACACGGAGAAGCGGGTGGCGTCGGTGAAGGCCTCCCCGGCCTGGGGGACATGGCTGCCGGAGGACACCAGCTCCAGCCGGACGGGGGTGTACCCGTCATCCACGGTGAGAAAGGCGGAGAAAGCGCCGGACACGCCGCTCTCGTCGCCGAACTGTACGTCCAGCGACAGGGAGAGGGTGTCCCCGTAGGCAGAGGTGAGACGGGTATTACCGGTGATCTGCCGGACCTGCTCATCGGCCACCTGGAAGACCAGCACCAGGTCGTCCTGGAACACGGCAGACAGGCTGTCCAGCGTGTCATACACGTCCTGCCGGTTCTCCTGCCAGTAGGCCTCCGGGTCCGTGCCGGAGAGGGAGCCGTATTCACCGTTTATCATGGCCTGGGCCAGCCAGATACGGAACGCCTCGTCCGCCTCCAGCAGCGCAAAGCCGTCGGTGATGAAATCTCTCAGAGAGGGAGCGGGGATGGTCATGGTGTAGGGGGTGCAGGTCAGGGTGGCGCCGTTGACCACAACAGAACCGGCGCTGCCCTTCTCCACGGTGACGCTGTCCTGCCAGGCTTTATACAGCTCCCGGAGGGCGGAGAGGGTGTCGGGGCTGAGCAGCTGGTCCAGCCTGCCGTCGGCCTCCGGCGCGATCAGATCAAAGTAGTTGAAGTTCATGCTCTCGTCGGCGGTGACGCCCCCGCCCAGCGGGGAGGCGGCCAGGTCGGCAGCCAGGGTCTCGGTGTTGATGGCGTAGAACTGCTCGCCCAGGAAGTCGGGACTGCTGACAGACAGCAGGCTGTCGTCCAGGAAGAGCTGCAGGGCGTCCACCTGGAAGCCGCCCAGATTGCCGGACATGGCCAGGGACAGCTTGCGGTTGGCCAGGTCCTGCTCGCTGATCAGGGTAATGCCGCTGTCTGAGAGCTCCTCAGGAGTCAGGGAGAGACTGGCATTTGTGCCGAGGAAGGTGTCCGTACCCCCCTCCAGAAGGAGCTCGGTCAGGTCATCTCCCAGACGGATATTCCAGGTCTGGCGGGAAGCCTTGTCCTTGCCGGCGGCCAGAGCGGCAAAGAAGCCGTCCTCCCCGCCGCCCGGCACCATGGCCGCCCAGGTATTTCCCATATAGGCGGCCAGCTGGGCCTTGGGGCTGGTGTTGAAGAAGAGCAGGAAAGCAGCAAGGGCGCCGGCGGCCACCAGCACCACCGCGGCCGCAATACCCACTGCCAGGCCGACCCGCTTTTTCCTGTGGGGCGGCTGGAACTCCTCCGGCATATCCGGCGGAGGGGGCGGAGGGCTGTCCGGTCCGGCCGGTCCGCCGTAAAAGCCCATGGGAGGCGTATCCTCCGCGGGGGGCGCAAACCCGGCGGAGGGGCTGGGGGCGCTCTGGCGGCGGAGCAGGTCGGAGAAGGGGGAATCCTCCTCCGGCTGAGGGACAGGCTCCGCAGACTGGTCCAGGTCCCCGGGCGTGGAGGCGTCCTCCGGCGCAGAGGGGGACTGGGGCGCCTCAGGGGAGGAGTCCGGGCTGTCCTGAGGAGGAAGCTGGGACTTGGGGAACAGCTCCGGCGGGTCGGAGGGGACGGAGGGAGCGGGCTGAGCTGCCGGCTCCGGCTCTGGCGGGGTAAGGGATGCGCCGCAGTGGGAGCAGAACTTGGCCTTGGCGCCGACAGGGCCGCCGCAGTTGGGACAGAACATGGCTTTCATCCTTTCCTCATTTCCTTGTTTCCCATTGTGTACAGCGGTACAGGTCAATAGTTGAACATGTTTCCTACATTCTCCGAGAGAAGGGTGACCGAGCCGTCAGGAGAGAGGGCGTAGACGTCCTGAAGGGAGGTGTTGAAATCGTACAGCACGGCAAACTGCTGCTGCCCTATGGACCAGAAGGTGAGCGTATTGGTGTCCTCATCCGTCTGGGGCATATCCACCGGGATAGGGTCACCGGAGCCGTCAGACAGGAAAAAACGGGTGCCGTCATCGGTTGAGTACAGAAACCGGCCGTCGGGGAACATCAAAACGGACTCGTTTCCCTCCGTAAAGCATTCGGGCTCCGAGCCCTCCCGGATTACGTAGTACATATGGCTGCTCTCGTTCTCGCCGTATGTGGAGTAGCACAGGACGGACAGGTCCGCAGAGGGGGCGGACAGCCTGAGCCCTCTGCCCTGGGCCAGCACCTGGGATTCAGGACTGCCCCAGAGGTCGTCAAAGCGGTAGAGGGTATACTGATCGCCCGAACCGCCCACCTGGGTCACCAGACTGTTTCCGTCCTGGGAGACATAGCTCAGGCTGACCACGGACCCCTCCGGGAACAGAGGTGAGGCGTTCCCGTCCCGGTCCAGCAGCCAGATGTTCTGGTCCGTGCGGAGGGCCTTTTCCCGCAGCGTGGCCACATCATACTGATAGACGGAGAGATGAGCAGTGCTGGAAAACTGCTGGTAGGCGCAGGAGGGGAAGCAGAGGAGTCTGAGGAAGAAATCCCCCAGCTTTTTGGGCTCCTCCCCCTCCCGGCAGAACCAGGTGGAGGTGATGTCGTCCTCCGCGGTCTTGTAGAGCAGCTCGGTGCCGTCCCGGTTGAAGAACAGCGTACAGCCCGGCGAGGACAGCCGGTCGGTGAGCAGCGTGCTCACCCCGTCACGCCAGGTATACAGGTTGAGGGAACTGCCCTGCATGGTGGTGTAGTACAGCGTGCCGCTGTCGGTGACCAGGGCGGGGGCAATACCGTCCAGCTCCAGATCCCGGGGTGCGCCGCCGTCCAGGGAGAGATAGCAGCGGGGGGCGCCCTCGATGCTGTAATCGGTCTGCCACACAAGGGCTCTGCCTGTGAAGGAGACGAGGACGGAGTAGGGGGAGACGGATTCATCCACCAGCACCGGGGCCTCCTCTCCCCGCTGAAGCCAGAGCGCCTGGTCCTCAGTGACCCAGGCGGCGGTGCTGCCGTCGCCGGAAAGGAAGCAGCTCAGTACCTGCTCTGCCAGGGTGGTGCAGCTCTGGGAATCAGCCCGGTGGAGGATGCCGTCGGTGCCTGTCACCAGGATGGGGGACCCGCCTGCGGCGGAGGCGGAGGATCGGAAGAAGCCGTCCTCTGCCGGGAAGGTCAGCAGCTGCTCCGTGCCGCGCCACAGCGCGATCTGTGACCTGTTCTCCTCCGTCAGGAAGAAGAGAGAGGGGGTGCTGTGCAGGCCGTAGGAACGGTCCAGCGGGGCCGGGCGGGTGAGAAAGAAGGCCAGGGCACCTGCCGCCGCGGCCAGCACCAGCACGGCCGGAAGCAGGTAACGGAGCCGCCGCCGTTTGGGGCGGGGCGGGGGAGAAGCCGGTTCTTCGGGCGGGGGTTCCGGCGGCGGCGCGGCCGCCTCCGCCCCGGTGGGAAGAGCAGCGCCGCAGCGGCCGCAGAAGCGGTCGTCCGGGCCGTAGGGAAAGCCGCAGTTGGGACAGAACATGGAAATGCCTCCTCTCTGTGGTGCAGGTTGAGGGGTGCGGTTACCAAGAGACAAAGCTGAATATTACGTCCTCTATGGGAGTGACGGAGCCGTCGGAGGAGACGGCATAGCTGTCGATAAGGCCTGTGTCCTCGTAGTACAGACTGAGATAGAACTGTTGACCAATAGAGAGCAGGCCGGGGGAAACGGCACTATCCTCCGGAACGGAAATATCCAGAGGGACAACGCTCACACCGTCAGTGAGAAAGAACCGGGTGCGGTTTTCGGTAGAATAGAGGATTTCCCCGCCAGAAAAAATTGAGACAAATTCATTGCCTTCGGTCAGCAGTTCCGGCGTACTGCCCTGCCGGAGCTGGTAATGCGTCCGGTCGTAGAAGCTGTTGCCGTGGGAGACGGCATAGCACAGGACAGAGAGGTCGGGTGCAGTAGCGTCCAGAGAAGCAACATTTTCTGCCAGGACCTGGGACTCTGAGCTGCCCCAGAGGTCGTCGAAGCGGTAGAGCGTGTTGTTTTGCGCACTTCCATCCATTTTGTCCACCAGGACCACCAGGCTGTTGCCATCCGTGGAGACAGCTGCGTTGGTGATGGCGGAGCCGTCGGAGAAGAGGGGGGACGCCTCGCCCTCCCGGCCCAGGAGCCAGACGGTCTCTCCGGCCAGGAAGGCCTTTTCCAGCAGGGTGGAGACATTGTACTGAGAGGCGGTGAGGTGGTCGGCATAGATGGACTGGGAGAAGCAGAAACTGGGCGTGCAGAGGGTGTCAGGCACAAAGCTCCCCACCCGCCGGGGCTCCTCTCCCTCCCGGTAAAACCAGGTGGAGACGGTACTGCCGTCGTCCTCCGTGATGTAGAGCAGTTCCCTGCCGTCCCGGTTGAAGAGCAGAGCGTCGTCAAACACAGAGAGATGTTCGGTGAGCAGGGTGCTGGTTCCGTCCCGCCAGGCGTACAGGTGCAGGCCGCTGCCGATGACGGTATAGTAGAAGGTGCCGCTGTCGGAGAGCAGGATGGGACTGCTGCCGCCCGGGTTCAGCTCCAGAACCTGAGGTGTGCCGCCGTCCAGGGAGAGACAATAGCAGCTGTCCGCCACACTCTTCCACATGAGAGCTCTGCCGCTGTATGAGATAGCCACAGAGCCGGAGAGGACACCCTCGTCCACCAGTACCGGGGTCTCCTCGCCCCGCTGGAGCCAGAGCTGACTCTCTGTGGTGACCCAGGCAGCGGTGCTCCCGTCGCCTGAGAGCGCGCAGCTGTCCGCGCCCTCGGCCAGGACGGCGTAGCCCTGGGGGCTGGTGCGGCAGAGTGTGCCCTGCTCTGTGACAAACAGCTGAGTTCCGTGATCCAGGGAGGGCGAGACGGCCAGAAAGTCATCTTCCTCGGCAGAGAAGGAGGCCACCTTCTCTGTGCCCTGCCACAGCTCCAGAGCGGCGGCACCCTCCTGGGCAAGAAAGACGGGCACCGAGTCGCTGCACAGAGTGTAGGACCGGTCCAGCGGGGCCGGGCGGGTGAGAAAGAAGGCCAGGGCACCTGCCGCCGCGGCCAGCACCAGAACGGCCGGGAGCACATAACGGAGCCGACGCCGTTTCGGGCGGGGCGGGGGAGAAGAGGGCTCCTCGAGCGGGGGTGTGGAGGGCGTCGAGGGTGTCTCCGCCCGAGCGGGAAGGGCTGCGCCGCAGCGACCGCAGAAACGGTCGTCGGGACCGTAGGGAAAGCCGCAGTTGGGGCAAAACATAGGGTCCTCACCTCTGAAACATCATAATCGACAGAATGTTTGCTTCCAGATCCATCCTAGCATACCCCGGCCCTGATAGCAAGAAGAGGAAGAAAAAAGCGTACTCACCCGCCAAAAAGGCTGGGAAATGGGTGACAGAGGGAGAAAAACATGCTATACTAACCATAATTGCGCGTATGCCGCGTACCGGAAAGAAAGGACAATGCACAATGAAATGGATGAAATCTGCGGCCGCCCTGGGGGCTGCCGTGATGCTGACAATGTCTCTCGCTGCCTGCTCCGGCGGAAATGCCGACGAGACCGTGACCGCCGCGCTGGAGAAGGTGAAGAACGCCCCCAGCGTCAACGCCGTTGTAGAGGTGACGGCGGAGTACGCCTCGGAGGATCAGAGCCTGTCTGTCACCAACCGGCTGAATCTGACCAGCTTCCAGGACCCGCTGAAGATCAAGGCGGAGGTGGTGCTGGACATGGCCAGCGGAGAGGATACCTACTCCCAGACCATCACCATGTATGCCCAGAAGGATGGGGAGGACCTGGTGCAGTACGCCACCGACGGCAGCTACTGGGCCAAGCAGACCACCACCCAGGAGGTGCTGGACACCTATAACGCGGGCAACACGCTGGCCACCTACCTGAGCGGCGCCTCCGGCTTCAAAAAGAACGGCACCGACACCGTCAACGACGCCCAGGCGGTGAAGTACACCGGCTCTATCAGCGGCAAGCCTCTGGTGGACATTCTGGAGTCCAATGGCTACCTGGATTCCATCTCCTCCATGTCTGAGGATCAGCAGACCAAAATCAGAACCAACCTGGAGAGCATGCCCGCCGCGGAGGTCGCTGTGTGGGTGGACCAGGAGGGCTATCTGGTAAAGATGGAGCTGGACATGCTGAAGGTCATCAACAACATGGAGGCCAACATTGACGAGACCCTGGGCCACCCCAGCACCGCCACCGACGAGGCTTCCAGCGAGCTGCTCGGCTCTGTGATCCGCATGACCTGCTCCGATTTCGGTGCGGCCACCGACTTTGAGATCCCGGCCGAGGCCCTGGAGGCGGAGGACGCGACCCAGGCTGCCCAGAGTGACGGCAGCACGCAGGATACCGGCGCCGACCAGAACAGCCAGGCTGCCGGAGCGTAAGAGGATACATATATAATATATAGAGCGGAGATGGCATTGCTGTCTCCGCTCCTTTTTTACCGCGGAACTTTTTGCGGGGGAAAACGTCTGAAAAACAGCAGATTCTGGAACGGGAAGAAAAAGACAGGGTTCCCGTTGCTTTTTCCTGGACAAGCCGCTATAATTATGTTAAGTGCAGCAACCCGCCTTACAGCGGGGGCATGGACGAGCCCAAATTTGGAGGTGCGCTATGAAACGAAACAGACTGCTTTCCGGTGCGCTGGCCCTGGCGCTGGCACTCTCACTGACCACAGTACCCGCATTCGCCGCCACGTTCCCCGATGTGCCCGCCGGATATTGGGCGGAGTCCTATATCAACGACATGGCCGCCCAGGGGGTCTTTAAGGGCTATGACAACGGTGAGTTCCGGCCCAAGAATGAACTCCAGGGCAGCGAGGCTCTGGCTCTGTGCGCCCGTATCGCCGTGGAGACCGACCTGCGGACCCAGATTGGCAAGGACCGGGCGGATGATATCTCCGCCATCATGGGAGACAAACAGTCCTGGTTCCGGGACGAGTATGCCACCTGTCTGGAGGCGGGTATTCTCTCCTACACCGAGCTGAAGGGCCTCTATGACTCGGGCGCCCTGGACAACGGCAAGACCATCACCAAGGAGGACTTTGCCCTCTATCTGGTGCGGGCCATGCAGCTGGACTCTATGGCCGAGCATCTGTCCAGCTACACCCTCACCTTTACCGACAAGGCCGACATTACCCCCGGCCGTGAGCCCTACATTTATCTGCTCAATACATACGGCATCATCACCGGCACCGACCAGAACGAGTTCCAGCCCAAGAGCACCGTCACCCGTGAGGTGGCCGCCACCATGCTCTCCCGGGCCATCGCCTTCATGGAGGAGCGGGGCACCAGCGTGGAGCTGCCCAACTACACCGACTACGAGTGGCAGGCGGGCACCATCGTCTCCGCCACCTCCAGCAGCAAGAACGTGATCCTCCTCACCCTCAACAGCGATCTGTCCGGCTCCTACACCATCTCCCTGCCGGTGGATACCCCCATCTATGAGAACAGCATGCTGGTGGACAGCGCCCTGCTCCAGCCCGGCACCTATGCCCGGGTGTGCTACGACGAGGACGGCACCCCCATGGCGGTGCGCCTGTCCGGCAAGCTGGACACCGTGGCCGGCACTGTGGTGGGCGTCTCCGACAGTGAGATCCTCCTTAATGTAAACGGCACCTCCGTCACTCTGCCCTATGACCGCTTCACTGAGGTACAGGTGGGCCAGAAGGTGGGCGGCTATGAGCTTATCGACCCCGAGGCGGGGTATACCACCGCTGTCTGCCGGGTGGACCAGCAGGACCATCTGGCCGCTGTCCAGCTCTCCGGCGGAACCCGGAAGGCTGAGGGCCTGATTACCGCTGTGGAGACCCAGGCCTCCGGCGGCTGTGTGATCACCATCTCCAACTTCGACGGCCAGCTGGAGCGGCTCACCGTCCCCGCGGGCACCGCCATCACCGCAAACGGCCTGGCCGTCTCCGGTATGAGCGCCAGCTATGTGGGCAGCTATGTGTCTGTGCGGGTGTCCAATGACAACGGCAATGTGACCACTGCCGCGCTGGATACGGTCACCCAGTACATTCAGGGCGCGGTGAAGAGCCTTGGCAGCGCCAGCGGCGTCAACAACGTGACCATCACCGACCTGAAGACCAACAAGGCCACTACCTATAACTTCTCCGCCGACGCCGTGGTGACCTATGAGGGCAAGGCTATTACCGTGGGCGGCGTCCAGAAGGATTGGTTTGTCACCATCCGCCTGTCCGGCGGCGAGGTGGCCATGCTCGCCGGTTACCCCGGCTCCACCGTCACCGAGGGTACCATCACCGACATCAGCTACCCCACCGGCACCACCACTGAGATCATCAGCGTCACCACCGCCGACGGCCGGGTGGTCCCCTTCCAGGTGGACCTGTCCGATCCTCCGGAGGTCCGCCGCAGCAACAAGACCAGCTCCATCGACAAGCTGCGCACCGGCGATGCCGTCACCGTCACCGTCCGGTACAACGCCGTCACCCTGATTGACTCCGTGCCCCAGAGCGCCAACGTCTCCGGCACCATCACCCGCAAGAGCGAGGACACCTCCGGCATCACCATTGAGGTGGAGCTGGACAACAACGGCGGCACCGCCACCTATTCCATCACCAGCGGCGTGTCGGTCACCCAGGACGGCAAGCTTATCTCCATGTACGACCTGCGGGTGGGCTACCACGTGGCCATGGTCACCAACGGCGACGCCGTGGCATCCATCGAGGTGGACAAGACCACCACCAGCAGCAGCCAGCTGGTGGGCACCGTCATCTACGTGAACACCTCTGACCGGACCATCACCTTCCGGGCCGATGACGGCACCGGCAGCGGGTCTGTCATCCAGGTCAGCGCCCCCTCCGGCACCGTCATGCAGGAGGCCACCGGCGGCACCTTCTCCCTGAGCGGACTGAAAACCGGCGACACCCTGAACATCTACGGCGGCTACACCACCTCCGGCGAGTTCAAGGCCAGCATCATTGTCCGTACCGCGAAGTAATCAAAGCGGAACCTCTATGAACACTTCAGACCGGGCCGTCCAGCAGGGACGGCCCGGTCCTCCTTCTCCCCGGACGGGCAAAGCGGACATAAGGAGAGGCTGTGTCGTCAGTCTCTTTGTGTAAGTGGCCAAAAGCAGGCTTTTCCTGAAAAAATAATAAAAAAATACCCGGAAACCCTTGACATAGATCGGGGTTTAGGGTATTATATCAAAGTGCCTGTTTAGGGCGCGATCTGCGATGATGCGGGAGATTGCGGCGAGAGCCGGTAACTTCCGCGGAGTATGTCCGAGCTAGAATCGGGCGGCTGAGGAATCTGTGCACGGGCGTATATCGCCGGTGCATGGAGTAAACCGGCCTGCTTAGAGCCGGTTTTCTTCATGCCACGGAGTGATACGCACGGAACCGTGGACATAAGATTTCTCACCGTACGAAGCGTGCGAGGAGTACCGAACCCCACTTCGTATGTTTTAAGGAGGAAACACCATGGCAGCCCAGAAAGAAATGATTCGCATCCGTCTCAAGGCCTACGACCACCAGCTCATCGACCAGAGCGCCGAGAAGATCGTGGAGACCGCCAAGCGCACCGGCGCGTCTGTCTCCGGCCCGATCCCCCTGCCCACCAAGAAAGAGGTCGTGACCATCCTGCGCGCTGTGCACAAGTACAAGGACTCCCGGGAGCAGTTTGAGCGCCGCACCCACAAGCGCCTCATCGACATCCTCAAGCCCTCCCCCAAGACTGTGGAGGCTCTGATGAGCCTGGAGCTCCCCGCCGGCGTGGAGATCGAGATTAAGCTGTAATCGCAGCTGAGTCTCACAACTATGTTGTACCCGCAGTCCGCCGCGTTTTGAGGCGGACGGGTCAAGTTGGCAGACCAATGGGGAGCCTGATGCCCCAAGTCTCCCAACCAATAACCTTATTTAAGGAGGAAAACACATGGAAAAGGCCATTATCGGCAAGAAGGTCGGCATGACGCAGATCTTCGACGAAGCCGGCAAGGTCATCCCGGTCACCGTCATTGAGGCTGGCCCCTGCGTGGTCACCCAGAAGAAGACCGTGGAGAAGGACGGCTACACTGCTGTGCAGCTGGGCTTCGAGGACGTCGCTGAGCGCAAGCTCACCAAGCCCGAGCTGGGCCACCTGAAGAAGGCTGGCGTCAGCGCCAAGCGCGTGCTCAAGGAGTTCGCTCTCAACAACGCCGAGTCCCTGAACATCGGCGACGAGGTCAAGGCTGACACCTTCGCCGCCGGCGACCGCGTGGACGTGACCGGCATCAGCAAAGGTAAGGGTTACGCCGGCGTTATCAAGCGTCACGGCGCTGCCCGTCTGAAGGAGTCCCACGGTACCGGCCCTGTGCACCGTCACGCCGGCTCCATGAGCGCCAACAGCGATCCTTCCCGTATCTTCAAGGGTAAGATCGGCGCCGGCCAGATGGGTAATGAGCAGGTCACCGTGCTCAACCTGGACGTGGTCAAGGTCGACCCCGAGCTGAACCTCATCGCTGTCTGCGGCGCCATCCCCGGCCCCAAGGGCGGCATCGTGTGCCTGCGCAGCTCCGTCATCAACGTCAAGGAGAAGAGCGCCGGCGCTGACATCTCCAAGAACCCGCAGAAGGCTTCCGGCCGCAATCCCCAGAAGGCTTCCGCCCGTAACAAGTAAGAAAGGAGAGATACCAAATGCCTAAAGCAACTGTTGTTGATATGACCGGCAAGAAGGTCGGCGAAGTGGACCTCTCCGACGCTATCTTCGGCATTGAGCCCAACGTGAGCGTTGTTCACGAGGCTGTCAAGAATCACCTGGCCAATTGCCGCCAGGGCACTCAGTCCGCTCTCACCCGCGCCGAGGTTTCCGGCGGCGGCATCAAGCCCTGGCGCCAGAAGGGCACCGGCCGTGCCCGTCAGGGTTCCACCCGCGCTCCCCAGTGGACTCACGGCGGCGTGGTGTTCGCTCCCAAGCCCCGCTCCTACAGCTACACCCTCAACAAGAAGGTGAAGCGCCTGGCTCTCAAGTCCGCCCTCTCCGCCAAGGCCGCCGAGGGCAACGTCATCGTGGTGGACGGCCTGAACCTGGACGCCGTCAAGACCAAGAACATGGCCGCTTTCCTGGGCGCTGTCGAGTCCAAGAAGGCCGTCCTGGTCACCCCCGAGGTCAATGAGAACGTGGTCCTGTCCGCCCGGAACATCCCCGGCGTGGTCACCACCACTGCCAAGCTCCTCTCCGTTTACGACATCGTAAACGCCAACCAGTTCATCGTGGACAAGGCCGCCCTGGCCGTCATCGAGGAGGTGTTCGCATAATGGCTACCACCGCTTATGATATCATTAAGCGTCCCGTCATCACCGAGCAGTCCATGGAGATGACCGAGATGAAGCGCTACACCTTCGAGGTGGCCAAGAGCGCCAACAAGATTGAGATCGCCAAGGCCGTCGAGGAAATCTTCGGCGTGAAGGTGGTCAAGGTCAACACCCTGAACATGCAGGGTAAGGAGAAGCGCACCGGCGCCTATCCCAAGGGCCGCCGCCCCTCCTGGAAGAAGGCTGTGGTCACCCTCAGCGAGGACTCCAAGACCATCGAGTTCTTCGAAGGCATGGTGTAAGGAGGATAACGAACAATGGCTATCAAAACTTATAAGCCCACAACGCCCTCCCGCCGCCACATGACCGTGAGCGCCTTCGAGGGCATTGACAAGAAGGCTAAGCCCGAGCGCAGCCTGATTGAGAACCTGAAGAAGAATGCCGGCCGCAACAGCTACGGCCGCATCACCGTCCGCCACCGCGGCGGCGGCAACAAGAAGAAGTACCGTATCATCGACTTCAAGCGTCAGAAGGACGGCGAGGTCGCTGTGGTGCTCCGTCTTGAGTACGACCCCAACCGCTCCGCCAACATCGCCCTCATCCAGTATGAGGACGGCACCAAGAGCTATATCCTGGCTCCTGTTGGCCTGAAGGCCGGCCACAAGATCGTCTCCGGCCCCAACGCCGACATCCTGCCCGGCAACTGCCTCCCCATCGCCAACATCCCCGTGGGCGAGCTCATCCACAACATCGAGCTCTACCCCGGCAAGGGCGCTCAGCTCGTCCGGTCCGCCGGCGTGGCTGCCCAGCTGATGGCTAAGGAGAACGGCATGGCTCAGGTCCGCCTGCCCTCCGGCGAGGTCCGCTATATCCGCGAGGACTGCAAGGCCTGCATCGGCCAGGTGGGCAACACCGACTGGGCCAACATCCAGATTGGTAAGGCCGGCCGTAAGCGTCACATGGGTTGGCGTCCCACCGTCCGCGGCTCCGTCATGAACCCCAATGACCACCCCCACGGCGGCGGCGAGGGCAAGAGCCCTGTCGGTCGTCCCGGCCCTGTCACTCCTTGGGGCAAGCCCGCTCTGGGTTACAAGACCCGCAAGACGAAGAACCGTACCGAGAAGTTCATCGTCAAGCATCGTAATTCTAAGTAAGGAGGCAGTAAAAGATGTCCAGAAGCATTAAGAAAGGCCCCTTTTGCGCCCCCGAGCTGCTCAAGCGGGTCGATGAGATGAACAAGACCGGTGAGAAGAAGGTCCTGAAGACCTGGAGCCGCGCCTCCACCATCTTCCCCTCCTTCGTCGGTCACACCTTTGCCGTGCACGACGGCCGCAAGCACGTGCCCGTCTACGTTACCGAGGATATGGTCGGCCACAAGCTGGGCGAGTTCGCCCCCACCCGTACCTTCCGCGGTCACGCCGGCGCCAAGTCCGGTAAGTAAGGAGGAGAGATAACATGGAAGATAAAAAGGTAGCCCAGGCTACTCTGCGTTATGCCCGCATCTCTCCCCGTAAGGTTCAGATCGTCTGCGATCTGATCCGGGGCAAGAGCGTGCCCGAGGCCACTGCTGTTCTGATGGCCACTCCCAAGGCTGCTTCCGAGCTCATGCTGAAGATTCTCAAGAGCGCGGCTGCCAACGCGGAGAACAATCACCAGATGGATCCCGAGAAGCTGTACGTGTCTGCCACCTACGCCAACCCCGGCCCCATCATCAAGCGTATGCGTCCCCGGGCCCAGGGTCGCGCGTTCCGCATCAACAAGCGTACTTCTCACATCACCATCGCGGTGAGCGAGCGCTAAGGGAGGAGGAAAAATATGGGACAGAAAGTGAACCCCCACGGCCTTCGCGTGGGCGTCATTAAGGACTGGGACTCCCGTTGGTACGCCCGCAACGAGAAGGTCGGCGACCTGCTGGTGGAGGACAAGAAGATCCGGGACTTCCTGAAGAAGACCCAGTACGGCGCTGGTATCCCCAAGATTGAGATCGAGCGCGACAACGCCAAGGTGCGCATCTACCTGCACTGCGCCCGTCCCGGCGTGGTCATCGGCAAGGGCGGCGAGGCCATCGAGGCCCTGCGCCTGCAGCTGGAGAAGATGCTGGGCAAGAGCGTTGCCCTGAACATCGTCGAGGTCAAGAACCCCGACATGGACGCCCAGCTCATCGCTGAGAACATCGCTCAGCAGCTGGAGAAGCGCATCGGCTTCCGCCGCGCTATGAAGAACGCCATGGGCCGTGCCATGCGCATGGGCGCCCGCGGCATCAAGACTCAGGTGTCCGGCCGTCTGGGCGGCGCCGAGATCGCCCGCACCGAGCACTATCACGACGGCACCATTCCCCTGCAGACCCTGCGCGCCGACATCGACTACGGCTTCGCTGAGGCTGCCACCACCTACGGCCGCATCGGCGTGAAGGTGTGGGTCTACAAGGGTGAGATTCTCTCCCAGGCCCTGCGGACCACCCCCCGCACCCTGGACACCAAGAACTTCAAGGAGCGTCCCGACCGTCCCCGCCGCGATCGCCGCGACGGCGACCGGAAGCCCGGCTTCGGCGGTGACCGCCGTCAGGGCGGCTTCAACCGGAACGGCCAGGGCCGTCCCCAGGGCCAGGGCTTTAACCGCGGCCCCCGTCCCGCCGCTCCCGCTGCTGCCAAGGAAGGAGGCGCCAACTAATGCTGCTGCCTAAGAGAGTGAAATACCGCCGCGTTCACCGCGGCCGCATGAAGGGCAAGGCCACCCGTGGCAACACCGTGACCTACGGTGAGTTCGGCCTGCAGGCCACTGAGCCCTGCTGGATCACCAGCAACCAGATCGAGGCCGCCCGTATCGCCATGACCCGTTACACCAAGCGTGGCGGTAAGGTCTGGATCAAGATCTTCCCCGACAAGCCCGTTACCGAGAAGCCCGCTGAGACCCGAATGGGTTCCGGTAAGGGTTCCCCCGAGTACTGGGTGGCCGTGGTCAAGCCCGGCCGCGTTATGTTCGAGATCGCCGGCGTCTCCGAGGAGATCGCCCGCGAGGCACTGCGTCTCGCTTCCCACAAGCTGCCCGTCAAGTGCAAGATTGTGGCTAAGGAGACCGCCGAGACCGAGAATGGTGGTGAATGAAGATGAAGGCTACTGAAATCCGTAAGATGAGCGCCGCCGAGCTGGAGGCTAAGCTGGGCGACCTGAAGAAGGATCTCTTCCAGCTCCGTCTTCAGCACGCCACCAATCAGCTGGACAATCCCATCCGGATCGCCCAGGTGAAGAAAGACATCGCCCGTGTCAAGACCCTCATCCGTGAGCAGCAGCTCGCAGGCCGATAAGAAGGAGGAACTAGACAATGGAAAACAGAACTTCTTCCCGCAAGACCAGAGTCGGCCTGGTTGTCTCTGACAAGATGGACAAGACCGTGGTGGTGGCCATTGCCGACCGTGTGGCCCACCCCCTGTACAAGAAGATTGTTAAGCGGACCTACAAGCTCAAGGCTCATGACGAGCTCAATGAGTGCGGTGTGGGTGACCGCGTCAAGGTGATGGAGACCCGTCCCCTGTCCAAGAACAAGCGGTGGCGCGTGGTCGAGATCATCGAGAAGGCGAAGTAAGGAGGTGTCGGTATGATTCAGCAGGAGACTTATCTGAAGGTAGCCGACAACACCGGCGCCAAGGAAATCAAGACCATCCGTGTGCTGGGCGGTTCCAAGCGCAAGTATGGCAACATCGGCGACGTGATCGTGGCCTCCGTCCGCAAGGCTCAGCCCGGCGGCACGGTGAAGAAGGGCGAGGTCGTGAAGGCCGTTATCGTCCGCTCCGCCAAGGGCGTTCGCCGCGCCGACGGCAGCTATGTCCGCTTCGACGAGAACGCTGCCGTTCTCATCAAGGACGACAAGAACCCCCGCGGTACCCGTATCTTTGGGCCCGTGGCCCGCGAGCTGCGCGACAAGGACTACATGAAGATCCTGTCGCTGGCTCCCGAAGTGCTGTAAGGGGGTAGGAGTAGACAATGAATAAGATGAGCATTAAGAAGGGCGACGAGGTCGTCGTTCTGTCCGGCAAGGACAAGGGCAAGCAGGGCAAGGTCATTGCCACCCTGCCCAAGAGCGGCAAGGTCGTTGTCGAGAAGATCAACATGGTGTCCCGCCACACCAAGCCCCGTCAGCAGGGCCAGGAGGGCGGCATCATCCCCAAGGAGGCCCCCATGTACGCCTCCAAGGTCATGCGCGTCTGCCCCAAGTGCGGCAAGGCTACCCGCCCCGCCCACAAGGTTCTGGCCGACGGCAAGAAGGTCCGCGTCTGCAAGAAGTGCGGCGCTGAAATCTGAGAGAGGAGGAGTTAACAATGGCTGAGAAGAACATGCCCAACCTGAAGGCAAAGTACCAGGCCGAGGTGGCTCCTGCTCTGATGCAGAAGTTCGGCTACAAGTCCACCATGCAGATCCCCCGCCTGGAGAAGATCGTGGTCAACTGCGGCTGCGGCGAGGCCCGTGACAACTCCAAGGTGCTGGAGGCCGTTGTGGGCGACCTGACCAAGATCACCGGCCAGAAGGCCATCATCACCAAGGCCAAGAAGTCCGTGGCTAACTTCAAGCTCCGTGAGGGCATGCCCATCGGCGCTAAGGTTACCCTGCGCGGCGACAAGATGTGGGAGTTCCTGGACCGCC
The DNA here is from genome assembly GCF_050943825.1 of Pseudoflavonifractor sp. Lineage (NCBI taxonomy): Bacteria > Bacillati > Bacillota > Clostridia > Eubacteriales > Oscillospiraceae > Pseudoflavonifractor > Pseudoflavonifractor sp. The sequence goes on from NZ_JBMNPX010000017.1 coordinate 26,402, forward strand.
TGTTCAACGTGGCCCTGCCCCGCGTGCGTGACTTCCGCGGCATCAACCCCAACGCCTTCGATGGCCGCGGCAACTACGCCCTGGGCATCAAGGAGCAGCTGATCTTCCCCGAGATCGAGTACGATAAGATCGACAAGATCCGCGGCCTGGACGTGGTCATGTGCACCACCGCCCACACTGACGAAGAGGCCAAGGAGCTGCTGACCCTCATCGGCGCTCCCTTCGCCCGCTAAAGGAGGAGAACGAAATGGCTAAGAAGTCTATGATCCTGAAGCAGCAGGCGGAGCCCAAGTTCTCCACCCGCCGCTACAATCGCTGCAAGATCTGCGGCCGTCCCCACGCCTACCTGCGGGACTACGGCATCTGCCGTATCTGCTTCCGCGAGCTGGCCTACAAGGGTCAGATTCCCGGCGTGAAGAAGGCGTCCTGGTAACCTTGTGAAATGAGAAATTAGGAATGCGGAATTAGGCGCGTGCCTAATTCCGAACTCCTAATTTCAATTTTCAATATATCCCCAGCCGGCGGTCAACAGGTCGAAGTTGCCTAGCTCCGATACCTTGCCGCTGATACGGGCAGATGCCCGTAATTCTAATAGGAGGTAACACTCATGCATATTACCGATCCCATTGCGGATATGCTCACCCGCATCCGCAACGCCTCGAATGCCAAGCATGACACCGTCGATGTCCCCGCGTCCAACATGAAGAAGGCCATTGCCCAGATTCTCCTGGACGAGGGCTATATCAAGAACTTCCAGCTCATCGACGACGGCACCCAGGGCGTGATTCGCGTCACCCTGAAGTACAACAACCCCGGCAAGGAGAAGGCCATCTCCGGTCTGCGCCGCGTCTCCAAGCCCGGTCTGCGCGTCTATGCGGGCGCCGACGAGCTGCCCCGGGTCCTCAAGGGTCTGGGTATCGCCATCGTGTCCACTTCCAAGGGCGTCATGACCGACAAGAAGGCCCGCGAGGCTCATGTCGGCGGCGAAGTCCTTGCATTCGTTTGGTAAGGAGGAGTCTCAGATATGTCTAGAATCGGAAGAATGCCGATCGAGCTCCCCGCCGGCGTGGAAGTGAAGATCGGCGACAATAACGTCGTCACCGTCAAGGGCCCCAAGGGCACCCTGACTCAGCAGCTCCACCCCGCGATGAGCTTTAATCAGGAGGGTAACGTCATCCACGTGACCCGTCCCAACGATCTGAAGGAGAACCGCGCTCTGCACGGCCTGACCCGCAGCCTGCTGCACAACATGGTGGTGGGCGTGACTGAGGGCTTCAAGAAGGAGCTGGACGTCAACGGCGTGGGCTACCGTGTTGCCAAGGAGGGCAAGAAGCTGGTCATGAACCTGGGCTTCTCCCACCAGGTGACCATGGATGAGCCCGAGGGCATCACCATCGAGGTCCCCACTCCCAACAAGATCGTCATCAGCGGCGCTGACAAGCAGAAGGTGGGCCAGTTCGCCGCCGAAGTGAGAGAGAAGCGTCCCCCCGAGCCTTATAAGGGCAAGGGTATCAAATACACCGACGAGGTCATCCGCCGCAAGGAAGGTAAGACCGGCGTCAAGAAGAAGTAAGGAGGTGTGCCACTATGATCAATCGTCCCAATACCAAGGCTCAGCGGCTTAAGCGCCACAAGAGAGTGCGCGGCAAGATCGCCGGCACGCCCGAGCGTCCCCGTCTGAACGTGTTCCGCAGCGAGACCAACATCTATGCCCAGGTCATCGACGATGTCCACGGCAAGACCCTGGTCTCCGCTTCCTCCCTGGAGAAGGGCTTTGAGGGCTCCGGCTCCAACTGTGAGGCCGCCAAGAAGGTTGGCCAGATGGTAGCCGAGCGCGCCAAGGCCGCCGGCATCACCACCGTGGTCTTCGACCGCGGCGGCTATGTCTACCATGGCCGCGTCGCCGCTCTGGCCGAGGGCGCCCGTGAGGGCGGCCTGGAATTTTAAGGGGAGGAGAAAACGAACATGGCTAGATTTGAAAGAGAACCCAGCGAGTTCACCGAGAAGCTCGTTTCTCTGAACCGCGTCAGCAAGACCGTCAAGGGCGGTCGCGTGATGAAGTTCGCCGCCCTGATGGTGGTCGGCGACGAGAAGGGCCGGGTCGGCTTCGGCACCGGCAAGGCCGCCGAGGTGCCCGAGGCTATCCGCAAGGGCATCGAGGATGCCAAGAAGAACATGTGCACCATCACCCGCTCCGGCACCACCATTCCCCACGAGGTCATCGGTGAGTTCGGCGCCGGCCGCGTGCTGCTGAAGCCCGCTGCCCCCGGTACCGGTATCATCGCCGGCGGCCCTGTCCGCGCTGTCATGGAGGCCGCCGGCATCCGCGACATCCGCGCCAAGTGCCTGCGCTCCAACAACCCTCAGAACGTGGTCTCCGCCACCTTCGAGGGCCTCAAGTCCCTCCGTGGTCCTGAGGAAGTGGCCCGCGTCCGCGGCAAGAGCGTGGAAGAAATCGTAGGTTAAGGAGGGGCTATACAATGGCTAACCTGAATATCAAGCTGGTCAAGAGCCTGAACGGCCGCATTGTCAAGCACAAGGCGACCGCCGAGGCTCTGGGGCTGCGCAAAATCGGTGACGTGACCGTACAGCCCGACAACTCGGCTACCCGGGGCAAGATTGCCGCCATCGGCTACCTGCTCCAGGTCACCGAGGAACAGTAAGGAGGTGCACGTCAATGAATCTGCATGAACTCTCTCCCGCTGCCGGTTCCACCCGTCCCGCGTACCGCAAGGGCCGCGGCCACGGCTCCGGTAACGGCAAGACTGCCGGCCGCGGCCAGAAGGGCCAGTGGGCCCGTTCCGGCGGCGGTGTCCGCACCGGCTTTGAGGGCGGCCAGATGCCTCTGGTTCGTCGTCTGCCCAAGCGCGGCTTCAACAACATCTTCGCCAAGCCCCTGGAGGCTATCAACGTCTCCGCTCTGAACAAGTTCGAGGATGGAGCCACCGTTAACGTTTGCGACCTGCTGGAAAAGGGTATCCTCTCCAAGTGTGAGTACGGCGTGAAGGTGCTCGGCAACGGTGAGCTCACCAAGAAGCTGATCGTCCGTGCCTCTGCTTTCTCCGCCTCCGCCAAGGAGAAGATCGTCGCGGCAGGTGGAAAGTACGAGGTGGTCTAAGTGTTCAAGACCGTCAGGAACGCCTGGGCGATCCCCGAGCTGCGCAAGAAGATTCTCTTTACCATCTTCGCGCTGCTGATCTTCCGGCTGGGTTCTTCCGTTCCCGTGCCCTGGATTGACACGAAAGGCCTTCAGGAATACCTGAACGCCATGAGCGGCAGCATCTTCGGTCTTATCAACGCGATGAGCGGCAACGCTTTCGCTATGGCCACTGTTTTCGCCCTCGGCGTACAGCCCTATATCAACAGCTCCATTATCATCCAGCTCCTCACCGTCGCCATCCCCGCTCTTGAGAGGATGCAGAAGGAAGGCGGCGAGGAAGGCCGCAAGAAGATCGCGGCCATCACCCGCTACACCACTGTGGCCATCGCCCTGCTTCAGGGCTTCGGCTACTTCACCCTGATCAACGCCAACGGCCTGGTCAGCGGTGACCTGCCCACCTGGCTGGCCGGTATCATCATTGTCCTGTCCTTCACCGCAGGCTCTGCTTTCGTGATGTGGCTGGGCGAGCAGATTACCGAGTTCGGCATCGGCAACGGCATCTCCGTGATCCTGTTTGCCGGCATTGTGTCCCGTTTCCCCAGCATGCTGATGAACATGGTGAATGGTGTGCAGAAGTGGTCCATGCACCTGTCTGATGACGAGATCGCCGCCATGGGCACCACCCAGGGCGAGGCCTTCCGCAACAGCCTGGTGCACCCCGCCATGATTCCCCTGATTATCATCGGCATCCTGGCTCTGGTGGTGTTCATTGTCTTCATCAACGACTCTGAGCGCCGCATCCCCGTCCAGTACGCCAAGCGCGTGGTGGGCCGGAAGATGTACGGCGGCCAGTCCAGCCACATCCCCCTGAAGGTGAACATGAGCGGCGTTATGCCCATCATCTTCGCCCAGGCCATTGCCTCTCTGCCCGCCACCATCGCGGCCTTTATCCCCGGCGGCAGCGAGTCCACCTTCATGAAGGTGTTCGACTCCAACGGTCTGGTCTACGCCATCGTCTACTTCCTGCTGATCCTGGGCTTCAGCTACTTCTATGCCACCATGCAGTTCAACCCCATCGAGGTGGCCAACAACCTGAAGAAGAACGGCGGCTTTGTGCCCGGCTTCCGGCCCGGCAAGCCCACCGCTGACTTCATCGCCAAGGTGCTCAATAAGATCACCCTGTTCGGTGCCATCTATCTGGCTATCATCGCGCTGCTGCCCATCATCACCTCCAACATCATCAACCTGGCCAGCGGTTCCCAGATGGGCCGCAGCCTGTCCATCGGCGGCACTTCCATCATCATCGTTGTGGGTGTTGCTCTGGAGACCGTGAAGGCTCTGGAGGCCCAGATGCTCATGCGTCACTACAAGGGCTTCCTTGAGTAAGCGCAGGGAGGAAGAAATGAAGCTGATTCTCTTGGGAGCGCCTGGTGCCGGCAAGGGCACGCAGGCTGAGATTCTCAGCAAGAAGCTGGGGATCCCCACTATTTCTACTGGCAACATCCTGCGCGCCGCCGTCAAGGCGGGTACCAGCGTGGGACTGAAGGCCAAGTCCTATATGGACGCCGGCAAGCTGGTTCCCGACGATGTCATCCTGGACATCATCGAGGAGCGGCTGGCCCAGCCGGACTGCAATGGCGGCTATATCCTGGACGGCGTGCCCCGCACCATCGCCCAGGCAGAGGCTCTGGAGGCGCGTGGCATCACCTTTGACCACGTCATCTCTCTGGAGGTCTCTGACGAGGATATCGTGAAGCGTATGGACGGACGCCGCGTCTGCTCCCACTGCGGCACGCCTTTCCACATTGAGTCCAACCCGCCTAAGGTGGCCGACGTCTGCGATGTGTGCGGCGGCGAGCTGATTGAGCGGGAGGATGACAAGCCGGAGACGGTGCGTCATCGGCTGGAGATCTACCACCAGTCCACTGAGCCGCTGAAGGACTTCTACCAGAAGCGGGGCAAGCTGGACCCGGTGGCCGGCGCCCAGGGGACCATTGAGGCCACCACCCAGGCGATTGTGCGAATTCTGGAGGCGTAACAATGGAAATCATTTCCATTAAATCTCCCCGTGAAATTGAGCACATGCGCCGTGCCGGGCGGATTACCGCCCAGGCCCGGGAGCTGGCGGGCAGCATGGTGCGTCCCGGCGTGTCCACGCTGGAGATTGACACCGCAGTCCGCAAGTTCATCGAAAGCCAGGGCGCCCGCCCCTCCTTCCTGGGGTACGGCGGGTTTCCCGGCTCCGCCTGCATCTCTGTCAACGAGGTAGTCATCCACGGCATCCCGGATCACCGGGTGCTCAAGGAGGGCGATATCGTCAGCGTTGACGTGGGAGCCCTCATTGACGGCTTCCACGGCGACTGTGCGGGCACCTATCCCTGCGGCGAGGTGAGCGAAGAGGCCATGCGCCTCATCCGCGTCACCGAGCAGAGCTTCTGGGAGGGCATGAAGTTCGCCCACCCCGGCTGCCGGATTTCCGACATCTCCCATGCGGTTCAGAAGTATGTGGAGAGCAACGGATACTCTGTGGTACGGGACTTTGTGGGCCACGGCGTGGGCGCCAAGCTCCACGAGCCCCCCGAGGTTCCCAACTTCGGCCCCGCCGGTCACGGCGTCCGGCTTCAGCCGGGTATGACCATTGCGGTGGAGCCCATGGTGTGCGCCGGTCACTGGGAGGTCCGGGTCCTGAAGGACAAGTGGACCACCGTCACCTGTGACGGCAGTCTGGCCGCCCACTATGAAAACACAATTCTCATCACCGAGGGCGAGCAGCCCGAAATCCTGACCACCACCGTGTGAGAGGGACGGTGAACAGCATGGAAATCCAAACCGGACACATCGTCCGAGCCCTGGCCGGCCACGACAGCGGAAGCCTCTACTGCGTCATCGCGACGGAGGGGGACTTCCTGCTGCTGGCCGACGGAAAAGGGCGAAAGCTCACACAGCCCAAGCGGAAACGCAGAAAGCATGTGGAGCTGGCCGGTGGGTCCGGCCCCATGTCCGCCATTCCGGACTCCGACCGGGAGCTGCGGCGGGTCCTGGCCCAGACCAGAGACCAGCTGTACGGCGGCAGCAAAGGTCAAGGAGGTAATCACGCTTGGCAAAAGACGATATGATCGAGCTGGAGGGCGTTGTCACCGAGGCCCTGCCCAACACCACCTTCAAGGTGGACATCGGTAATGGGCACATCATCCTGGCTCATATCTCTGGCAAGCTCAGAATGAACTTCATCAGGATCCTGCCGGGCGACAAGGTAACGGTGCAGATGTCGCCGTACGACTTGACCCGGGGCCGGATTACCTGGCGGAGCAAGTAAGGCGAGGGCCTGCCTGCTCATGGCGGGAAACAACCCGCTGTTCCATCAACGACCGGCGGCCGAGGGGCCTTGCCCCCGTCCACGCCGGGGCCATCAGGCTATCAGGAGGTTATCATTATGAAAGTAAGACCGTCCGTGAAGCCCATGTGCGAGAAGTGCAAGATCATCAAGCGCAAGGGCAAAGTCATGGTCATTTGCGAGAACCCCAAGCACAAGCAGAGACAAGGTTAAGTGGAGGTGCACGAGAAATATGGCACGTATTGCCGGCATTGACCTGCCCAAGGATAAGCGGATCGAAATCGGTCTGACCTATATCTATGGCATCGGGCGCACCAGCGCCAACAAGATCCTGGCCGAGACCGGGATCAACCCCGATACCCGCGTCAAGGACCTCACCGAGGCCGACGAAGCCGCGCTCCGTGAGTGCATCGCCCACAACTACACTGTGGAAGGCGACCTGCGTCGCGACGTCGCGATGGACATCAAGCGTCTGACTGAGATTGGCTGCTACCGCGGCATCCGTCACCGCAAGGGCCTGCCCGTCCGCGGCCAGCGCAGCAAGACCAACGCTCGTACCCGCAAGGGTCCCAAGCGCACCGTCGCCAATAAGAAGAAGTAAGGAGGGAGATACACATGGCTACTGCTGCTAATACCAAGGGCAAGAAAGTGGTGCGTAAGCGCCGCGAGCGTAAGAACGTTGAGAAGGGCCAGGTGCACATCCGCTCCTCCTTCAATAACACCATGGTTACCGTGACTGACATGGGCGGCAACGCCCTGTCCTGGGCCTCCTCCGGCGGCCTGGGCTTCCGCGGTTCCCGTAAGTCCACCCCCTTCGCCGCCCAGACCGCCGCCGAGACCGCCGCCAAGGCTGCCATGGAGCACGGCCTGAAGACCGTCGAGGTCTACGTGAAGGGCCCCGGCGCCGGCCGTGAGGCTGCCATCCGCGCCCTGCAGGCCGTGGGTCTGGAAGTCACCCTGATCAAGGACGTGACCCCCATCCCCCACAACGGCTGCCGTCCGCCCAAGCGTCGTCGCGTGTAATAGAAGGAGGAAGAATCAATGGCAAAGAATATGCAGCCTATCGCCAAGCGCTGCCGTGCGCTGGGCATTTCTCCTGCCGCTATGGGCTACGCCAAGAAGGAGAGCAACCGCAATCCCGGCGGCCAGATGAGAAAGAAGAAGAGCGAGTATGCCCTTCAGCTGTCTGAGAAGCAGAAGGTCAAGTTCGTCTACGGCATCATGGAGAAGCAGTTCCGCTCCTACTATGAGAAGGCCACCCGTATGCCCGGCAAGACCGGCGACAACCTGCTGATCCTGGTGGAGCGTCGTCTGGACAACGCCGTGTATCGCCTCGGCTTCGCCAACACCCGCCGCGAGGCCCGTCAGCTGGTCAACCACGGCCACTTCACCGTCAACGGCCAGCGCGTGGACATCCCCTCCTACCTGGTGAAGGCGGGCGATGTGATCGAGGTCAAGGAGACCAGCCGTTCCTCCGCCAAGTTCAAGAAGCTGACCGGCGAGGACGCTCCCAACGTGCTGCTGCCCCAGTGGCTGGAGCGCGAGAAGAACACCCTGAAGGGTACTGTCACCAAGCTGCCCGTCCGCGAGGACGTGGATCTGCCTGTTGAGGAGCACCTGATCGTCGAGCTGTACTCCAAGTAAGAGAGCGCGTACCCTCGATTATTGGTGAGCTGTAAAACCAGGCGGCGGACTGCCCGGCCCGCCGCTGCGAAAAGGAGGGTAACACATGGTAGAAATCGAGAAGCCGCGCATCGAATGTGTGGAGAACCCCGGCGACGGCTCCTATGGCAAGTACGTGGTCGAGCCTCTGGAGCGTGGTTACGGCACGACTCTGGGCAATTCCCTGCGCCGCATTCTTCTCTCTTCTCTGCCCGGTACGGCAGTCACCTCCATCAAGATCGCCGGTGTGCAGCATGAGTTCTGCAGCATCCCCGGCGTGAAGGAGGATGTGACGGAGATTGTCCTCAACGTGAAGAGCATCATCGCGAAGCTCCACTGCGAGGGCGTCAAGACGGTCTATATTGAGGCCAGCGGCGAGTGCGAGGTCACTGCCGGCGACATCAAGGCCGACGGCGAGGTGGAGGTCCTGAATCCCGACCTTCACATTGCCACCCTGGGTCCCGACGCGTCCCTGAACATGGAGCTGACCCTGTCCCACGGCCGGGGCTATGTGCCCGCCGACCGGAACAAGCCGGCCCAGAACATCATCGGCGTTATCCCGGTGGACTCTGTGTACACCCCCGTGCGCAAGGTCAACTACACCGTGGAGCCCACCCGCGTTGGAGATCAGACCGACTTTGACAAGCTGACTCTGGAGGTGTGGACCAACGGTACCATCACCGCCCGGGACGCTGTCAGTCTGGGTGCCCGCATCCTCTGCGACCACTTCCTGCTGTTCACCGACCTGTCTGAGACCATGGGCAACAAGTCCACGGTGGTGGAGAAGGCCGAGGCCCAGCGGGACAAGGTGCTGGAGATGACCATCGAGGAGCTGGACCTGTCCGTCCGTTCCTTCAACTGCCTCAAGCGCGCCAACATCAACACCGTCGAGGATCTGATTTCCAAGACCGAGGACGAGATGATGAAGGTCCGCAACCTGGGCCGCAAGTCCCTGGAAGAGGTCGTCAACAAGCTGGCTATGATGGGCCTGAGCCTGGCCAGCGACGAGAACTGATTTCCCTATACCGGAAGGCGGCCGCGGGCATGTAACGTTCCCTCGCGGCCCCAGGTTCTGCCTGGGCGCTGTGCGTGCTTTCCAGAGAAGGCTCTGCCTTCTTCAGGACGAATTTAAAAGGAATTTTGCGTCTGCGTACGTGAAATCGAATAGGAGTGTTTTTCATGTCCGGATATCGTAGACTGGGCCGCCGCAGCGACCAGCGTAAGGCCATGCTTCGTGCCATGGTGACCTACCTGCTGGAGAACGGCCAGATTAAGACCACCCTGCCCCGCGCCAAGGAGGTTGCTCCCCTGGCTGAGAAGATGATCACCCTGGCCAAGAAGAACGACCTGGCTTCCTACCGTCAGGCGCTGTCCTTTATCACCAAGGAGGACGTGGCCAAGAAGCTCTTCTCCGAGCTCAACCTGAAGTATCAGGGCCGCGAGGGTGGCTACACCCGCGTGGTCAAGATCGGGCCCCGCCGCGGCGACGCCGCCGAGATGGCCATTGTCCAGCTCGTCTGAGCATAAAGGAAAAGCAAGCCCGCTGTTCCATTTGGAACAGCGGGCTGTTTTTATGAATATAAGAGCGGGTGAAACCGATTTTTCCTATACCAAGACAGAGAAACTGGTTAAAATTGTTATAATTTTAATTGGAATCGACTGCAAGGGGGCACAAGACGGTGAAGCAGCATGACCTGACAGACGGAGCGGTACGCAGTACACTATTCCGTTTTACCTTGCCCTTTTTGGCAGCCAGCCTGCTCCAGTTTCTTTACGGTGCAGCGGATCTGGTGATTGTGGGCCGCTTTGCCGACACCGCCGGTGTGTCCGCCGTATCAACTGGCAGCCAGATTATGATGGCGGTGACTGGACTGATTATGGGGCTGGCGTCAGGTGGAACCGTCATCATTGGTCAGTACTGGGGGGCAGCACGGCGGCAGGACGTCTCGGAGACGATAGGCACTATGTTCACATTTTTCTCGATCTTCGCAGTTGTGATGACCGGCGTGGTGACTGCATGTGCGGGACATTTTGTCAGATGGATGCGGGTACCTGAGGCGGCGGTAGATGACGCTTGGGCCTATATCTTCATCTGCGGCTGCGGCATCATTTTTATCAGCGGATACAACATGGTCAGCGGTATTCTGCGGGGGCTGGGAGATTCCAAGAACCCTATGATCTTTGTTCTCATCGCCTGTGGAGCGAACATCCTGGGCGACCTGCTTCTGGTAGGTCCGCTCCAAATGGGCGCGGCAGGCGCGGCCATTGCCACAGTCTTTGCCCAGGGACTCTCTCTGCTGCTTTCTGTGATTATACTGCGGCGTCGTGACTTTCCCTTTGACTTCCGCTTCTCCAGCTTCCGCATCCGGCGGAAAAAGCTCTTTACGCTTATTCGCATTGGTACACCGGCGGCGCTCCAGAACATTCTGGTAAGCCTTTCTTTCCTCATTATTGCCGCTACGGTCAACAACATTGGCCTGGCGGAGTCGGCTGCGGTAGGTGCAGCAGGCCGCATAAGCGATTTCTGCATGATGGGCCCGATCTCCTTCTTCTCCTCCGTCTCCGCGATGACGGCACAGAACATCGGCGCAGGGCGTCCCGAGCGTGCCAGACAGACTTTGCGGTGGGGGATCCTGTTCTCCCTGGTGTTTGGCCTTGTCATGTTCACGCTGATTCAGATCTTTCCCGGACAGGCCATCGGTATAATTCGCAGCGACCCGGCTGTGATGGAGGCGGGGACACTTTATCTGCGGACATTCAGTTTCGACGTGATACTGGTGTGTTTCGTATTCTCGCTCAACGGTTTCTTCGGCGGCTGCGGCCGCACTGGATTTGCGATGATGAACGCACTGGCTTCCACTTTCGCGGTGCGTGTGCCGGTGACGCTGCTGGTGAGCTCCATGCCGGGCGCTACACTGCTGCATATCGGTCTGGCGGCTCCTTTGGCTTCTGCCGTCCAGATTATCATCCAGCTTATTTATTACCGTCTGGGCCGCTGGAAAAACGGCGCTGTGGTGGAAGCAGCGACTCCGGAAGCTGCAATATAAAAATGCCTTCCTGTGCCCTAAACGGCTCAGGAAGGCATTTTTTATTTTACAGAGGAAGGCGTCAACCAGCGGCCAAAGCGGTAATAGAGATAGAGCGCCGCGGAGGTAATGGACCAGGTAATGGGATAGCTTGCGGCCACCATGATCAGGGTGTGGTTGGCGGGCACCACAAAGAAAATCCACGCCAATCGGAGGCCGCAGACACCCAGAATGGAAATAATCATGGGAACCATGGACTTCCCGGCGCCGCGAATGGCGCCGGTCAGCAGTTCGATGAGAATGTAGGTAATGTAGGTGGGGGCCAGAAAGCGGACCAGCTCAATGCCGATGGGTACCACGTCCGCATCCGGACAGAAGAAAGCGACCAGAGGCTGAGCCCAAATAAACATGACGGAGCTGATAGCCAGCGTGAAGGCAGCGGTCATGGCGGTGGAGACCCGGACACCCTTTTTCACCCGGTCAAACTTCCCGGCGCCGTAGTTCTGTCCCGCAAAGGTAGTGAGGGACTGGGACATGGCGGTGATGGTCATCCAGAAGAAGATATCCAGCTTGCCGTAGGCAGTCCAGGCGGCCACGGCGTCGGTGCTGAAGGAGTTGATGGCGGCCTGGATAAACAGGTTGGAGGCGCTGTACATTACCGACTGGAGGGCGGTGGGTACGCCGATCACCAGGATACTGTGGATGGGACCTGCGTGGAACCGCATCTGGCGGGGAAAGAACTGGTAGGCGGACATCTCCGAGCGCATGAGGGAGACCACAACCAGCACAGCGGAGAGCAGCTGGGAGCACACCGTGGCAATGGCCACACCGGCTACATCCAGCCGGAAGCCCAGCACCAGAACCAGGTCCAGTATGATGTTGCACACCGACGCGGCAATGAGGAAGTACAGCGGCCGCTTAAAGTCTCCCACGGCCCGGAGCACACCGGTGCCCATATTGTATACCACATTGGGTATCATGCCCAGAAAGTAAATTTTCAGATACAGCTCCGCCCCCGGAAAGGCGTCTGCCTTGGTGCCCAGAGCGCGGAGGGCCCAGGGCGTGAGGAGAAAGCCCGCCACCATAAAGAAAGCGCCGATGATGACGGAGAGCAGCATGGCCGTGTGGACGCCCTTGTGCACATCCTCCCACTGACGGGCGCCGTAGTGCTGGGCAATGGCCACCACCGCGCCGCTGGCCAGGCCGGTAAAGATACCCACCGTCAGGTTCACCAGCACGCCTGTGGAGCCCACAGCAGCCAGGGCGACCTTACCTACAAAACGGCCCACAACCAAGGTGTCCACCGTGTTGTAGAGCTGTTGAAAAAAGGTACCAAGCCAGAGGGGGAAGAAAAAGGCCAGCAGATGCTTCCAGATGACACCTTGAGTGATGTCACCGGAGGAACGCAGCAGCATGGGAACACCTCCTGAAAAACATTGCGCACACTGTCATACGATTCTACACGCTCCGACGGCGCTTTACAAGAGCGGGGAAAAATTATTTTCCACAGCGCACAATACACAGAAAATGGAAGATAGAAACACGAAGAAAACAAAAGCCAGACGAGCTGAGAAGAAGATTGAGGGAGATAATGAAATGCCAAAGCGGGAAAATAAATATATTTGCTGAAAATGAGCGAAAAAGGGAAAATGGGGGTTGATTTTAGAGCAGGAATGTGCTATCCTCATTGGGCGGCTGGGAATTCCCAGCCAGATAATAGGAAAAAGGAGGAAAATCAGGTGGACCAATGCGGCCGAAGTACGAAAATGGGCAGTGATATTCATTTGCGGGTCCGGGCCGGCGCTGTCCGCCTGGGTTCCTCATTCTGACGAATCCCCCGCTGAATATCGCCGCAGAGGGCGGCTGGACAGTTTGTCCGGCGGCCCTGCTGCGGCTTTGTCCATTTGGTGACTTCCTTGCTGTCATCTCATCAAACAGGAGGAATATCCGATGGAAAAGAAAAATAACTTTGAGGTGCTCCGGGAGCTGCTGGAGCGCCGGGATTACCACGCCCTTCAGGCTATTCTGGCCGAGGAAAACGAGGTGGACATCGCCGAGTTCATGGAGGAGCTGACCAGCGAACAGGCCACGGTGGTGTTCCGCACCCTGCCCAAGGAGCTGGCGGCGGAGGTGTTCTCCAACCTGTCCCCCGAGAACCAGGAGGCCATTCTGGCCGCCGCCACCGACCAGGAGCTGTCCGCCATTGTGGAGGAGCTCTACGTGGACGACGCGGTGGACATGCTGGAGGAGCTGCCCGCCAACGTGGTCAAGCGGGTGCTGAAGAACGCCCGCCCCGAGACCCGCAAGCTCATCAACCAGTTCCTCAACTACCCCGAAAACTCGGTGGGCAGCATTATGACCGCCGAGTTCATGGACCTGAAGAAGTCCATGACCGTGGCCGAGGCCATCGCCCACATCCGCCGCACAGGCGAGGACTCCGAGAGCATCTACACCTGTTACGTCACCGACCACGCCCGCCGTCTGGAGGGCGTCATCACCGTGCGTGAACTGCTCATCGCCAAGGACGAACAGCGGGTGGAGGACCTGATGGAGACCGATGTCATCACCGCCGAGACCACCGAGGACCAGGAAGAGGCGGTCAGCCGGATGATGAAGTACGACTTCATCTCGATGCCCGTGGTGGACAAGGAGAACCGGCTGGTGGGTATTGTCACGGTCGATGACGGTATGGACGTCATGGAGGAGGAGGCCACCGAGGACTTTGAGAAGATGGCCGCCATGGCCCCCTCGGAGAAGCCCTATCTCAAGACCAGCGCCTTCACTCTGGCCAAGCACCGCATTGTGTGGCTGCTGGTACTGATGATCTCAGGCATGATCACCGGCGGCATTCTGGGCCAGTACGAGGCCGCTTTTGCCGCCATGCCCCTGCTGGTCACCTTCATCCCCATGCTCACCGACACCGGCGGAAACGCCGGCAGCCAGAGCAGCACCCTCATCATCCGCGGCATGGCCGTGGGCGAGATCCAGCTCAAGGACTTTATGAAGGTGTTCTGGAAGGAGCTGCGGGTCAGCATGATGGTGGGCGTGGTGCTCAGCGCGGTCAACTTCGTCCGGCTTATCATCACCTACCCCGGCAACGAGATGATTGCCCTCACCGTGGCCATGGCCCTCTTTGTCACCGTGCTGCTGGCCAAGACCGTGGGCGGCGTGCTGCCCATGGCCGCCAAGCTGTTCCACGCCGACCCCGCTATCATGGCTGCCCCCCTCATCACCACCATTGTGGACGCCATCTCCCTCATCGTCTACTTCAACATCGCCTCCGCACTGCTGCCCATCTGAGCAGCGGGGAAATGGGCCCCAGTGTCTGCCATCTATTTCCGGCAGGCGCTGGGGCCCCGGTATTTGTGAAGGTCACAAAAGCCTTTTCAATGGAATTCTTTTGTGATACTATGACAAAAGAATTGTCATAGTAATCAATATTCAGAACATTGAGAAGGAATTGAGGTGAAAATGGTGCATACGGAGCGTTTTCGAAAAGGAATCTGGACAGAGCATGAATACCTGAAAATTGTGGCCGCCAACATGGTCAACCGCTTTGGCGACTCGGTGGATGCAGTGGCCTTTGGTTGGCTGATCTACGCACTGACCGGTTCGGGAGAATGGCTGGCGGTGATTCTGGGTGTGAATTACCTTCCCACTGTCCTGCTCCAGCCCTTCACCGGCGCATGGGTGAATTATCTGAACAAAAAATGGGTGATGGTGCTGTGTGACTTTGGCAGGGGACTGCTGGTGATGCTCATTGCCCTGGGCTTTTTTCAGGGCTGGCTGACGCCCTGGATGCTGCTGATGATCACACTTCTCAACTCTTCGTTGGAAGCCCTGCGTCAGCCCTGCGGCCTGTCTGTGCTGCCCAGAGTGCTCCGGCCGGAGAATCTGGAGACAGCCATGGCCTTTAATCAGAGCACCTGCCGGGCCTGTGAACTGGTAGGTATGGGGCTGTCCGGCGTGATTGTGGCGGTACTGGGCGTGGGCGGCGCGGTGCTGGTGGACGCGGCCACATTCTTTCTCTCGGGCGGAATCCTTACTGGGCTGAAGCTGCCCGCCGAGCAGGAGCGGCCTGGCGGAGGCTATCTCCGGCAGTTGCGCAGCGGGCTTGGCTATTATAAAGGAAATCAGATACTGGTGCTGGTGACCTGTTTCTGCTGCCTGATCAATCTGGTGAGTGTGCCTCTGGAGAGCCTGCGGGCCGCGTTCATCACCGAGGGGCTTGGTCTGGCAGAGGACGCCCTCACCACGGGCAGCGCAGGGCTCTCCCTGGGCCTGTTTCTGGGGGCGGCGGGCTACGGGATCCTCAGTCGGATTCCAAAGCGGCGGCTGCTCTGTGCCTGCGGCCTGGCGGTAGGGGGTATCTATCTACTCCTCTGGACGGTAACCTGGCTGCCTCAGCCCTGGCTGAGAGCTGCGCTGTACGCCGTCCTCTGCCTGCTCTACGGTGCGGCCACCTCGGCGGTGGGCGTGGCGCTCAATGTGGTAATGATGCGAAATGTGGATCGGGAGTTCCTGGGGCGCGTGGGCGGTGTATTCAACGCCCTGGTCTGCGCCTCCATGCCGGTGGCCTCTCTGTTTTTTGCCGCGCTTCAGCGGGTAGTGCCCATCTCAGGAGTCTATCTGTTCACCGCCGCCATTGCTGCCGCGGGCTTCCTGCTCCTGTCGGGCAGACGGGAGATGGCGGCACTGAAATAGGGGCAATGGCGGACCGGGGCTTGTTTTTTGTTCCGCAATCATATATAATACTATGGCTAAAATACCGAAAGAGGGTTTTTAACCGATGAAATTGGGTATCGTGGGTCTGCCCAACGTGGGCAAGAGCACCCTGTTTAACGCCATTACCAACGCCGGCGCCGAGAGCGCCAACTACCCCTTCTGCACCATCGACCCCAATGTGGGCGTGGTAGCCGTGCCCGACAGCCGGCTGGACTGGCTCTCCGAGTTCTATCAGCCCAAGAAGACCACTCCCGCTGTGGTGGAGTTCGTGGACATCGCCGGCCTGGTAAAGGGCGCCTCCAAGGGCCAGGGCCTGGGCAACAAGTTCCTGGCCAACATCCGTGAGTGCGACGCCATTGTCCACGTGGTCCGCTGCTTTGACGACGAGAACATCATGCACGTGGTGGCCGATACCAGCACCAATGTGCCTGTGGACCCCGCCGGCGACATCGGCGTCATCGACATCGAGCTCATCATGGCCGACGTGGAGATGGTGGAGCGGCGCATTGACCGGGCTCAGAAGGCCGCCAAGGGCGACAAGAAGTATCTCCATGAGGTGGAGGTGTTCTCCGCTCTGAAGGACTGGCTCAACGACGGCAACTCCGCCCGATCCTTTGCGTGCGACGAGGACGACGCTGAGCTTATCGCCACCTCCGAGCTGCTGAGCCTGAAGCCTATCATCTACGCCGCCAATCTGGATGAGGAGGGCTTTGCCGACTGCCAGAGCAACGCCTACTACAAGATTGTGGAGGAGCTGGCCGCCAAGGAAGGCGCCCAGGTGATCCCCGTGTGCGCCAAGCTGGAGGCCGAGATTGCCGAGCTGGACGCCGACGAGAAGAAGATGTTCCTGGACGACCTGGGCATCGCTGAGTCCGGCCTGGACCGGCTTATCAAGGCCAGCTACACCCTGCTGGGCCTCATCTCCTTCCTCACCTCCGGCGAGGACGAGTGCCGTGCCTGGACCATCCGCAAGGGCACCAAGGCCCCCCAGGCCGCCGGTAAGATCCACACCGACTTTGAGCGTGGCTTTATCCGCGCCGAGGTGGTGTCCTTTGAGGACCTGAAGAACTGCGGCTCCATGGCCGCAGCCAAGGAGAAGGGCCTTGTCCGCTCCGAGGGCAAAGAGTACGTGATGAAGGACGGTGACATTGTTCTCTTCCGCTTCAACGTCTAACAAACGGGGTCCCCATAAAAAGCTGTGCCTTTTGTGGGGAGAGGCGGAGCAGCAGAGTGAGCGAGCCCCGGCGAAATCGCCGGGGTGAGGGATACGGCGCTTGCGACGCCGAGATGAAGGACGGCGACATTGTCCTCTTCCGCTTCAACGTGTAACCCCAAATATTAAAAAACTCCGGCGTGTCCCAGAGGGGGACACGCCGGAGTTTTTTGTTTTTATCCCTTCAGTTTGCCCAGCAGACGGCCCAGCAGGCCGGGACGGCGCTCCTGGGGACTGGGTGCGGCCTGGGTGGAGCTGGCCTCCTGGAGGGCCTCCGCCATCAGGGTGGCCTGGGCATCCAGAGCGGGTGCGCCCTCCGGACGGCCCACGGGGGCGTAGGTGCCATCCACACAGAGGTTGCGGGCCTTCACATTGTCGGCACAGAACAGCTCCACATAGTGCTTAATCTGCCGCCGGACTGCGGGGTCGATGACCGGGCATGCAATCTCCACCCGCCGCTGGGTGTTGCGGGTCATCAGGTCGGCGGAGCCGATATAGAGCTTGGTCTCCTCTCCTACGCCGAAGGCATAGATGCGGGGGTGCTCCAGGAACCGGCCCACAATGGAGAACACCCGGATGTGGTCGGTAAGGCCGGGTACCCCGGGCCGCAGGCAGCAGATACCCCGGACGTTCATGGTGACAGGCACCCCGGCCTGACTGGCCTGGGCCAGCTTGTCGATGAGGTGGCGGTCAGTGACCGAGTTGACCTTGATGAAAATACGTGCGGGCTTGCCCTGCCGCGCCTTTTCAATCTCCCCGTCGATGAGGGACATGAGCTTGGGCTTGAGCCCGTAGGGTGCCACCAGCAGCTGCTGGTAATCCCCCTCCAGATTGGAGGTGGACATATTCTGGAAGAAGGCGGCCGCATCGGCGCCGATGGCCGGGCTGGCCGTCATGAGGCAGAAGTCGGTGTACAGCTTGGCGGTCTTTTCGTTGTAGTTGCCCGTTCCGATCTGGGTGATGTACTGGATGCGGGCCTTGTCCCGCCGGGTGATAAGGCAGATCTTGGAGTGGACCTTGTAGTGCTCAAAGCCGTAAAGGATGGTGCAGCCCGCCTCCTCCAGCCGCTCGGCCCAGGCAATATTGTTCTGCTCGTCAAAGCGGGCCCGCAGCTCCATGAGCACGGTGACGTCCTTGCCGTTTTCCGCCGCTGCCGCCAGATACTCCACCAGCTTTGCGGTGGAGGCCAGACGGTAGATGGTGATCTTAATGGCCAGGACGGAGGGGTCGTTGGCGGCCTCCTTCACCAGATGGAGAAAGGGGTCCATGGAGTGGAAGGGGTAGAAGAGCAGGGCATCCCGCCGGAGAATCTGGGGGATCATCTTCTCGTTCCGGTTGAGCCCGGCAGGCCACTGGGGGACATACTTGGCATAGCACAGGGCGGCTGCGCTCTCCGGGGGCAGCTTGCCCTCCAGGGCGTACACATACCCCATGGCCAGAGGCGCCTTGGAGAAGAACACATGCTCTCTGGGCAGCTCCAGCCGCTGGCACAGATAGCTCAGCAGCTCCTCGGAGGGGTGCCCCTGGACCTCCAGCCGCACGGGGGCAAGACGGGCCCGCTTCTTGAGCACCTTCTGCATGTGCTCCCGGAAGTCCTCCATGACGTCGTAGTCCTCGTCCTCCGGGCTAATGTCGGCGTTGCGGGTGACCGAGATGACATGCTTCTCCTCCACCTGATAGGTATCAAAGAGGGAGTCGGCATAGGTCAGGACAATCTGCTCGGTGAGCAGATACCGCAGCCCCCGCTCCTCCAGCCGGAGGAAGGTGGGCAGCGCCTTGGGGATGGAGATCAGGCCGAACCTCCGCTCTCCGTCCCGGCGGAGGGAGAGGAAGATGTTCAGGCTCTTGGAGGGCAGATGGGGGAAGGGGTGGTGGCTGTCCATCACCATGGGGGAGAGCACCGGCTGTACATAGTCCTTAAACCAGCGCTCCACCTGCTTGCGCTCCTTGCCATCCAGCTCCTCCGGCTTGAGGGCACAGATATTGCAGGCCCGCAGCCGCTTTTCCAGCTGGGAGACAATCTTGTCCCGCTGCTTGTACAGGGCGGGTACCGCCTTGCAGATGGCCTGAAGCTGCTCGGCAGGGGTCAGGCCGCTGCGGCTGTCCACATAGTCCTGCTTGGACAGGGTCATGTCGTAGATGGAGCCCACACGGATCATGAAGAACTCGTCCAGGTTGCTGGTGAAGATGGCGGCGAATTTCAGCCGTTCAAACAGGGGAACATTCTCGTCCCGGGCCTCCTCCAGCACACGCTCGTTGAACCGCAGCCAAGAGAGCTCCCGCTCCTGGGTGTAGCGGGTGTCCACTGTTTTACTCATGTCCGTTCACTCCCATTACCCACTGGAGCAGATATCCCTCCCGCACGCCGCAGGGGCTCACCAGCACCGTCTCCACCTCATAGCTCTTGAGTACTGCGTTGAGAATGGCCAGGCCGGGCAGGATAGTGTGGACACGGTCGGGGACCGTGCGGAGAATCTGCCGCAGGGTGGCCTGGTCGCCCTTCTTCAGGTCCTTGTACAGGGCGCGGATCTCCTCGGCGGGGATGGTGCGGTTGTTCTGGTCGGCACCGGACAGGTCGTTGCACAGTTTGGCCGCCGCACGGATGGTGCCGCCCACACCGGTGAGGTGGGCGCTGCGCACGCCGGCGGTCTTGGCCCGCTCCAGCTCGGCCTCCACCTGGTCCCGGATGGCGTGGCGCTCCTCACGGGTGGGGAACAGCCCGGAGACATACTTCGTGAACAGTGACAGGGAGCCCATGGGCAGGCTGCACCCGGAGGTAATGATGCCCTTTTCGTAGGACACCAGCTCGGTGGAGCCGCCGCCGATGTCAGCCAGCAGGCCGGTGGCAGGTGCGCCGCCGCCTACCGTGGCGCCCAGGAAGGAGAAGGTGGCCTCATCCGAGCCGGAGACTACCTCCACCGTCATACCAGTGACGGCGCGGATGGTGTCCAGCGCGTCCTCTGTGTTGACAATATTCCGCAGGGAGGCGGTGGCAAACACGTGAATATCCCGGATATCGAAATTCTCCAGCAGCGACTTGAAGCCGGCCAGCACCTGGCAGGCCACCAGGATACCCCGGTCGGACAGCACGCCGTCCTTGATATAGCCGGCCAGTCCGGCCATCTCCTTTTTATTCATCAGCAGCTTGAACTGCCGACCCTCCCAGTGGTAAATGGAAAGCCGAATGGTATTGGAGCCCAAATCCACAATTCCGCATTTCATTTCCCTGACACCTCACAATGAATTGATATATTCAATTTAGTTTACGCGATTTTCCAGCGGTTATCAATGGAATTTACGCAAGATTTACAATCTTCACGGAAAAGGGAGTCAGAAGGGGGATAACTTCATAACCGGCAGCCCGGGCGCATATATATGCCCTAGAAACAAGCAGGGAGTGTTGCTGTTTGAAGGGGAATATCGAGGAGCGCGCCTGCCAGCTGGCGCTTTACATTATAGAGAACAGGGCCACGGTGCGCGGCGCTGCCCAGAAATTCGGCATCAGCAAATCCACCGTACATACGGAAGTGATAAATTAGAACGGTTGATATGGGCGATACAGTAAGCGCCCATATAAGCAAATAGGCGGCATAGATCAGCACCGGGGACGGGCTGACCTATGCCGCCTATTTCGTTTTGGAAGGAAGGGGTACAACTGCACCTATGCAGGCTGTACCAGCTTCCCGACAAAATCGGGGTTTCCAAAGGGGCTTCCCCTTTGGCACACGACTTTGCAACGCAAAGTGTAGTGTGTTATACCTGCTGTCACGGCTGGCGGGTAAAATGAGAGTTTCGCCGGATGGAAACGCTCACTTTGCCCGGCAGGAAAACGGACAGGTTTTTGCGGATAGGGGTGAGCAAAAAGCTGGGCGGTTTCGGGAGTGGCAGCAGGTATATAAAACTCACCAGTAAACAAAATCGATTGTAAGAGATATGTCTGTACTGCTCAAACGCCGCTTCAATTCTGTTAGATGGATAAGGAAATTGATAGAAAAAACATCTTCCCATTTTTCTACCATATTAGCACGCCCATCAAAGATTAATACCATTCTAAACTCTGTGGGAGAAACAGCTAAATCTCCTGGCAATGTTAAAGAACCCATACCTGCTTCACATTTTTCGAGTGTCAGCATAGCTTGGTCAATGGCATACGCAAAATCATTCGGCTTTCCTATCTTCACAAAGTATAGGGTCTGATCCTTGCAAAAGTCGCACACTTCATATCTGTATCGGCCATTACCTTCCGGATCAACAGGTACGGTTCGCGGGTGTAAACAAATTGCCCCTATCAGCTGCGAAATGTTCTGATTGTAGAAAGTTTCATATGGTTGCCTGCTGTTTGTTTCGTCATAAAAACCGTTTTCCCTTGCAAATTGAATGACATCGTCTTTAGATAGTGCAAACTCGTCTTGAGAATGATTTATAAAAGCAACCCTTTTGGCTTCTTGGAAGATACGGTCAAGATATGCAATGTTAAAGGAGCACCATTTGCCATTGCGCAAGCAAAAATTATCTTCTGTGATAAATTCCAGATACTCCGTGATAGGTTTGCGGTTTGTCCATGCATCATTGGCGTATTCAATAGAGATGTTAATTTTCTGAATTACTTCTTGTAGCGCAAATTCTTTTTCCCTAACAAACTCATTAATTGCAGTTATGGATAATTCACCATCGAATTCAAGGCTTTTATGATTACAGCTTAATTTGAAACGGACAGAATCGTTCTGTATTAGCCGTGTTCCCATCATGTAGAAAGATGGAACATTTATTAAGTTTCCATCGTTAGCGGCTCCGTCATATTGCTCAATAGCAACAGCTAATTGATGATAAAGGCTTTCAATTTTTTCTGCATCTTCTTCTACATCCAAAAAAGTTAATCTCGGTAGAGAAATCGAGCTATCTGCTTTTATTATTTCATTTAGGAGATTCAATTTTTCGCCGATTTCAGTTGGCTTCTCTTCCCATTTGAATTGTGCAGAGGTGCCGCAGTTAATAGTAGTTCCCCATAACTCTGGATCAAGACTTGTTCCTCGAATATAGGTAGGTATCTCTCCGCTACGATAGGACAGCACTGTACCGCCCAAGTAATCCATGTGCATTTTACTTAGCTTGCTACCATGAGAAATATTTTGTTGTGCTCGAACCTGGTCTAAATCAATTAGTCGTTCTGCAACAGCCACTCCAAAATTAAAATCACAATAATCGCTCACATAAAAGTGTGCATTGCCATAAGAAACAACAAAACAAGAGTCTTCCCTATAACAAATTAAGGCTGCTCCATATATTTTTAATTCTTGGCTCAAATCCCATTCGGTACAGGTGGATAATAAATTTACCCAAGGAGAGCCCTTTCGGTTGTCTTTATCGCAAAACATGAGGGTAAATGTATATCCAGAGGGGTTTTGAATACACTCCGGTTTCAATGGTATTTCTTCAAATCTTCGATCTTCCAAGAACGACTTGAAGCTCTCTGCTTTTTCTGGAAGAATGCGGTATATATTGTAGTCATAGAGCGGTTTATCGTCTCTCTTTCGTGGCATACCAACACCTCGTTTTTGCAAATAATATCTAGTGAAGGTTAAATGCCTGCAATAGATAAAATTTGCAACGAAAAATCTCTATATTCAGCGCTGCTTTGATTCAAAAGTTCAGATATTCGGTAAAATTTGTTTGTAGTCGGAGATTCTTTTTGTGCCATGTTCATATCAATGCGGTCAACATTAACTACTGTCCAGCACTCTACATAACCATCTTTTTTTGCCTTCTGATGGCTTTTTTCGGCCTCTCCCACTCGGTTGTGAATATTCGAGTAGTCTTGTCCTCCTTTAACCTCGATTGCAACTAAATTTCGGTATTTGTCTGTTGCTAATTCTTCCCTTATCACAATATCGGGATCAGCTGCAAATTGTATGTATACGGTACGGCCTGAATTATTCTTTAATTCAATGCATCTTGAGTTAGAGCGAACAACAGATGCGCTTACAATTTGATAAACTACATCGAATACTTGTGAAATAGCAGAAGTCCCTTTTTGGACATTAGCCCCGCCACGAAGTTGTGGTCCCAATGTCAAAAGGGTCAACTGATCAAAGAATCCGGAACTGATCATTTGGTCCTCAAGATGCTCCAACATATATTTTGCACTGAGATTTAATGCTCGGCATAATTCTGGTAGAGCACTACGTTGCTTTTGCGAAAGGGAGCCCTTTTCCTCTAATGATTTGAACATCCCTGCGCCAGTGGCGGCAGTGTAAAAGCCTTTTTGACTGTAACCTAGCAAAAGACGATAATAGCCCAGTAATCTAGGGTTCTTTTCCAAAATACTTGGAACCGCAAACAATAATTCGCCTCTCATTCCATGCGTGGCAAGAGTTTGTAGCGAACCATTGTTAACATACTCATGTAGCTCTGAATCAAGTATATTAATTTCCATTACTGCAACTGTCGTAGCCAAGGCATCCTGAAGAAACGTCTCTCGTAATTCTTTCAATGTATTAGCAAAACCGACCTGGGTATTGGGCAAGTCAAATATTATTGCCATCTTATTCACCTACAACTTTCAACACTGGAAGTTCTAAAATATCCAATCGTGTTCTTGCAATTTTAACATACTCATCGTTTAACTCTATGCCAACAAATTGTCTATTAAATTCTTGACAAACAACGCCAACTGTTCCAGAACCAAAAAATGGGTCAAGCACAAAATCATTCTCTTTAGTTGAGGCAAGAATACATGGTTCTATCAAAGCAGGAGGGAATGTTGCAAAGTGGGCTTCTGCAAACGGCGCGGTGTTTACATTCCAAACTGTGCGCTTGTTGCGTCCATTTTCTTTTATGGCTTGGTAATCGTAATAATATTTTTCTTTTTTTGTAAGCATAAAAACATATTCGTGGGAACGTGTTGGCCGATCTTTCACGCTTTCTGGCATAGCATTAGGTTTGTTCCAAATAATATCACTACGCAAAAACCAACCATCAGCTTGTAAGGCTAGGGCCAGCCTCCACGGAATTCCTAACAAATCTTTTGGTTTCAATCCTTCTGGAGTGTCGGGACGAACACTCATTGCTCTAGCTGGATTCTTTTTGTCAGGTGCTCTATACCCACGATTTCCGCTAGTATACCCATCACCAATATTTAACCAAAACACACCATCATCTCGTAAAACTCTTTTTGCTTCAGCAAAAACAGATACTAATTTATTAATGTACTGCTGTAATTTTTCCTCCAGGCCAATTTGACCTTTAATACCATAATCTCGAAGTCCCCAATATGGCGGTGAAGTAACAATGCACTGCACTGAAGCCGATGGAAGTTTTTGTAAAGCAAGTATAGCATCACTTTCAATTATAATCGAGTTATCGAGATTAATAGGGGTTGTTGTAATTTTTTTATATGTAATATCGCCCATTTTCATTTTTGCTCCTTAAACATACGATATTGTTTCTTTAGTTTTTTTGTCGGTTTCTCTGCATTCTCTGGAATAACCCAGATGCGACTCATTCGAGTTGCTCCAATTATACGTTCTTCTTTACAGAGAATCTGAACTTGGCGCGGGGTTATTCCCCATTTTTGTGCCGCTTCTTGAACCGTAATATATCCGTTCATTTATATTACCTCAGCAGAGTTTTTGGGGGAGAAGCTATTAACTGTCTATATTATATTCGTTTAAGCGAAATTACACAAGGGATTCTTTTGATAGGAAACGAATACATTTTTAGGTGTCTCGCACTTGTTCTATCATTTTTATCGCCAATCGTTGAAACTCCTCTGCTGTTTCCTCATCCATTGGGATAATCTGCCCAATCTGCCTAGCAATCATCGCAGTCACATCGTCCATTGACACCGGCTCCTGCTGTTGCCCAGCCAGCGCGTCCCTCATGGTTTGAAGCATTGCGGCGGTGGCTACTTCTCCCGGCTGTCCACCGCTATCCATATCTTTTTTAATATCCCGCAGGATGGTAAGGAACACATTCTTGATTTTTTCAATCTCCGCTTCATGTTCCCCCATCTTTTGGGCGTTCAAAAGCTGCAAATCCGGCTTTGCTCCTGCCCGATATTCCGGGTGTTCTTTCATCAGGTCAGACAGGGAAGCCGTTGCCATCTCGATAATCTGGTTTCGTGCCATTATCCCCTTTGCTGCCGTGTCCTGAAAATATATCCGTATCAAATCTATCAGTTTGGGGAAATTCCTGTGTTCTAACAACCGATTGAGGATTTGTACATCGACAGCGCCCGTGACAAGCCTTTTAACCGCTTCATTAGACAGGCCCAGTTCAGAAATATCATAGCTTTTCGGGACGCTGACAGGGGTAAGACCCAGGATATAATCCGTAGATGTTTTCAATTCCTTTGCCAGCTTTATCAGATAATCGCTGCTGATAGTTTTGAGGCTGCCATTTTCAATGCGGGTGATCTGGGATGCATCGATCCCGGTTTTCCGGCTCAATTCTTTCTTTGTCATCCCCAGGTTCGTCCTCAAATCGCCAATCCGGTCGCCTGGATGTTCCTCAAACTGTTTTGCCGCCATATTTCCCCCTCCTTGCCTGTATTTCTTTCAGTTTACCACACCATTCCACATTTAGGAATAGCAGTAATTGCAGATTTACAATTTTGAAGGTCTACACGATGGCATAAATGCAATTCCCGCAGAAAAACGGGAATTGCATTTTTTCATGATAAACTGATCTCACAACCGGTTGAATACAACAAGAAAAGAGGGGTCAGCATCCATCCTACCAAAACTTTGCCGCCGCTGGGACGCAGGCCAGACGGTTCCCTTTACCGCATGACACCAGCGCAGCGGAAACGGGCAAGCGCCCTGATACGCCGGGAGTGCTGTTGCTGTGAAGACGGCAACTGTATTGCCCTTGACGATGGGGACGCCTGCACCTGCCCGCAGACGGTTTCTTTCTCGGTCTGCTGCAAGTGGTTCCGGTGGGCGGTCTTGCCGCTGGACGGGGCGTTGGAAGCAGAGATTTTCCGGGATAAGGACTTGAAACGCTGTGCAGTCTGCGGCGGCGTATTCGTCCCCAAATCCAACCGGGCTAAATACTGCCCCGGCTGCGCCGCCAAAGTTCACAGGCGGCAGAAAACAGAAAGTGAACGGAAAAGGAGGTCTTGTGTGGACAGTTAGGAGCAAAAAAGCCTTGATTTATCAGGCTTCACAGGCCCCAAACCGGGGCGGGTGGTATAAACTATCGCCCACCCCGGAAAACGGGCTTCTAACCGTCCACAAAACACGCTATGACAAACACGATTTACATTCATCAGCCGGAACAGGCGTTCAGCTTCACCCGGCTCCCCAATTTTCTCTTTGAAGCCCCTACATTCCAGCCTCTATCCAACGAGGCAAAGCTACTGTACGCCTTTATCCTGCGACGGGCGGAGTTATCCCGGAAAAATGGGTGGGCGGACGAGTACGGGCGGATTTATCTGTATTATCCCATCTGCGAGGTGGTTGACCTGCTCTGCTGTGGGCGGCAAAAGGCGGTGAATACCCTGCGGGAACTGCAATACGCCGGGCTGGTGGAGATCCAGAAGCAGGGCTGTGGAAAACCCAACCGCATTTACCCAAAATCCTATGAAGCGGTTTCAAACACCGACTTCAAGAAATCCGGTTAGGGTACGCCGGAGGATTGAAAACTGTACCCATGAAGTACGGAAATCACCCTTGAGAAGTACGGAAACCGGACGGTATATAGAAATACAAAGATTAAGAGATTGATTTAGATTCTATCCATTCCAATCCTATCCGAGCTATTTCTGGCAGGATTTTCCCTGTGGAAAACCCCGGATGGGAAAGGAATGGGGAAAGGAGTTTCATGGCACAACACGCAATTTTGCGTTTTGAGAAGCACAAGGGCAACCCGGCAAGGCCGCTGGAAGCCCATCACGAACGGCAGAAAGAGCAGTATGCCAGCAATCCCGACATTGACACCGCCAAGAGCAAGTACAACTTCCATATCGTCAAGCCGGAGGGACGCTATTACCACTTCATTCAGAGCCGAATTGAGCAGGCCGGATGCCGGACAAGGAAAGACAGTACACGGTTTGTCGATACGCTGATAACCGCCAGCCCGGAGTTTTTCAAAGGGAAATCCCCAAAGGAAATACAGGCGTTTTTCCAGCGGGCAGCGGATTTCCTCATTGACCGGGTAGGCCGGGAAAATATCGTGTCGGCTGTGGTACACATGGACGAGAAAACGCCCCACCTGCATTTGACCTTTGTGCCGCTGACAAAGGACAACCGCCTGTGCGCCAAAGAAATCATCGGCAACCGGGCAAACCTGACGAAGTGGCAGGATGACTTTCACGCCTACATGGTGGAGAAATACCCGGATTTGGAGCGTGGGGAGAGCGCCAGCAAGACAGGCCGGAAGCATATCCCCACCCGGCTTTTCAAGCAGGCGGTTTCCCTCTCCAAACAGGCCAGAGCCATCGAAGCCATCCTTGACGGCATGAACCCGCTGAACGCCGGAAAGAAAAAGGAAGAAGCCCTCTCCCTGCTGAAAAAGTGGTTCCCGCAGATGGAGGACTTCTCCGGGCAGCTGAAAAAGTACAAGATCACGATCAAAGACCTTTTGGAAGAAAATCAAAAGCTGGAAGCAAGGGCGAAGGCCAGTGAAAGCGGGAAGATGAAAGACCGCATGGAGCGGGCAAAGCTGGAAAGTGAATTGCACGATATGCAACGGCTGCTTGACCGCATCCCGCCGGAAATCCGCAGGGAATTAGGGCAGGCACAGCGACCCTACCAGGGGCATGATCTTTGACAACCCTATCAGGTACTATTTTCCGCCTTGTTTTCATAGACATGGACAAAGGACAGGCAGCAAGAGGGAGGTGGGAATGCTGCTGTGAAAAAGAGGAAACTCAATTACCGCTTCCATAACCCTAACCCGACGGCAGCTACCGCCGATTACTTACTGAAAATCTTTATGGAAGCAAACCAGGAAAAGGTACAGCTTGCCATACAGTCTGCCGCAGATGCGGTGGATGGTTCCGGCGAAAAGGATAACGAGGGGTGCCATGCATAAGCGGGGCGCCCCTTTCCCTATTGCAATCTAAAACAGCACATGATAAAATAGGGATGTAACAGAACGGTTTTATTTTAACAGAGAGGTTTTGCTATGAACATCGCCGCTTACTGCCGCGTTTCCACCGATAAAGAAGATCAGCTCAACAGCCTGGAAGCGCAAAAAGAATTCTTCTCCGAATATACCAAACGCACCGGGGATAACCTTGTGCGCCTTTACGCAGACGAAGGTATTTCCGGGACGAAAATCAAGAACCGAAAAGAGTTTTTGCGTATGATGGCGGATGCGGAACATGGCCTCTTTGACATGGTGGTGGTCAAGGACATTTCCCGTTTCGCCCGGAACACGGTGGATCTCTTGCAGAATGTCCGCAAACTGAAAGCGTTGGGGATTGAAACGCAGTTCCTGACCGCCAACATGACCAGCATGGGCAACAGCGAATTTGTGCTGACGATCTTTGGGGCCCTGGCCCAAGAGGAGAGCGCCAATACTTCAAAGCGTGTAAAATTTGGCAAGAAAATGAACGCGGAAAAAGGCCGCGTCCCCAACATTGTCTATGGGTACGATAAGACCATCGGGGATTACTTCAACCTCGCAATCAACGAGGAGGAAGCGGCGGTTGTCCGCCAGATTTATGAGTGGTATATTAAGGACGGTTACGGGGCGGCAAAAATCTCTATCTTCCTCAATGAGCGGGGGCTGCGGACAAAGCGGAACTGCCAATGGAGCCAAAATGGTGTCTGCCGCATCCTGACCAACGAACTCTATACCGGGAAAATCATCAACGGCAAGCAGGAAGTAACCGACTTTTTAACCGGCCAGCGGGCGGACAAGGACGCTTCGGAATGGATGGTGGTGGAGCGGCCAGACCTGCGGATCATTGACCCGGAAACCTTTGAGCGGGCCCAGCAGATCATGCAGTCCCGCGGCAAGGCGTTCAAAGTGGATAAAGAACGGCAAAGCAACAAATACCTGTTCTCCACCCTCATCAAGTGCAAGGAGTGCGGCTGGTCCTTCCGGCGCACCGTCCGTACCTACAAAAACACCTATGTCCGCTGGGTCTGCTCCGGCCACAACGGGCGGGGGGCGGACAACTGCCCTAACGCTGTGACGGTGGACGAGGATGAACTTATTGAGGTTTTGCAGGAATATTTTGCCGGGCTGCTGAAAGCAAAGAAAAATGTCATCCGCTATGTAGTGGGGGAATTCCAGCGGGTCTATAAAGCAAAAGATGAAAACCTGAACTATGAAAAGGAGCTGACCGCCCAGCTTGCTAAACTGCAAAAGACACGGCAAAAATATATGGATATGTACGCCGACGATTTAATCTCCCGCGAGGAACTCAATGATAAGATCGGCGGGATGCGGAAAGAGATCGAGCGGCTGGAAAACGAGCTGAAAATGGTGTCTTACCACCTGACAAAAGGCGAGCAGCTGGAAGGCGTCCTGCAACAGACTTTCAAGGAAATTGAGGACATCACCGATGTGCGACAGATGACCAACGCACAGCTCAAGCGGATCATCCAGAAGATCGAGGTGGACAAGGACGGGAATGTAGATATTTATCTGCGCCTGTTCGGTGATTTGGGCCTCAACGAAACCGTTCTAATTCGTCACGACGAAACATAAGGACCTGTCGGAACGGCTGCCCGCCTTTAACCGCCCGCTGTATGAGCAGGTGAAGGGGGTCCTGGAGGAGAACAAGGCGGAGCGGCATATCCGGGGCGGCATTGCCACCAGGAAAAAATATAAGGGACAATAAGGAAAAGATAAGCGCCTCCGGCCTGTACAACGGCCGGAGGCGCTTTTATGTTGAGAGAGAGCTTCAGTGCCATACAACCCAGATAAGAATGTAGCCGGTGAGAACGGCAATAATGGAGAAGGGCAGGCCAATGCGCATAAAGTCACGATTGGTGACGGTGTAGCCTGCCTTGCGGAGAATGCCGATACCCGTAATATTGGCGCTGGCGCCGATGGGAGTCAGGTTGCCGCCCAGGGTGGCTCCCACGAGCAGGCCGAAGTAGAGCAGGTAGGGCTCCACACCCATCAGACCGGAGATGCCCTGAACCACCGGGAGCATGGTAGCCACATAGGGAATGTTGTCAATAAAGGCGGAGAAGAGCACCGAGGCCCACACAATGAGGGAGTAGATGAGGAACAGATTGTCCCCGGCCAGGCGGACAAAGAGCTGGCTGATGGCGTCAATGACGCCGGCGCTTTCAATGCCCCCGATGATGACGAACAGGCTGGCCAGCAGCAGCAGGGTCTGCCAATCTATCTCCCGCACCAGCTGGCCGAAGGGGGCCGCCGAGCGGGTCTGAACCGCCTTGCGCAGAAAGCCCAGGATGGCCAGGGACATACAGATGATACCGTTGGTGAGGGCGGGGCGGTGGGGCAGGAAGGAGGCCAGAATCAGCAGCGCCACCGTACCGCAGAGCAGAATGGTGGGGACATAGTCCTTTACCACGGTCCGGCTTCCGGCGGACACAGGCTGTGTCTCATGCCGGAAGTAGAAGAGCAGCACGCAGGCCGAGGCCACTGCGCCAATCTCTACCACCCAGAAGATACCCGGGCGGCCCCGGAAGAAGAAAAAGTCCAGGAATGTCATGCCTGCGTAGTTGCCCAGCAGAATGGAGGTGGTGTCTCCCACCAGGGTGGCCGCACCCTGAAGGTTGGAGGACACCGCGATGGCAATAATAATGGGCACCGGGTTGACCTTCAGCTTTTTGCACAGGGCCATGGCTACCGGCGCCACCATGAGGACAGTGGCCACATTGTCCACAAAGGCAGAGATGATACCCGCGAAGAGAGACAGGGCCACGGCAGCCCACTTGATATTGGGCATGTGGTCCATGATCACGTCGGCCATCAGGGCGGGCATACCCGACTCAATGAACAGAGCCACAGTACCCATGGTACCGCCAATCATGAGCAGCACATTCCAGTCGATGGCCCCCACCACCTGCTCCAGAGGCAGAATACCCAGCAGCACAAAGAGAATGGCCGACGCAGCGGCAATATAGGACCGGTACTTGCTGAAGGCCAGGAGGAGAATGTAGGTCACCAGAAAAATTCCAAGGGCAAGATGCATGACGGCACGCTCCCGGATCAGATTTCCACGCCCGAAGCCGGGCGGAGAGAGGGGCGGCCGGAGTATATCGCCGGGCCGCTTAAGAGACATTATAATCGCTGCAGCGTGAAAAGTAAATCAAAAGGACCGGCCATTCCGCAAAAGGGAACGACCGGTCCAGTGTCTGTCAGGTAAGGACAGGTTTCAACAGCTCTGCCATGGCGGCGGCATCAATCGTGGTGTCGGTAAAGTGCTCCAGGGCAAATACCGCCTGATAGACCAGCATCCCAAGGCCGTTGGCTGTGGGATGGCCCAGCTCCCTGGCCCGGCGGAGCAGCTCCGTTTCGGCGGGGGCATAGATCAGGTCGAACACCGGTGTTCCAGTGGGCAGCGCTTCCAGGAAGGACAGGTCTTCAAACTGTCCCTGGGTTCCCTCCATACCCAGGCTGGTGCAGTTGACCACCAGGTCCGCCCGGGCAGCCAGACGGCGCAGGGTGGCGCTGTCAAACCCGGCAGGTTCCAGGCGGCCCAGCAGGTCGTGGGCGCAGAGTGCTGCAGCCTTCTCTAACGTCCGGTTGCATACGAACACCGCCCCCGCCCCCTGCTGCACCAGCTTGAGGGCCACGGCCCGGGCGGCCCCGCCCGCCCCCAGCAGCAGGACGGTCCTGTCCGCCGGGGTGGTGTCCAGATCCTCCAGCGCCCGGACGAACCCCCGGCCATCCGTGTTATATCCGTATACTCTGCCGTCTTTTATACATACCGTATTCACTGCGCGGTACAGACGGGCATCCTCATCGGTCTCGTCCATCAGGGGAAAGAGGACCTCCTTGTGGGGCATGGTGGCGTTGAACCCGGCGTACCCGGTAAATTTGGCGCACCTGAGCCACTCCTCCGCCTGCCCCCGGGGCACCGGCTGGCACAGGTAGACATAATCCAGACCCAGGGCGGAGAGCATGGTGTTGTGAATCAGGGGCGACTTGGAGTGGAGCACCGGATCGCCGATGACGCAGAGCTTTTTTGTGGAGTTTGTGACTTCTACCTTCATGTCCATCTCTCCCTGTTGATTGCAGGCCGCTTCTTTAAAGGAAGCTCTCCTTGGCTCTTTTCCCACGCGGGCAAATTATGAATGGAAGCTCTCTTTGGCTACTTTCTCTCTCGAGAGAAAGTAACCCATGGCGGCCTCGTAGCCGTAGAGGCCCAAGCCGCAGATCTGGCCCACGCAGGCGGGGGCGGTGACGCTCTTGTGGCGGAACTCCTCCCGCTGGTGGACGTTGGAGATGTGGACCTCAATGCAGGGCACGCTTACCGCCTTCAGGGCGTCCAGAATGGCGTAGCTGTAATGGGTGAAGGCGCCGGGGTTCATGACAATGGCGTCATAAACCCCGGCGGCGGCGTGGATGGCGTCGATGATGGCCCCCTCGTGGTTGGACTGGAAGCACTCGGCGGTGGAGCCGTGGTCCGCCGCAAAGGCCTTCAGCCGGGCACACAGAGCCTCGTAGCTGTTCTCGCCGTAGATGCCCGGCTCCCGCTTGCCCAGCAGGTTCAGGTTGGGGCCGTTGAGGATGAGAAATTTCATAGCTGACATGCCTCCCGATAGAGGGCGGCGATGCGCACCGCCGCCTCTTCCGCTGTTTTTGTGTCGGAAATTGTATACTGAGCGTATTTTCGATAGAGGTCTATGCGCTGTGTATAGAGAATCCGCAGCTTATCCGGGTCCTTGCCCACCAGGGGACGGCCCATATGGTCCTCCCCCACAATGTCCTCCAGGTCCCGGTCACGGAAAAAGATAAGGCCGGTGGCGGCGAGGGCCTCCATGTTCTCCGGCCGGAGGATAATCCCCCCGCCCGTTGCAATAACCGTGTTGTCAAGCGCTGCCGCCTGACGGGCTGCAGCGGTCTCCCGGTCCCGGAAGGCGGCCTCCCCCTCCTGGGCGAAGAGCTCCGGGATGGTCTTTCCTGCCGTCTGCTCCACCAGAGCGTCGGTATCCACCAGAGGCATACAGAGCATTTTAGAAAGAATCTTCCCCACCGTGGACTTGCCGCTGCCCGGCATGCCGATAAGAACCAGATTCATGGCTGTTCCTCCGGCTCGTAGCCCTTGAAGTTGCCCAGAATCCGCATGCCCGCCGCCAGCTGGCTCAGCTCATGGAGCACGCCGTCCATGCCGGGGGCGTCCAGATCGCCGGTGAACTCCAGGAAAAAGAGGTACTCCCAGTTCCGGCCAGGGATAGGACGGGACTCAATCTTCAGCAGGTTCAGGTTCTGCACCGCGAAGATGGTGAGAATCTCGTGGAGGGAGCCGCTCTGATGGGGCAGGGTGAAGAGGGCGCTGATCTTGTTGCGCTCACTCCGGTGCTCCGGCACCGTGGAGACCACCACAAAACGGGTGGTATTGGTGTTGTTGTAATTGACCTTCTCGGCCAGAATGTTCAGGCCGTAGATCTCCGCTGCCCGGCGGGAGCAGATGGCGGCGGCGGTGCGGTCGCCGGAGGCGGCCACCTCCTTGGCGGAGCCTGCGGTGTCCAGGGTGGGCACCCGCTTCCAGTCCCGGTGGGCGTCCAGGAAGCGCTCGCTCTGCATCAGCCCCTGCTCGTGGGAGTACACCGTGCGGATGTCGTCCAGGGTTACGCCGGGCAGAGCCATGAGGCAGTGCTCCACCTTCACCTGCCACTCGCCTACGATGTAGTAGCGGTACTGGGCCAGCAGGTCGTACACCTGCCGGATGGAGCCGGTGGAGCTGTTCTCCACCGGCAGGACGGCGTAATCCGCCTCGCCTGCGTCCAGGGCGGCGAACACGTCGGTAAACCAGGCCAGGCCCCTGCTGTTCACCTGGGGGCCGAAGAAGCCCACAGCGGCCTCCTCGCTGTAACACCCCGGCTCTCCCTGGTACACCACTCTGGGATTGTCCACCGGCGTACGGGCACGGGACAGGTCGGAGACCCAGGCGGCGTAGCCCGGGTCCTCGGTTCCCTCGTGGACCAGTCGCCGCTGCTGGCGGCGGGAGATGGCCATGATGGACGCGTACAGCTCGGCCACATCGGCCTTGAGAGCGGCGTCCTCCACCATGGCGGTGCGTGCCTCTACCACCCGGCGCTCCCGGGCGGCGTCCAGCACCGGCATCTGCCGCTCCAGCTTGTACTGCCCCACCTTGGCCGTGATATCCATCCGGCGGCGGAACAGCTCCACCAGCTCCCGGTCTACGGCGTCGATCTGGTCTCGGTACTCCTCCAGCTGAGACATAGAAAGGTCACTCCTGTTGATGAAATGGGGAGCCGCGGGCCCCCGTGAATTGGCGTATCAGATGCCCAGCAGCTC
>NZ_JBMNPX010000018.1:0-59757 GCF_050943825.1 Pseudoflavonifractor sp.
TTGGCCCAGGGGATGTTGCCGTAGTTCATCATGGCAGGGGCCAGGGCGCTGTTCTTGGCGAACACGTCGCCCAGGTGGGCGGAGGGAGAGACGGTGCCGTTGAGCACGTCAGCCACGCCGTAGAAGCCGTAGGCACCGGGGAAGCCAATCCACAGGATGGCGTCCACGTCGGGGTCCTCGGCCAGGCTGCCCACCTCCATAGGGTTGGCGGCGTTGATGAGCACGATGACCTTGTCGAAGTTGGCCTTGGCCTCGTCCAGAATGGCCTGCTCCTCAGTGCTCAGGCTGAGGATGTTGCCGGTGACGGTCTCCACGCCGTCGGCCAGACCGGCCTCGCCGGGATAGTAGCCGTCGCCGTTCTCGCCGCCCACACGGCCAAAGACCACGATGGCGGCGTCGCTGTACTCACTGTATTGGCTGTTGTAGTCGGGATTCAGGGCAGCCAGCTCGTCCAGGGTCAGCTCGCAGGGGTCGTTGTAGGACGTGATGGAGGTGTACTGAGGCATAATACCGCCGCCGAACTGGGGCGTGGCCCACTCCTCACCGGCGAAATTGGCCTCATAGGCCGCCAGCATGGAGGGGTTGATCTGGAAGCCACGCTCGGCAAAGGCATCGAAGATCTCCACAGTGGCCTTGCCGTCGGGAGTGCTGCCGCCGTTGTTGCCGTAGACGGGGGCGTAGCTGCGGATGCCAAAAAGGGTGATCTTGGCGTCGCTGGCAATGGGCAGGGCGTCATTGTCGTTCTTCAGCAGGGCATAGGTCTCCTGAGACTCCCGGATGGCGAACTCCTTGAAGCCCTCATAGGCCTCCTGGGCGGTGGTAAAGTCGGACTGGTAGGTCCAGGCGTCCTCGGCGTCGTTGGACTCGGAAGTCACCATCACCTGGCTGCGGGTGCCGAAGAAGGCGTCCACAGAGGTGCGGTAGAGCTCGAAGATATAGGCGGCCATCATGGAGAAGACCAGGAACAGGGCGCAGACCGCGGTCAGGCCGCGCCATACTTTGGGTTTCTTGAACATATCCATCCTCTAAAAATAGCATTGCAGAACTGCAAGAGAACGTTCTTTCCGCTCACCTCCTCTCTGTGTGCTCCGGTTGGAACGCATCTGTTATTTGCGGAAAATAATTTTGAGAATGGGGAAATAGACCCAGAAGGAGATGATGCAGTTGATCAGCATGGTGATCAAATCCGCCGTTGTCTCCCCCGCTGCGCCCATGTTCAGCGTCTCCATAAAGAACTGGTACACGGGCGCCTTGTACAGGCCCTGAAGAGCCGCGGCGATGAGGGTGATGGCCACATAGGCCACCAGATACCAGCAGGCCGCCTTCCCCATGGAGCTCTTGGATTTGAAGGTCACATTCCGCTGGGCGAAGAAGTTGATGACCTGGGCGATGAGCAGCGTCACCTGGACCGCCAGGAAGTAGGCCAAGCCGCCTCCGCCGCCGTCGGCAATGGCACCAGCGGGATAGTTGAAGATGTAGTAGACGCTCCCGTCAAAATTGTGGCCCACCGGGAGAATCTGAAAGGTGGTGTTCACCAGGTCGGTCATGCCGAACAGGCTCTTAAACACCGGCATGATGATCATCTGGAGCACGGTGATGCCGTTGCTCAGCATAAAGAACACCAGGAACTGGGCTGTTCCGGGGTGTTTGTCCCGGAAGCGGGTCCAGGGATTGGCGCCGGAGCGGGTCTTTGCTTCTTCCATATCAGTTCTCCTCTTTGCCCACCTGGAAGGTCAGCTCCACGCTCTGGGTCTGGGGGGCAATGATGCGCAGGGTGGCGGTACCTGTCTGGCCGGTCGTCCTGATGTAGGTGCCGCACATGCCGCCGTCGGAGCAGACGGTGTCCGGCCCGATGAGCTCCACAGGCCCGGACACCTCAAAGCGGACGGGCAGCTGGGCATAGGGGGCGGTGGATCCGTTCTCGTCCACAATGCGCACCCGGATGGCGGCGGCATCGTAGGTGTCCCCCTCGGTGAGGACAGTGGCGCTGGCATCGGCGGACAGGCTCAGCCTAGCGTTGGAGGACTTGGAGATCTCGGCCACTACCTTGCCGTCCTTCACCGCCTGGAAGCGGTACACCGGCGCGGAGGTACCCCAGTTCTCAAAGT
Source organism: Pseudoflavonifractor sp. (assembly GCF_050943825.1). Classification (NCBI taxonomy): domain Bacteria; kingdom Bacillati; phylum Bacillota; class Clostridia; order Eubacteriales; family Oscillospiraceae; genus Pseudoflavonifractor; species Pseudoflavonifractor sp. Next base: position 2,109 of record NZ_JBMNPX010000018.1, read on the forward strand.
ACTTGGCATACAGCCGGGAGAAGGTACCCGGACCGGCCAGGTAGCGCACCGCCCGCAGACCGGTCTTGATAATATACTTGGCGGGAATCTTTACGCCGAAGCGCTGGATGGCCAGCAGGGAGTCCTTGAGGGCCTCGGCCTTGCGGTGGCTCCAGCCCTCCCCCTTCTCGATGGCGTCGCCGATGGTGTCGTTGAAGGGGATGGGCGGGTGCTTCAGGTGCTTCCACCGCTTGCCGGTGGGGCGGTACTCGCCCAGCTGGCGGTCGCCCCGCCAGACCCGGACAAAGTCGGCGTTGGTGAAGATGTAGTTGTCGCCGATGCTGCCGGCGGGGTAGTCGCCGATGTCCATCTCAGAGCCCACCGCCAGCACGGGCGCGGCATCTCCCGCAGAGGAGTAGACTGCCGCGGCCAGCTTGTGGTTGCGGAACATATCCAGCACGCCGTGGTAGCAGATACGGTCGCCGGAGCCGAAGTCGCCGTGGGTGTAGTAGTCGGCCATACACCAGCCAAAGCCGCCGGCCACCTCGTCCTTGCCGTAGATGGCGTCCAGCACAGTGGCGAACCGGAGGGCGTGGTCCAGTCGGTTGGCGGCGGTGTCAAAGGACTTGGTGGGGTACATGTGGCCGTTGTACTCGCTGATGAGATACCCTTTCTCCTTCCCGCCGGAGATGAGCCACTTGGGCAGCAGTCCGCCGTTGTTGCCGGCGTGGGAGAAGTCGTTGAAGGAGTACACATCCTCCAACAGGCTGCTCTTCCAGATGTACCGCACGCCGCTGGTCTGGCGGGAGGGGTCCAGCTCATGGGCGATGGCGTTGGTTCGGGTGTAGAAGGGGTCGTCGTCCTGGGACTCGTTGATACGCACGCCCCACAGGATGATGGAGGGGTGGTTGCGGTACTGGAGCACCATGTCCCGGGTGTTGTCACAGGCCACGTCCTTCCAGTGCTCGCCGCCGATGTGCTGCCAGCCCGGGATCTCAGTGAACACCAACAGGCCCAGCTCGTCGCAGGCGTCCAGGAAGTGGTGGGACTGGGGGTAGTGGCTGGTGCGCACCGCGTTGCACTGGAGCTCGTACTTGAGAATCTCGGCGTCGTGGCGCTGGACCGAGGCGGGCATGGCGTAGCCCACGTAGGGGTAGCTCTGGTGCCGGTTCAGACCCCGGATTTTCAGTTTCTTTCCGTTGAGGTAGAAGCCGTCCTTCTCAAACCGGGCGGTGCGGAAGCCAAAGCGCACCTTCTTCACGTCCAGCACATTGCCGGCGGCGTCCTTCAGGGCGGCCTGCAGGGTGTAGAGGGCGGGGCTGTCGGGGGACCAGGTCTGTGCGCCGGGCACCGGGCAGGGGAAGCTGTGAATTTCAGCCTCCGCCTTGGCAGCGCCGGTAAAGACCGTCTTGCCGTCGCCGTCCAGAATGGTCAGACCCACCGTGTCCGCCATGGCGCTGTTCTCCAGCGTCAGGTCCACCAGGGCCCTGTCCAGCTCGGGGGTGCGGACGAACACGTCAGCCAGAAAAGCGGGCTCCTTCACCTCCAGGTACACCTCACGGTAGATGCCGCCGAAGGTCATGTAGTCGATGACGTGGCCGAAGGGGGGCTGGTCCAGGCTCTCCCGGGTGTCCAGCCTGACGGCCACGCTGTTCTCCTTGCCGTACTCCACCAGGTCGGTCAGCTCCACGGTAAAGGCGGTGTAGCCGCAGAAGTGGCTGGCCGCCTCTTTGCCGTTGACAAACACGGTGGCCTGATGGGCCGCGCCCTCAAAGGTGAGGAAGAGCCGCTTGCCCTTCCACACCTCGGGTACATCAAAGCTGCGGCGGTAGCCGCAAATCATCTGGTAGTCGTGCTCGTCAGCGTAGTGGAGGGGGAGCATTTTGCAGGTGTGGGGCAGCCGCACCGCAGTGCTCTCCCCCGCTCCGTTGAGAAACGCCTCGTCAAAAGTTTCGGTAAACGCCCAGTCGTTGTTCCACGGAATGCGCTTTGTCAAATCCATCTTCCCCTTTATGCGATTCTTCTCAGCCCGGCCAGCTGCCGGCGCTGTCACTTTTCGAAAATAGCCTACCATAAAATTTTTTCACCGGATCGCCGTGCCCGTGAACGGTTGTTTTTTACCCGCAAGCCGTCCGTCACCTATTCATAAAACACAAAAATAAGCCCGGACTTTTTGGGCGTTTCGCCAAAGTCCGGGCTTGCGTTTATGTTGTTATACCCCGTCCAGGGGGATGAGGATCCGCAGCTCAAACCACGCTCCTCTTGTGGTGATGGTCACCGATCCGCCGTATTTCTTGGCGGTCTGACGGATACTCTTCAGGCCGTAGCCGTGGTTCCGGCTGTCCGCCTTGGTTGTGACGGGCAAATCTCCTTCGAACTTCAGCTCTCCCGCATAGGTGTTCTCCAGGCGGATGTGGACAAACGCCTTCTGCCGGGCCACCGAGAGATGGATCAGCCGCTTCTCCAGGTCCTGGACCTTCTCCACGCTCTCAATGGCGTTGTCCAGAGCGTTGCCAAAGAGGGTGCACAGGTCCATCTCATCCATAAAATTCAGCAGCGTGCCGTCCACCACACTGGTCAGGCTGATGTTGTGCTGCTGGCAGTAGAGGCTTTTGCTGGTGAGCACCGTGTCCAGCACCTGGTTGCCCGTCTTGTTCTGGGCCTCGTAGGCTTTGATCTCCTCCTCCATCCGGTCCAGATAGGCGTTTTTCTTCTCCGTGTCCGCCTCGGCCCGGAGGACGGCGATCTGGTGCTTCAGGTCGTGGTACTTCCGGTTGATAAGCTCAATGCTCTCCTGGCTCTGCTGGTACTGGGTGTACTGGGCATGGAGCACGTTCTGGAGAGCGTCCACCTCCCGCCGGGCGTGGAGCTCGGAGAGCTGGACGTGGTGGGCGTGGAGAATGGCGATACCGCCCAGGTCCACCAGGGTGCGGATGTTGAAGATCTCATAGACCCCCTGGCCGGAGAAGGGCGTGTTGACCGTCACATAGCTCAGGTTGCTCAGGCCGTAGACAGCCGCGCCGATGGCCACCGAGGACCACAGCTCCCGGGTGGTCAGCTGGGCGGCCTGGAGCGCAACGTCGCTGTTGCGCCGCCGGAAGTCCAGCAGATAGATCAGCCCGAACACCACAAGATAGGTCCCCAGCAGGAAGCCCCAGCGGATGAGCACTCCGGTGTCCTTCCCGCCCGCCATCACATACCAGTAGTAGCTGTACAGCTGCCATTCCAGTGATGCGGCAAACTCCGCGATGATGAAGGCGCGGACGCAGCAGTATGCCGCATTGCGCAGGGGAATTTTACAGCAGGAGGCCAAAAAGCCGAACATGATGAGCACGGAAGCCAGAATGCAGGGCAGAAACCAGCCTACGGGCAGATCCCCCGTCAGCTCCAAAAAGACACACAGTACCGCCAGGAAGCCGCCCGACGCCCCCCAGAGCCTGACGCCGTGAAAGCGTTTGGGCAGCTGGGCCACGCAGAACATGCAGGCAATCCACTCAGCCAGGGCGGTGTGGATGCGCGGGATATTGCCCAGCAGCTCCTCGTTCATTTGCTCACCTCGCCCAGGTAGTTGTTCAGGGCGTCCAGAAAGGCCTTTTTCCGGGCCCGGCTCACCTGCACCGTCTCCCCGTGGACAATGGCGTTGTCCTCCCGGATGGCGTCCACATGCTCCAGGTTCACCAGATACCCCTTGTTGCACCGGAAAAAGGCGCAGCCCTCCAGGGCCTTCTCCGCCTCCCGCATGGTGGCGTTGGTGGTGATGAGCCCCTCCTCTGTGTGGTAGATGAGGTCGTGATCCCGCACCTCAATGAACCACACACGGGAGACATCCAGCTTTCTGCTGCCACCCTTGATGTTGATCATCATATACCGCTGCTCCCGGTTACCAAGCCGCTCCAGGGCCCGGTCAATCCGCTGGGAGAAGGCAAAATAGGTCAGAGGCTTGAGTACATAGTCCAGCGCGTCCACCGCATAGCCCTTGATGGCATACTGGGGGGAGTTGGTGATGAAGATAATGACCACCTCCGGGTCCACACGCCGGATCTCCTCGGCGGCGGTCATGCCGTCCATAAAGCGCATCTCAATATCCATGAGAATCACGTCGTACTCGCTCTTGTAGTTCAGAGCGATCTCGTCTCCGTCGGAAAAGACGGTGATCTGAAGCCGCTCTCCCCGCTCCCGCTCGTAGCGGGCGAGAAATTCCCGCAGGGTTGCCACGTAGCTCTCCTCATCCTCCACCAGGGCAATCCGTATCATCGCTGCCGCCTCCCCCATCGGTACTTTGTTCTTTTTATCATACCATTTCCCCGCCTGACGCGCAACAATTGCCGTCAGGACAGGACAAGGGCCGGAGGCATCACGCCTCCGGCCCTGAATTCACTTGCTTTTCCGCTCAGGCGAAGAACTTGTCCATGGGCCGCTTCTCCTCCACGGCCTTGATCATGTCCGCCATCCTGGACAGGTCGCCCACCAGAATCACGCCGCACAGGCGGCCGCCGGTGAAGTAGTACCGCTCCAGACGGCCTTGGACGTCATCCCGGATCTCCACGGTCTGATAGGACACGCCGGGGGTCTTGCCCGGGTCGCCCAGGGAGAAGAGCTCGGTCTCCATGCCGTGGAAGGCCAGGATGGGAGAGATGGTCTTGTAGGCAACCAGGTCGCCGGTGGCACATGCGCCAGCCACCTTGCCCTGCTCCTGGGCCTCAGGCCAGAGGGCAAAGTTGACGCCGTTGAACTGGGCGCAGTCGCCGCAGGCGTACACGCCGGGCAGGTTGGTCTCCATGTTCTCGCTCACCACAATGGCCCGGTCGGTCTCCACGCCAGCGGCCTTGGCGATGGCGGTGTTGGCCCGCACGCCGCAGGACATCACCACCAAATCGGCGGGGATGACCTCGCTGGTGCCCAGCTTCACGCCGGTCACCTTGCCGTCACCCTCAATGGCGGTAATCTGAACGCCGGTCTCCACCCGGACGCCCACCTTGTCGCACTGCTTGAGCAGCAGCTGCGCTGCCGCGTCGTCCAGCTGACGGCCCATGAGCTGGGGCGCCAGCTCCAGCACGGTCACCTCGCACTTGGCCTTGCGCAGCTCCCAGGCCGCCTCCAGACCCAGCACGCCGCCGCCGATGACCACGGCCCGCTTGAGGGCGCTGCCCATGGCCTGGACCTTCTCCACGTCGCCGATGCGGCGGATGGCCACCACGCCCTCCTGGTCATGGCCGGGGATGGGCGGGATGAAGGACTCGCTGCCCAGGGCGAAGATGAGCTTGGTGTAGGGCAGGGCGCTGCCGCCGTCCAGGGTGACGGTTCTGCTCTCCGTGTCCACGGAAATGACCTGGCGGCCCAGAATCTGCACGATGTTGTTGGCCTCATACCAGCCGGCGGGATGAAGGGCCATCTGCTCCTCGGTGAGGCCGGAGAGCATGGCCTTGGTGAGCATGGGCCGCTGGTAGGCGGGGCCCTCATTGGAGATGAGGAGGATGCGGCCGGTCTTGTCCCGCTCCCGGATGGCCTCCGCCGCGCTGACGCCGGCGCAGCCGTTGCCCAGGATGACGTAGCTGTTCTGGGTGTCGTTGCGGAAGGTGGTCTTCTCCTCCTCCACCTCCACGAACTTGTCCCGGCCCACGCCGCATACAGGGCAGGTGTCCAGGGAGGAGTCGAAGATCTCACCGCACACCAGGCACTTCACCAGCTTGCGGCCGCCCTTGGGGGCGGAAGCCTTCTGCTCGTCCAGCTTCACGTAGTGCTCGGGACCCACGCCGCACACGGGGCAGCGCTCCTTGGAGCCGTCGAACACGGCGCCGCAGATCTTGCAGCGCACCTTCTCCCCTGCCTTGGGGGCGGCGGGAGCGGCCTCCTGCTCCAGGGGCACGAAGTGCTCGGGACCCACCTTGCACACAGGGCAGACCTCCGTGCCCTCGTCGAACACGGCGCCGCACACCTTGCACTTCACCTTCCGTGCGGGGGCGCGCTTGACCGGCTTCTGGTTCTCCAGCAGGGTCTGGCCGAAATTCTGGCCGAACTCCCTGGCCTGCTCCAGCTGGCCCTCGCTGGGCTTGAAGCGGACCCGGAAGGGCTCCACGGTCTTCATCTTCAGCTGCTTGAGCCGCTCCATGATGTGGGGCACACCCTCGCCGCTCCAGCCGTAGCTGCCGAAGGCGCTGGCCAGCTTGCCGCCGTGGGTGGTGGCGAACATGCCGGTGGTCAGGTCCCAGATGGGCTTGAGAGCCTCGCCCACAATGGTGGGGGTGCCCAGCAGGAAGCCGTCGGCGTACAGCAGCTCCTCGGCCACCTTGACGGCGTCGGCCTCCACCATGTCATAGGTGCGCACGTCGATGTCACCGCTCTCCTTGATGCCCTGGGCGATGGCCTGGGCCAGTTTGCCGGTGTAGCCGTAGGCGCTGACGTAGGGAATGATGACGGTGGTCTTGGGATTGGGGTTGATGACGGTGGACCACTCCTCATAGGTGTCCAGCATCCAGGGGATGTTGCAGTCCAGCACCGGGCCGTGGCCGGGGCAGATCATGTCCAGGTCCAGCTGGCGCACCCGCTTGAGGGCGGAGAGCATAAAGCGCTTGTAGGGCCCGATGATGCAGTCAAAATAGTACTTGGTGGCCCGGAGATAGCCCTCCTGGTCGGTGACCTTGCTGGCCACCACCTCGTCCATGGCGTAGTGGGAGCCGAAGGAGTCGCAGGTCACCAGGGTCTTGTCCTCCCGGATGTAGGTGTACATGGTGTCGGGCCAGTGGAGGTTGGGAGCCACGATGAACTCCAGGGTCTTGCCGTCCAGCTCCAGGGTCTGACCGTCCTTGACGGCGATGGAGTAGAAGTCCTTGTTGACAATCTCCTTCAGGAATCCAAGGGCGCAGCCGGTGGCCACAATCTTCAGCCGGGGATTCAGGTCCAGCAGCCGCTCAATGCTGCCCGAGTGGTCGGGCTCGGTGTGGCTGACCACCAGGTAGTCCACCTCTTCGATGGGGGTGATCTCCCCTACCTTCTTCAGCCAGTCCTCGCAGCACTTGGCCTTGGCGGTCTCAAAGAGCACGGTGTGCTTGCCGGTCTTGAGGACATAGGAGTTGTAGGTGGTGCCGAATTCGGTGTACATGATGATGTCGAACACACGCAGGTTGTGGTCAATGGCGCCGGTGAAATAGAATCCCTTTTTCAGCTCAAACGCTTCCATGTTTCATCGTCCTTTCTCTTGCTCCGTTGGGGGGCGGTAACTTCTCTGTTTTCTCAGTGCTTGCGCACAGAATGCTCTCATTGCTTTGGATATTACATCCGGAAGGCAAACAGCTTCTCCGGCGGCACCTCCAGGGCGTCGCAGATGGCAAAGACCACGTCCAGGGACACGGCACAGTCGGCGGTCTCAATCCGGCTCATGTGGGTGCGGCTGACGTTGATCCGCTCGGCCAGACGACTCTGGGAGAGCCCCCGCTCCTTCCGGTAATACGCGATGTTCAGTCCCAGATATTTGTATTTCTGACTCTGCTCCTTCCGCATGCTATCACCCTGTATAGTATACTTTTCCGATATGATTTAAGCCACAACTTAAAAGTATAATTTTATAACTTAACAAGTTGCAAAATTAGTGTATGACAGAACGGTCAAAACTGCAAGCTCTTTTTACAGCAGGCAGGCCGGTTTTGTTATGGCCCCTTCTCCCCCGGGATATACAGAACGCCCGCCGCGGTTTTCGCGGCGGGTGCTCATGGGCTTCAGACAGAGTTCAGGCCAGGGCGGTGGGGTCCACCTGCTCCAGCCACCGGAGGGCGGCGGCGGAGACGGTGCGCAGGGCGTCGTCCCCAAAGGGGGTGTCCAGCCCGGCGGAGGCCACCAGCTCGGTAAAGGTGCGGGTGCCCGCCAGCTTCACCAGGCCCAGGTACCGCTGCCAAGCGGCAGCCCGGTCGGTCTGCATCAGGGCCCAGAACTCCAGCGCTGCCGTCTGGGCCAGGCAGTAGTCGATATAGTAGAAGGGCACCTGGTAGATGTGGCTCTGCCGCTGCCAGCCCTTGGCGTCCCCGTAGAAGGAGATCTCCCCCAGCTTCATCCAGGGCATATAGGTGCCCAGCAAATCCCGCCAGATCTCGTGGCGCTGGGCGGGGGTCATATCCGGGTTCTCGTAGACCAGGTGCTGGAAGTGGTCCACCATGGTGCCGTAGGGGATGAAGGTAATGGCGTCGGACAGGTGCTTGTAGCGGAATTTGTCCGCCTGGGGGCCGAAGAATTTCTCAGACCAGGGCCAGGCGAAGAATTCCATGGTCATGGAGTGAATCTCACAGGACTCCATGGTGGGGCTGCGGTTCTCCAGAGGCTCCAGGTTCCGGGCCATATAGGAGGCAAAGGCATGGCCCGCCTCGTGGGTGATGACCTCCACGTCGCCCTGAGTGCCGTTGAAGTTGGCGAAGATGAAGGGACAGTGGTAATCCGGGATATCGGTGCAGTAGCCGCCCCCCGCCTTGCCGGTGCGGGAGAGCACATCCATCAGCTCCCCGTCCATCATGAAGTCGATAAACTCCGCCGTCTCGGGGGAAAGGTCGTGGTAGAACTCCACCCCCTGGGCCAGAATCTCGTCGGGTCCGCCCTGGGGTACCGCATTGCCCGTGCGGTAGAAGAGGGCAGCGTCGGCAAAGTTCAGGGGGTACTCCTTGCCCAGCCGCTTGGCCTGGGCCTTCACCACCTGCTCGGCGGCGGGCACCAGGTACTTCACCACGGCGGCGCGGAACTTCTCCACGTCCTCCTTGGTGTAGCTGTTGCGGCCCATGCGGTAGTAGCCCAGCTCAATGAAGTTCTCATAGCCCATCTCCCGGGCCTGACGGGTGCGGACCTGGACTAGCTCGTCATAGAGTGCGTCCAGCTCCTCCCCGTGCTCCAGGTAGAAGCGGCCCTCCGCCTCCCAGGCGGCGCGGCGGCGGGCATCGTCCGGGTCCTGCTTGAAGGGAGTCAGCTGGGACAGGGTGTACACGCCCCCCTCAAAGGGGATCTGGGCGGAGGCGATGAGCTGGTCATAGTCCAGCACCAGGGCGTTCTCCCGCTGCATCAGGGGTACAATGGCGGGGATGAAGGTCTTGAGCTCCATCTCCATGTCCTTCAGGAAGAGGGCGCCGTACTCACCCTCAAAGTCCGGCCGGAAGGGGGAGGCGAGCAGGGCCTTCTGGAATTCCTGTTCGTCCTCCTTCAGCAGGGGCAGGTGCTCGGCCAGAAAACGGGCCTCCTCATCGTAGTAGGCGTCCCGGGTATCGATGGTATGGCGGATATAGGAGAGGGCGTCGGCGGTGCGCAGGGCACTCTCCAGTTTCTGCATCTCCAAAAAGGCCGCTTTGGCCTCCCCGAAGGTCTTGGCCTCCCGCAGGGCCTTTGTGTTGGCCTGAATTTGGGCTTTGGCTGCCTCCAGGTCGGGCCGGGTATAGGTCATGTCGGAAAATTTCATGGTGTTTCGCTCCTTTCCGTCGGGGCGGCCCGCCTTGGCGGCGGGCGCCCCAGGTTCATATTAGGACACATACGCCCCTTTGGCAAGGATTATTTTCCCACTGCGGGGCGGAAACATGCACAGAAAACCGCCCCTGTCCGGCTGGACAGGGGCGGTAAGGGAGGCTAGGAAATTACTGGGCGTAAGCCGCGGCGCTGGCGCCGGCGATGCGGCCCCAGGCGAAGCAGTTGGCCAGAGTGAAGCCCATGTAGGCGCTGTTGGCGCTGGCCTCGCCGGCCACATACAGACCGGGGATGCTGCTGCCGTCAGCACGCAGGACTTCGGCGTTCTCGTTGCGGGCGATGCCGCCGTAGGTGATGATCTCGCAGGGCACCAGGGGGATGGCCACATAGGGAGCGGTCAGCTTGGCCAGCTCGTCGCCGGTGCGGCGGAACTCCTGGTCGTAGCCGGCATCCACGTAGGCGTTGAAGTTGTTGATGGTCTCCTCCAGCCCGGCGGCGTCCACGCCCAGGTTGGCGGCGAACTCCTCGATGGTGTTGCCGGTGACGTACTCCAGGTCCAGGTTGCGCTTGGTCTTGCCGCCGGTGGCGTCAATGGCAGCCTGGTCGGAGATGGCCCAGACGTAGCCCAGGCCGTCCTTGTGCATCTGGTCGAACACGGGGCTGTTGAGCTTCTGGGTCATGTAGCCCTGGTCCTTCTCGTTGACAAAGCGCTTGCCCTCGGCGCCCACCATGATCATGTTGGGCAGGGACATGAAGCCGTTGTTGCTGGCGGTGGCGGAGGTGCCGTTGTGCTCGGCCATAATGGTGTAGTCCTTGAGGACGCACATCATGTCGTCGGTGTGGGTGGTAGCGGCGCCCACGTTGCTGGCCATGATAATGCCGTCGCCGGTGGAGCCGGGGAAGCCGATGCCGAAGGTGCCGGCCAGCTCGGGGCTGAAGAGAGCGGTGAGCTCGGGGTTGTAGGCGTAGCCGCCGGTGCAGATGACCACGCTCTTGGCGGTGATGGTGAACTCGCTGCCGCCCTTGACGGCCTTCACACCGCCCACGCTGCCGTCGGCGTTCATAACCAGCTCAGTGGCCTTGGTCTCCAGCATGAGCTCCACGCCGGCGTCGTCCAGGCTCTTGCTGAAGGGCTCGGCCATACCGGCGCCGGCGCCTTCCACCTGGTGCATCATCTGCAGGGGGCCATAGCCCACCTTCACGTCCACAAAGTTCATGCCCACCCGGTCGGCCAGCCAGTTGATGGTCTCGCCGCTCTTCTCCAGGGTGATGGTGGTGAGGGCGGGATCCAGGTGGTAGGAGGCGTTGCTCATCAGGTTGTCGTACATCTCCTCGAAGGTGAGCTCAATGCCCATCTCCTTCTGCAGGTCGCTGCCATAGGCGCCGATGACGCCCTGGGAGGTGAAGGTGGTGCCGCCGATGGAGGCCATCTTCTCCAGCAGGATGACGGTTCCGGCGCCCTGGTCCTTGGCCTCAATGGCGGCGCACAGGCCGGCGCCGCCAGCGCCGATGACCACCACGTCAGCGGTCATGTCGCCGGCAGTCTCGCCCTCTTCCACCTGCACGGGCACCTGCTTGAGGGCCTCCACGTCGCCGCCGGCCTCGGTGATGGCGGCAGCAACGGCGTTCAGAATGGCGTTGCTGGTGTTGGTGGCGCCGGTGACGGCGTCAATGCCCAGGGACTGGTTGTCCACAATAGCCTGGGGGATGCGCTCCAGAGCGGGAGCGGCGATACTCTCGGTCTCGGCCTGCTCGGTCACCTCAACCTTGGTGATGGCGCTGTCGCTGACGGTGACCTCAACGGTCACAGGGCCGTTGTTGCCGTCGGCGGTGCCGGTGTAGGTACCGGCGGTGTAGGCGCCGGTGGGAGCGGTGCTGGGGGACTGAGACGGAGCGGTCTCATTGGTGCAGCCTGCCATCATGCCAATCAGCAGGGCGGAGCCCAGCAAGAGGCTGATGCCTTTTTTCAGATTCATTGGTAGTTCCTCCTTCTTCTTTCCATTCGTCTTTCCTCGGCTTGGGTTGTTAAGATTATATCATTTTCTTTGTTTTCACACAAGCAGTATTTGACAAATTATTTACACATTTGTCCGAAATTTATTCTATTTTTGTAATTATTGCACACTTTTATTAATATTTTGCGCTTTGGGCCTTTACTTTGATAAACAGCATGGCCGAATTGACAGGCACACCTTCCGCCGATATACTTAAATATAAGAAACAATGGGGAGGCGCTGCCCATGGACGACTATATCAGGCTGAAAAAGTCCAACTGCAAGAACTGCTACAAGTGCATCCGCAACTGTCCCGTCAAGTCCATCCGTTTCTCCGACCACCAGGCCAACATTGTCTCCGAGGAGTGCATTCTGTGCGGCCGGTGCTTTGTGGCCTGCCCTCAGAACGCCAAGGAGGTGCGGGACGACCTGCCCGCCGCCCGTGCCCTGCTCTCCTCCGGCGCGCCGGTGTACGCCAGCGTGGCCCCCTCCTTTGTGGCCGCCTGGGAGGGTGTGACCATCTCCTCCATGGAGGCGGCGCTCAAGCAGCTGGGCTTTGCCGGGGCCGAGGAGACCGCCCTGGGGGCCACCATGGTCAAGACCAAGTACGAGCACCTCACCGCCGCCGGTGAGCAGGAGGTCATTGTCTCCACCTGCTGCCACACGGTGAACCTGCTGGTGCAGAAGCACTTCCCCGAGGTGCTGCCCGCCCTGGCCAAGGTAGTGTCCCCCATGCAGGCCCACTGCCGGGACCTGAAGCGGCGGTATCCCGGGTGCCGCACCGTGTTCATCGGCCCCTGTATCTCCAAAAAGGACGAGGCCGAGGCCTACCCCGGCATTGTGGACTGCGTCCTCACCTTTGAGGAGCTGTCCGCCTGGCTGGACCAGGCGGGAGTGACCCTGGAGGCAGGAACCGACGGCAACGCTGAAAGCCGTGCCCGGCTCTTCCCCACCACCGGCGGCATTCTGCGCACCATGGCGGAGCGGAACCCGGATTACGCCTATCTGGCGGTGGACGGCATCGACAACTGCATCACCGCCCTGGAGGATATCGCCGCCGGACGGATGGGTAAGTGCTTTATCGAAATGTCCGCTTGCCCCGGCAGCTGCATCGGCGGCCCGGCCATGGGCAAGAACCGCCGGGCGGCGGTGCGGGACTTTGTCACCGTGGACCGGTACGCCGGCCCCGCCGATTTCCCCTTTGAGCCTCTGCCGCCGGAGAAGATGAACAAGCGCTTTCCCCTGCTGCTCACCGGGCAGGTCAAGCCGGGCAGCGCCGCCATTGAGGAGGTGCTGCGGCAGATGGGCAAGACCCGCCCCTCCGACGAGCTCAACTGCGGCACCTGCGGGTACGACACCTGCCGGGAGAAGGCGGCCGCCGTGCTGGCGGGCAAGGCAGACATCACCATGTGCCTGCCCTACCTGAAGGAGCGGGCCGAGTCCTTCTCCGACCATATCATCCAGAACACCCCCAACGCCATCGTGGTGTTTGACGACACCCTGGTCATCCAGCAGGTCAACGACGCGGCCTGCCGCCTGCTTGGCGCCGGACCGGAGGAGCTGAAGGGCACCCAGCCCGGAGGCCTGCTGGCGCCGGAGGTCTATGTGGAGACCCTCCAGCTGGGCCGCCCCTATCACCAGAAGTGCCTCTATCTCAAGGACTACGACAAATACGTGGAGCAGATGGTCACCTATGACGAGGGCTACCACATCCTCATCTGCATCATGCGGGACATCACCGCCGAGGAACGGGAGCGGGAGCACCGGGAGGCGGTGAACGCCATCACGCTGGAGGTGGCGGACAGGGTCATCGCCAAGCAGATGCGCACCGTCCAGGAGATCGCCTCCCTGCTGGGCGAGACGGCGGCGGAGACCAAGGTGGCCCTCACCAAGCTGAAGGAGAGCCTGGGCCATGAGTGAACTGATTCCCGATGTGGGCTATGTAAGCCTGAATAAATTCGGCGAGCAGCTGTGCGGCGACCACGTGGAGATTGTGGACGGCGGGGACGGCAGCCTGGTGGTGGTGCTGGCCGACGGGCTGGGCTCCGGCGTGAAAGCCAGCATCCTCTCCACCCTGACAGCCAAGATCATCTCCACCATGATGGCCAACGGCCTGTCCCTGGCCGACTGCGTGGACACCATCGCCGCCACTCTGCCCGTGTGCTCGGAGCGGCAGGTGGCCTACTCCACTTTCACCATCCTGCGCTTTGAAGGGGAGCAGGCCCAGATCATCCAGTTTGACAACCCCCACGTCATTCTCCTGCGGGACGGACACCCCTACGCCTATCCCCAGGACATGGTGGAGATTGACGGCAAGAAGATCTACCAGGCCGCCATCGACCTCCGGGAGAACGACACCTTTGTGGCCTTCAGCGACGGGGCCCTTCACGCCAGCGTGGGGCCGGTGCTGGACCTGACCTGGGACCGGTGGGCCATCGGCCAGTTCCTGGAGACCATGTACGACCCCCACGCCACCGCCAAGACCGTGTCCTCCCTCCTGGCCGGAGAGTGCAAGCGGCTCTACGGCGAGCGGCCCGGGGATGACACCACGGTATGCACGGTCCGGCTCCGGCGGCGGCAGACCGTCAGCCTGATGCTGGGCCCCTCCCGGGACCCTGACGACGAAGAGGCCATGCTCACCGCCTTCTTTGCCGAGCCCGGGAAGCACATCGTCTCCGGCGGCACAACCTCCGCCCTGGCCGCCCGGCATCTGGGCCGTGAGCTGGACACCACCCTCCCCGCCTATATGGACCCGGAGATTCCCCCCACCGCAAAGCTGGAGGGGGTAGACCTGGTCACCGAGGGCGTGGTCACCCTCAGCCGGGTGGTGGAGTACGCCGTGGACTATCTGGGGGACAACACCCGGTACAGCCAGTGGGGCTACAAGAAGGACGGCGCATCCCTGGCCGCCCGGATGCTCTTTGAGGAGGCCACTGACGTCAACCTGTACATCGGCCGGGCAGTCAACCCGGCCCACCAGAGTGCAGGCATGCCCATCGGGTTCGATCGGAAGATGCAGATCGCCGACCAGCTGGCCGACTGTCTGAGACGGATGGGCAAGCAGGTCTCCATGTACAGATTCTGACCGCGCCCTCTTCTGTCTATATCTGTGATAAGTAGCCATATTTTTTCCAAAAACAAAACAATCTTCATATAAGATTTTTCTCCTCTTTTGTATCATAATGACAAAGACAGCGATTATAAATACGGGGGGATTATTTATGTCACAGTCCGAACTGATTAAGCAGATTAGCGATTCCATGCAGATCGGCAAGGCCAAGCTGGTCAAGCAGTATGTCACCCAGGCCCTGGAGGAGGGCATTCCCGCCCTCACCATCCTCAACGAGGCCCTGCTGGAGGGCATGGGCATGGTGGGCGAGAAGTTCAAGAACAACGAGATCTTCGTTCCTGAGGTTCTGGTGGCCGCCCGCGCCATGAACGCCGGCATCGACCTCATCAAGCCCCAGCTGGCCGCCACCGGTATGGAGAGCAAGGGCACCGCCGTTATCGGCACCGTCAAGGGCGACCTCCACGACATCGGCAAGAACCTGGTCCGCATGATGATGGAGGGCAAGGGCATTGAGATGATCGACCTGGGCGTGGACGTCTCTCCCGAGCAGTTCTACGAGGCCGCCGTGGAGCACAATGCCCAGCTGGTGTGCTGCTCCACCCTGCTCACCACCACCATGGCCGAGATGGGCAATGTGGTGCAGTACTTCACCCAGAAGGGTAAGCGCGATCAGGTGAAGATCATGGTGGGCGGCGCTCCTGTCACCCAGTCCTTCTGCGACTCCATCGGCGCCGACTGCTATACGCCCGACGCCGCCACCGCCGCCGAGGCCGCTATCGGTCTCCTGGCGCAGTAATTGCTCCGATACATAACACAAACGCCGTGGGTGTCCGAATGGATACCCGCGGCGTCTATTTATGTTCAAAGTTCAAATACGCCCGGCCGGGAGCGTATACCGCTCCAATAAACGCGACGCCCTGACGCCGGCGATACCGCCGGAGTCAGGGCGTTTGTTTACAGAAGCACCAGGCCGTATTTCCTGGACATCTCAGCCAGAAACTCCGGCTCCAGGTCGCCGGTGCCGTCCCAGAAGGCCCGGCCCTGGTAGACCCGCAAAGCCTGCTCCAGCAGCTCGGGCACGTCGGACCACAGACACAGGGCGTCCCGGACGGCGTACTGGTTCTCCGCAAAGATGGCCACGTCGTCCTCCTCCAGGATGGCAATCTTCAGCGCCCCCTGGGGACAGGTCTCCTCCGCCTCCAGAATCTCCTCCATCAGGTCGGAGGTGCACTCGATGGTCTCCCCCACATCCACGTCGGGGGTGATGAAGCGGGCCTCCTTTTCGCTGGCGCAGGGAATCACGTCCGGGTCGTGCTCCGGCGGCACAAAGCGGGAGAAGTCCACCTGCTCCAGCGCGCGGCTCAGAGCCGCTGTCCCCTCGCCGCTCAGCTCCCCGCCGCAGGCGAAGAGCTTCACCCCCGCCTCTGCCAGAGGCTGGAGCGCCTGACCGGCACGGCTGATCACCGCTGCCAACGGAATGGACGCATAGGGCGTCAGCCGCTGAAGCTGCTCCAGCAGTGCCTCCTCCCCCTCACGGCAGCTCAGGCCGAAGGCGGCCGCCCCCATGCCCTGCATCACAATCAGGGCAGCCAGCACGTCGGTGCCCCACTGGGTACGCCCCTCCTTGTCACAGCTGGCCAGTACCACCACCGGATGGTCGGAGGCCTGACGCACCGCCAGCATGGCGGCCCGCTCCTCAGCCATGGTCATGCCCTCCGCCAGCAGAAACAGGTCCACGCCCGCCTCCGCCAGCGCGGCGGCCTGTTCGGCATAGGCCGTCACCAGCTCCTCAAAGGACACGTCGCCGAAGGGCTCCAGCTCCTGCCCGGCAGGCCCCATGCAGCCGGCCACCAGGACCTCGGCCCCCGCCGAACGGCGGGTCAGCTCCACAAGGGTCCGGTTGTAGCCCCGCACGTCCTCTTCCCCGTCCCGCCGGGGCAGGCGGAACCGGTTGCCCCGGAAGGTGGGGGCTACCACCGCGCCGCAGCCCGCCGCGGCCCAGGTCTGCTGGATCAGACTCAGCTTCTCCCGATGTCCGGGCAGCCAGGTACTCTCCCGGGCGCCGGCATGCTCACTGTCCTCGGCGCCGCCGATGAGAAGAGGCAGGGGTAGAGGTATGTCCATGGAAGTTCTTCCTCCTTGAGCTTCATATATTTGGAATTCAGTATACCGGGTTCTGTACCAAAATGCAAGGCAATCTTCCCGTACAGTACAAAATATAGCGGCGGAGCGGGCGCCGCGCTGTGCGGTGCCCGCTCCGGACTGTTCTGTCTGAATTTGAATGCCTGTCTCAGCGGAACAGGGGCAGCAGGGCGGCACCGATGATGCCCGCGTCGTTGCCCAGCTGGGCCAGGGTGAGGATGGTGCGGCGCTTGCTGTCCCGGGCGTAGTCCTCCCGGTCCACAATGGCCCGCACAGGCCCCATCAGGGTCTCGCCGGCGCCGGCCACGCCGCCGCCCACGCAGAAAATCTCAGGCTGGAACACATTGATCAGGCTGGTGATGCCGCAGGCCAGATAGGACTGGTACTCCTCCACCAGCTCCTTGGCCAGCAGGTCGCCCTGGGCCGCCGCGTCAAAGACGGTGCGGGCCTCCACCTTCTCCGGGTCGCCGTCACACAGCTTCCACAGCAGGGTCTCCCGGTTGTCCTGCATCCGCTCACGGGCCCGCTTGATGATGGCGGTGGCGGAGGCGTAGGTCTCAAAGCAGCCCCGGCGGCCGCAGGTGCACAGGCGGCCGTTGTACTCGATGACAAAGTGGCCGACCTCCAGACCGGCGTAGTTGAAGCCGGTGTACAGCTTGCCGTCCAGCACGGCGCCGCCGCCCACGCCGGTGCCCAGGGTGATGGCCACCATGGAGTGGCTGCCCTTGCCCGCGCCGGCGGCGTACTCGCCCAGTGCCGCGGCGTTGGCATCGTTCTCAATGTAGACCTCCTTGCCCAGGCGGGCCTTGAGCATGTCGGCCAGAGGCACGTTGTGGAAGTCCAGGTTGGACCAGTACTCCACAATGCCGTTCTTGGGGTCAATGACGCCGGGCGAGCCGATGCCCACCGACGCAATGTCGTCCATGGTGAAGCCACCGGCGGTCAGTGCCTGACGGGCCGCCTCGGCCATGGCGGCCGCCACAGCCTCCGCGCCGGTACGGGGCGTGGAGATCTTGCCCCGGCTGAGAATGGTACCCGTATCATCCACTACGGCGGCGGCCACGTTAATGCCGCCCAGGTCAATGCCCAGATACTTCATAAGAAAACGTCCTCCCTTGTCCTCTTTGTACTTCCGCTGCCGCGCCGGACCAGCGCAGTATTTTCTTTATTATAGCGAAAAAAGCCGTGCCCCACAAGAGGGCACGGCCTGAGGCACGGTAAAAATAATCCACGGGTGGCTGACATTTTAAGGGCAATCTGCAACATGTTTTCTTCCGTCTTACGCGGCTGGGACCGCCTCATTCAGCTTCACAGCCGCTGCGCCTGTGTTTTTTTCGCCGCTCCACCCTTTCGCGGCAAAGTGGATCCCCAGGGTAACAAAGCCGCTGAGGAGCAGGAAGGCATAAAAGCTGATGCCCCGGGAGACCAGCACCGCCGGCGTCACCAGGGACGCGCCGAAGAAGAGGGCGAACAGGGTAACAAAGCCGCCCTCAGTGGCGCCCACCGCGCCCGGCAGGGGCAGCGAGGAGGTGGACAGGGTGAGCAACGCCTGAACCCCCACCAGCTCCATGGCTCCGTGGCCGCTGAGGCCGAAGGCCTTATACACCACAAAAGGCACCAGAAACAGCGCGGTGAGCTGCACCACGTTCAGCCCCAGCAGCACGGGCACCAGCCCGGCGTTTTTTTTGAAGCACTCCGCGCCGGAACGGTACTCGGCCATCTGCCGCTCCAGCTTCTCCTGGGCGGCGGCACGGTTGCGGACCAGCCGCAGCCGGACGCCCAGATTCAGCAGGCCGTTCATCAGCCGCCGGGCGGCGTTGGGCAGGAACATAAAGCAGAGCATGCCGGCGGTGAGGGCCAGCATGACCACCGCGCCGTAGAGCAGCAGCAGGCCCATACCAGGGCCCATGGCGGAGATCATCCCCGGCATGGCGATGGCCGCGCCGATGGCGTAGAGCAGCACGGTCACCTGGTAGCACACGGCGATCATCATCATATTCAGGGCGCCGTGGGCGGCGGGCACGCCGCTCTTGCTCATGTAGTAGATTTGGGCGGGCTGTCCGCCGGTGGCGGAGGGCGTGATGGAGCTGACATAGAATCCCACAAAGGAGAAGCTCAGGCAGCGCCGGTAGGGCAGCGGATGGCCCAGGCGGCCCAGAATCAGCTTGGAACACATGGCCTCGCTGCCCACAAAGACAAACATCAGCCCCAGACCCAGGACCACATAGCCCGGCTTTATCTTCCCCAGCACGTCCAGCAGCTGGGAGATAGGCTGGTTGCGCAGCAACAGGTAAAAGGTGAGGGCAATGAGCGCCAGCAGCAGGGCTCCGCCCGTCAGCCGCTTGGCCTTACTCATGGGCGTGCACCTGCCTCCAGCCCCACAGCAGCCGTCCGGCAAGGGCCAGCACGGCGGTCAGCGCGGCCACAGCGGCGAAGCGCCGGGCAAAGGTATTCTTTTTCTTCATTACGCGCACGCTCCCTTCATCACACGCAGGGTCTCCAGAATGGCGCCCAGGGTATTGTCAGCCAGCTGGCTCTTGAGGCGGCGCATATTGCCCGCCATGGCCGAGAGCTTCTCCCGGTCGTAAATCAGATTGCGGATGGCCTCCAGGCAGTCCTCGATCTCCTTGGCCGCCACAGCGCCGATGCCCGCGCGGACCAGGAACCGGGCATTGTTGATCTCCTGCTGGAGGAAGGGCTCCCAGGCCAGCAGGGGCAGCTCGGAGAAAATACTCTCAAACATGGTGATGCCGCCGGGCTTGGAGAGCATCAGGTCAGCCTGGGCCATGTAGTCGTACACCCGGTCGGTGTAGCCCACCACATGGATGTGCTCATACTTCCCCTCCAGCCGCTCCCGCAGCTTCTCGTTCCGTCCGGCGATGATGGTGGTCTCCACGCCGGGCAGGGCGTTGAGCTCCTCGTAGAACCGCTCCTTCCGGGGCAGCAGCCCCAGGCCGCCGCCCATGATGAGCAGGTGCCGGCGCTGGCCGTCCCGCTGGTGGGGCGTAGTCTTGAACTGGGCCTTCACCGGGATGCCCGTGGGCACGATGATGGCCAGGTCCACACCCTTCCGGGCCAGCTGCTCCCGCAGCTCGGGGGTCCCCACCAGATAGCAGTCGGTATTGCTGTTAATCCACTCGCCGTGGACCGACAAATCGGTGATGCAGGTGATGAGCGGCAGCGATACGCCGGTCTCCTGCTTCCAGCGGGACACCAGCTGGGCACAGAGGGGATGGGTGGCCACCACCATGTCGGGCCGCTCCTCCTCCAGCAGGGTCTCCAGCCGGTCCAGGAAGTGCCACTCAAAGGGCGGGTGGGCGTCGCTCTCCATGTTCTCCGTCATCTTATAGTAAGTATTGTAAATCCCGCTGCCGTGGGTGACCAGCAGGGAAAAGCCCTTGTACCACGCCTCAGAGGCGCTGGGCACGGCATAATCAATAAAGTCCAGCACCTTGACCTCTGTGCCGGGCTCCTCGTCCTGGAACTGCTGCGCCAGAGTCTGGGAGGCCGACCAGTGGCCCATGCCGAATTTTCCTGTCAAAATCAGGATTTTCACGTCCAACCCTCCTGTCATTACGCGTTTCCTTCCTGTTTACATTCCTGAGTATAGCTTCTGAATCTTTAGAAAACCCTGCCCCAAAGCTTAAAGAATCATTAAGAAAAAGGAAATTTCTTATTTCGAAATTCCAGGTTTCATCACATTATAGACAGAACAGCGCGGCTTTTTTCATAAAACACGAAAAAAGCCGCGCTGTTTTTGAATTTATATTTTATAACCCTCCGTGCTGTCTCTCCACAGAATTCTGCACTCCTGCGTCCCGGCGGCGCACACAGCGGCATGCCAGCCCTCGCCGGAAAAGTCATGCAGCAGCACGCCCTCCGCCTGTTCGCCGGGCAGGGGCGGGCAGATTTTGGCCGGTCCGGCAATGCTGCCCCCCGTCCGCTTGACCCAGCTCTCCTTCCGGGTCCACAACTGGCAGAATTTCTCCCAGCCGCCCCCCTGGGCCTCAAACCACCGGTACTCCCGGTCGCTGAGCACATACCGGGGCAGACCGGCACGGTGGGGACGCACCCGCTCGATGTCCACCCCCACGCTCTGATCGGAGAAGGCGCAGAGGGCCAGGTCACCGCTGTGGCTCAGGTTGAAATGGATATGGGGCATGGAAGGGAAAAAGGGCTTTCCCATGGGGCCCCGCTCCACAGGCGGCATCTCCTCCAGGCCCCAGATCTCCCGCAGACCCAGCGCCAGCAGCCGCCGGGACGCAGCCCGCCCCTCCTCATTTCTGCTCCCCAGTATCAGCAGCATAATGTCCCCCCTCCACTAAAAGCTGCACTTATTTTAATGCTTTTTATATTGTGTTTTCAATCTGTCTTTTGTACAATGATTGCAAAATCCCGGTGAACTGCCGCTGTCCCCCTTTCCCCGGGAAATAAGGAGTGACGCTTTTATGGAACAGCAACAGTATGTCTGCCCCAAGTGCGGCTGTATGACCTATGAGCACGACCAGTTCCAGGCCACCGGCGGAAACTTCGCCAAGTTCTTCGACATCCAGAACAAGAAGTTTTACACCATCACCTGCACCCGGTGCGGTTACACCGAGCTCTACAAGGCCCAGAACGACACCGGCATGGATATCCTCGACTTCCTCATCGGCGGCTGAAAAAACAGGCGGCGGGAATTTTCCCGCCGCCTGTACTGTATTTTACTGTCTCAGTCCAGCACCTGGACGCAGGCGCCCAGAGCGCCCTTGCCGATGTAGACGCTGAGGGTGGCGTCCATCTCCCCCTGCCAGAAGTGGTCGTAGTTGGGGAAGAGCTGCTCCATTCTGGCCCGGAGCTGGGCCATCTCCTCCGGCGCGCCGCCGTTGGCCACCGCCAGGTTGTACCGCTTGTGGTCCCCCAGAGACTTGCGCACCAGCTCAATCAGCTTGTCCTGCACCGCCTTGCGGCCCCGGACCTTGGCGATGCTCTGGAGCTGTCCGTCCCCGGCAAAGGTGATGAGGGGCTTGATGCTCAGCATGGTCCCCGCCATGGCGGTCACCTTGCCGATGCGCCCGCCCTTGGCCAGATACTCCAGGGTATCCACCGAGAAGAAGGGGTAGGTATTGGCCAGCAGCTTGGGCACACGCTCCTTCACCAGCTCATCCCAGGATATGCCGTTTTCAATGTCCTCCCATGCCTGGAGCACCGAGATGCCCATGCCCAGCGCGCCGCTGAGGGAGTCGAACACGGCGATCTCCAGGTCGCTCCTGCTCTCACCCAGCAGGCGGACCATGTTGTAGGTGCCGGAAAGCCCCGAGGAGAGGTGGATGGCCAGCACCCGCTCGTATCCATCCGCCTTGATGCGGCTGAGAATCCGGTCGGCGGTGAAGAAATCGGGCAGAGAGGTCTTGGGAAGCTCCCCCGCCTCCAGGCGGCGGTAGATGTCGGAGGAGAAAATATCCACTCCGTCGAAATACTCCCCATCCCGGCAGGCGATTTTCAGCGGCACGGTGTAGATGGGCTTGCCCGCCCGCAGCTCCTCTGAGAGGTCAGCGCAGGAATCCGTCAGAATCGCAATCTTATAAGGGTTTGACAACTCTATCATCCTACTCTATAATTAACATTACGGAACATAACATAACAGCGTTATGTGATTATTATATCTAACTTTTCCATCACTGTCAAGCGAGAAGGAGGCCAAAAAATGGATTATCGCGAGCGGCGGAAGGCTCAGGCCAAACAGACGGAGCAGGCCATCCTTCAGGCGGCGATGGAGCTGTCCCACGAGGACAGCTTCGACCATGTGTCCATCCGGGACATCTGCCGCCGGGCCGGTATTACCACCGGCGCTTTTTATCACCATTTCAAGTCAAAGGAAGATATGCTGGTGCGGGGCTTTGCCTCCCTGGACGCCTACATGGAGCGGGCCCTGGACGGCCATGAAAAGGACGACCCGGTATCCCGGCTGTGGCTGCTGCTGTCCAGCTACGCCGGGTTTATGGAGGAGGAGGGCCATGAGCTGGTGGCGCGGTACTATGTCCACCGCCTCTCCAACCCCTCCTTTGAGTCCATGGACCCCTCCCGCTTCACCCACCGGGCCATGCTGGAGTGTCTGCGGCAGACCAGGGACCTGGGGCGGCTGATGCCGGGCAAGTCGCCGGAGTGGGTGGCGGATTTTCTGTTCCGCCACTTCCGGGGCGTGGCCATTGACTGGATTCTCCACCAGGGCTCCTACCCATTATTGCCCAAGCTGGAGCAGGACTATCAGTTCTTCGCCCAGATCTTCCAGCGCACAGCGTAATAATAAAACAGGGGCGCGTCCTGTGACGCGCCCCTGTTGCTGTCTTTACCACTTGTTTTCCACCCGCTCGGCAAAGCCCATAAAGTTCCGCAGCTCCACCGCTGTGCCGTCGTCCAGCACCGTCCGGCCGGTGAAGCGGCCGAACACCTGGTGCTGGTCGGACTTGAGCACCCCCACGCTGGTGCAGGCCGCCCGGTCCAGAACGGGCTGGAAGTCCATTTCAAAGCGGCCGTCGTCGCTGGTAAAGGTCCAGTTGGCCATGTAGTCGTACCGGCCGCCCTTTTGTGGGATGTGAAAGGCCACCCTGGAGAGCTTATGGGCCTTTCCGCCGTAAAAGAGCATGTTCTCGGTGGCCGCCGAGGTGTCCCCGAAGCCGTAGCCGATGTTGAAGCCGAAGGGCACCCCGTCCGCCAGGCCGGAGGCGGAGCCCCAGTACCAGGTGTTGTGGTAGGTCCACACCCCACGGCCCCAGTCCAGGGTGCCGAAGGAATCCTCCGGACGGAAGGTATATGTCTTATCCCCCAGGGTGACAGCCCCGGAGGCCCGCATGCAGTTGATTTTCTGGTTGTAGTAGAAATGCCCCGGCTTGTCAAAGGGGGTGCAGATAACCATGGACTCCTCCGGCTCGTCGGTGAGCACCACCCGGGCGTCCAGCGCCTGACCGTCCCGGAAATTGTCCATGTGGGCCACCAGCAGCCGTTTGTCCCCGCTGGCCCGGAAGAAGAGGCCGTACCCCTTCCCTGACACCGCCGTGTCCCCCTGTTCGGATGTGGAGGGCAGGCCGGTGCAGCCCATAGGCAGAAGCCGCATGGGGCTCTTTGTTACCTGCCAGCCCTGGTCAAAGTCCAGGAGGGAGATGGAGTCCAGGCCCATATAGGAGTTGTCCGCAATGGTGAGGGCCAGGGCGAAATGGTCATTCATCACCAAGTAGTAGTCCCACTCCTTCAGCCGGGTGAGCCCTCCCTTTACCTTGCTGCGGTCGTACACCGGCAGAAGCCGTCTGGCATATCCCGCCTCCGTCAGGCTTCCCTGTTCGTCCAGCAGGGGGATGGGTGCTGTAATCTCATGCTGCTCCACGGCGCTCCCTCCTTTTTCTTCATTATATCCCACCTGTCTCCCCGGAGCAAGCGGGCATAGGGACAACCTGGGGAAGCATATCCTGTCTGGACGGGAGGTGGGAGCATGATATCCAGACTGCTGGCCAGACAATGGGTGCGGGACGCCATTCTGGGGCTGGCCCTGCTGTGCGCCACCCTGGGGCTGATGCTCTATCCCCAGGAGTGCATGTCGGCGGCCAAGGACGGCCTGACGTTGTGCTACAATGTGATCATTCCCTCCCTGTTTCCCTTCTTTGTCCTCTCCTCTCTGGTGGTGGAGCTGGGACTGGCGGGCTACCTGGGCAGGGCGCTGGAGAAGGTCATGCGCCCTCTGTTCAATGTCAGCGGCGCCTGCGCCTCCGCCTTTGCCCTGGGCTTTATCGGCGGCTACCCGGTGGGCGCCAAGACCGCCATCAGCCTCTACGAGAAGGGCATGTGCTCCCGCACCGAGGCGGAGCGGCTGCTCTCCTTCTGCAACAACTCCGGCCCCGCCTTCATCCTGGGCGTGGTGGGAGCCGGAGTGTTCGGCAGCAGCAAAGTGGGGCTGCTGCTCTATCTGGCCCACGCCGCAGCGTCGGTGTGTGTGGGGATTCTCTTCCGCTTCTATAAGGCGGGCGGCGCCAAACGGGACAGGGAGCGTCCGGCGCCCCGGTTTCAGGCCCAGCGCTTTACCGCTGCCTTTACCGGGTCCATCAAGAACTCCTTCCTCTCCACCCTCAACATCTGCGCCTTTGTGGTGTTCTTCACCGTGGTCATCCGGCTGCTCTTTCTGTCCGGGGTACTCTCCGGACTGTCCTGGGTCCTGGGGACCCTGCTGTCCCCCCTGGGCTTCTCCCAGGAGTGGGCGGAGCGGCTGCTCACCGGCTTTCTGGAGATCTCCTCCGGGGTGTGGACCCTGTCCGGCTCCGGGGCGCTGGCGGGACGGCTGTCCATGGCCGCCTTCATGCTGGGCTGGGCCGGGGTGTCCGTCCACTGCCAGGTGCTGTCCTTCATCGGCGGCAGCGGCCTGAGCGTGCGGACCTATCTGGTGGGAAAGCTGCTCCATGGCGGACTGTCCGCCCTGTTTGTGGCCGCACTGTTCCGGCTGTTCTCCTTTGACGCCCCCGCGGCCGCCTACCTGGCCGACCAGGTGGCCTCCATCGCCGGGCTGGACTTCCGCACCGCCCTGGTCATCTCCACCGTGTCCGCCTGGGTGGTGTGGCTGCTCTTTTTCGCCGCCGCGGCCGCCTACCTGGCCGACCAGGTGGCCTCCATCGCCGGGCTGGACTTCCGCACCGCCCTGGTCATCTCCACCGTGTCCGCCTGGGTGGTGTGGCTGCTCTTTTTCGCCGCCGCTGCCGCCGCCATCCGCCGCTGCCGGAGGGCTTAAAGCCCCTTTTTCCCCTTCTTCCCGTTTTTTGTGGAAAATCCCGCTGAAATGCGCTATACTGTTATCCAAGAAAAGAAACGCCTTCCGGAGGGAACTGCCATGCTGTTTCAAAAATCCATTGAGCCCCGCTGCGCCTACTGCACCCGCTCCGCGCCGCTGGATGAGGACACCCTGCTGTGCGCCAAAAAAGGGGTGGTGTCCCCGGGAAACCACTGCCGCGCCTTTCAGTACGACCCCTTCAAGCGTATCCCCCCCAGGCCGGTGGCCCCCGACTTCAGCAAGCTGAAGGACGAGGATTTCAAGCTGTAAGTTCATAAAAAAGAGGCCGGAGCAGCTGCTCCGGCCTCTTTTTTGTCTCTATCAGCGCTCCCACTTCTCCACCAGGGCGCGGATCTGGTCGGCAAACTTGGCCAGGTCCTTGTTGGTGCCGCCCTTGTTGTGGCGAATGGCCTCCATGAGCTTCTCTCCGGCCTCCTCCAGACGGCGGTAGGCGGGAGAACCGGCGTCCTGAGGCACAGCCTTCTTGGGCTGGGGGATGCCAGCCGCCAGCACCTTGCCCGAGAGCAGGTCGTAGACCTCCTCATACTCGGGGGCGTGGGCGGAGAAGCCCTGCTCCCGCAGGGTGTTGGCGTAGATCTCGGTGACCTCCGAGTCGCCGTGGACCACAAAGACCTCCTTGGGTCTGGGGTTATAGTAGTTAATCCAGGCCAGCAGGCCGTTCCGGTCGGCGTGGGAGGACAGGCCGTGGCACTGGGTGATCTCCGCGTTGACGGCGATGGTCTCACCGAACAGCTTGACCTCCTGGGCCCCCTCCAGCAGGCGGCGGCCCAGGCTGCCCTCGGCCTGATAGCCCACAAAGACCACGCTGCACTCGCTGCGCCACAGGTTGTGCTTCAGGTGGTGGCGGATACGGCCGGCGTCGCACATACCGGAGGCGGAGATGATGACCTTGGGGGTCTTGTCGGCATTCAGGGCCTTGGACTCCTCGCTGCTCTCCACCAGTGTGAGGCCGGGGAAGGTGAACAGAGCTTCGCCGTCCCGCACCACCTCCAGGGCCTCCTCATCCAGGTAGCCGTGGAGGTCGCCGGAGAAGATACGGGTTGCCTCACGGGCCAGCGGGGAGTCCACGCAGACCTGGAAATTGGGGGCGTTGGGGGCCAGATTCTCCTCCTTGATCTCCCGGATAAAGTAGAGCAGCTCCTGGGTGCGTCCCACTGCAAAGGAGGGGATCACCACGTTGCCGCCCCGGCCCAGGGTGCGGTCGATGATGGCCGCCAGCTCCTCCTTATACTCCCCCTTGCCCTGGTGGAGCCGGTCGCCGTAGGTGCTCTCGGTGAGGACGTAGTCCGCCTCCTGGATGTACTGAGGGTCACGGATGATGGGCTGGTCGTGGTTGCCGATGTCGCCGGAGAAGACAATCTTGCGGGTCTGCCCCTCCTCGGTGAGCCACAGCTCCACGCTGGCCGAGCCCAGCAGGTGCCCGGCGTCGGTGAAACGGAGCTTGGCCGTTCCGGGGATCATGTCCAGCTCCTGGCCGTACTCGCAGGAGACCAGCTGCTTCAGGGTCAGCTCCGCGTCCTCCAGGGTGTAGAGTGGCTCCACCGGCGGACGGCCGGCACGCTTGCCCTTCTGGTTCTCCCACTGGGCGTCGCTCTCCTGAATGTGGGCGGAGTCCCGCAGCATGATGGACAGCAGCTGGGCGGTGAGACGGGTGCAGTAGATGGGGCCGTCAAAGCCCTGCTTGACCAGCAGCGGCAGACGTCCCGAGTGGTCGATGTGGGCATGGGTCACCACAACGGCGTCGATATACCCGGGCGTAAAGTCCAGCCGGCTGTTGTCCTGCTCATCCCGCCCCTGCTGGAGTCCGCAGTCCACCAGAATCCGCTTTCCGCCGCACTCCACACAGTGACAGCTTCCGGTTACCGCCTTGGCCGCGCCGAAAAAGGTCAGTTTCATACCAGGCACCTCCTTTTATACTTCTGGCTTCATTGTACCCTCCCCGCCAGGGAAATGCAATCAGGAGGTGGGCCGCAGCGCGTAGAATTTCCTTCCGTTCGCGGATTTTCCCGCCTCACCGGATGCTATCCACCGCCAGGCGCTGGACATAGGCGGAGAGCGTACGGTAGGACGGGCAGAAAATCCGACGCCCGGCCGCCAGGGAGAGGGCCTCGTTCCAGTCCGTCAGGTTGTAGGTATCCAGGCTCTGGGTGGTCAGAAGGGTGAGCAGCCACACCGGGTCGGGGCGGTCCACGCCGTGCCGTTCCCGGAGGCGGCGCAGAATGGGGTTTTCCATGGGTATCCCGCCTTTCTCCTCCCCATTCTATGCACCCCCAAGACCGGAAGAGCCATCATGAACGCAAAAAGAGCGGGGGATACGCTCCCCCGCTCTTTAGTCTGGTGTTTCTTACACCACCTGGGCCTTGATCAGGTTGGTAGTGCCGCTCTTGTACCCCACGGAATTCATTCCGCGGGGACCCCGTTTTTTCATCTGCTGGGGCGGAGTGAATCCGCCCCGCATCAAGCCTTTGCCTCAGGCAAAGGCTTGGAATCGGCAAGAGCGTGGGAAGTCTCCCCCGCTCTTCGGATTGGTGCTTCTTACACCACCTGGGCCTTGATCAGGTTGGTGGTGCCGCTCTTGTACCCCACGGAGTTCATTCCGTGGGGACCCCGTTTTCTCATCTGCTGGGGCGGAGTGAATCCGCCCCGCATCAAGGCTTTTGTGTAGCAAAAGCCTTGGGATCGGCAAGAGCGGGGGATACGCTCCCCCGCTCCTCGGTTTGGTGCTTTTTTACACCACCTGGGCCTTGATCAGGTTGGTGGTGCCGCTCTTGCACCCCACGGAATCCATTCCGCGGGGACCCCGTTTTTTCATCTGCTGGGGCGGAGTGAATCCGCCCCGCATCAAGGCTTTTGTGTAGCAAAAGCCTTGGGATCGGCAAGAGCGGGGGATACGCTCCCCCGCTCTTCGGTTTGGTGCTTTTTTACACCACCTGGGCCTTGATCAGGTTGGTGGTGCCGCTCTTGCCGATGGGCACGCCGGCGGTGATGACCACGGTGTCGCCGCACTTCACGGCGCCCTCCTTGCGGGCCACCTCCACGCTCATGGAGAACAGGCGGTCGGTGGAATCCACAAAGCCGGTCAGGTAGGAGTGGACGCCCCAGGAGATGGCCAGCTGACGGCGAATCTTCTCATTCTGGCACACGGCCACGATGGGGCAGGCGGGACGGAAACGGGAGATGACCTTGGCGGTGTAGCCGGACTCGGTGGGCGCCAGGATGGCGGTGGCGTTCAGGTCCATAGCGGTCATGCAGCAGGTGTGGGTGATGGCGTCGTTGATGGTGGAGACGCCGGGCTGGAGGCTGTGCTCACGGAAGCGGCCCCAGTAGTTGATGGCGGACTCGGCGGCCTTCACGGTGGACACCATGGCCTCAACAGCCTCGATGGGGTACTTGCCGGAGGCGGTCTCGCCGGAGAGCATCACACAGGAGGTGCCGTCGAACACGGCGTTGGCCACGTCGGAGACCTCGGCACGGGTGGGACGGGGATTGCGGATCATGGAGTCCAGCATCTGGGTGGCGGTGATGACGGGCTTGCCAGCCATGGTGGTGGCCTTGATCATCTTCTTCTGGAGGATGGGCACCTCCTGAGCGGGGATCTCCACGCCCAGGTCGCCGCGGGCCACCATAACGCCGTCGGAGGCCTGGATGATCTCCTCCAGGTTGTCCACGCCCTCGCGGTTCTCAATCTTGGAGATGATGCGGATGTTGTCGCCGCCGAACTCGTGCAGGCAGGCGCGGATGTCCTCCACGTCGCTGGCCTTCCGGACGAAGGAAGCGGCAATGAAGTCGAAGTCGTTCTCAGCGGCGAACTTCAGGTCCTCCTTGTCCTTCTCGGTGAGAGAGGGCAGCAGGATGTGGACATTGGGGATGTTGATGGACTTATTATTGGACAGGGGGCCGCCGTTCTCCACCACGCAGACGATCTCCTGGCCCTTGATCTCCTGGACCAGCAGGTCGATCAGGCCGTCGTCCACCAGGATGTGGTTGCCGGGAGCCACCTCGTTGTGCAGGTTGGCATAGGTAACGGAGACACGCTCGGAGGTGCCCTCGCACTCAGCGGTGGTGAGGGTGAAGATGTCGTCCTTCTTCAGCTCGATGCGGCCGTCCTTGAAGGTCTTGATGCGGATCTCGGGGCCCTTGGTATCCAGGATAGCAGCCACGGGGATACCCAGCTCATCCCGGACGCGCTTGAGCTTGGTCAGCTGAGCCAGGTGGCTCTCGTGGGTACCGTGAGAGAAGTTGAAGCGGGCGGCATTCATGCCGGCAAGGATCAGCTTACGGATCATTTCCTCGCTGTCCACTGCGGGACCCAGCGTGCAGATAATTTTTGTCTTTCTCATATCAGACATGGCTGACATACCTCCATATCGGTGGTTATATTTCAGGATTTGAATATCTTTGCGGGATAATCATACTACAAAGGCGGCGGTTTGAAAAGAGGTAATCGTTACAATACAAAAAGATTTAACATTTTCCTTAATCGTCAATTTATCCATACTGCTTCCAGCAATTTCCCATTTATATGTTTCATATCCCCTGTTAAGTCTTTGCTTATTCCATTTTCTCTTTGATGCCGCATTAGCGCTCTGCCTCAAAAAAGAGCGCCGTGCCGGGCGGGCACAGCGCTCTTCTTGTCTCTTGTTATTCCGCTTTTTCCTCATCCTGGGGAGCAGTCTCCAGCTTGGACACAGTGGCCCATTCCACCCGGCGGTCGTTGAGCTCCTCCACCCGGATATGGAGGCCGCAGGCGTCCACCTCAGGGTGACTGCCGTCCTCCGGAATGACCGCCAGCTGGGCAAACACCAGGCCGCCCAGGGTGTCATACTCCTCATCCTCAGGCAGCGCCACGTCCAGCGCCTCGGCCACCTCCTCCAGGTCGGCAGAGCCGGCGATGCGCCACAGGTTCTCTCCCCGGGGGATAATCTCCTGCTCGTCCTGGGGGTCAAACTCGTCGTAGATGTTGCCTACAATCTCCTCCAGCAGGTCCTCCATGGTGATGATGCCGCTGGTGCCGCCATACTCATCCACCACAATGGCCATGTGGATTTTCTTGGTCTGCATGTCCCGGAACAGGACGTCGGTCCGCACGGACTCAGGCACAAAGTAGGCAGGCTTCAGCAGGTCCCGGAGGGGCTTGGGCTCCTTCTCCCGGGCGTTGAGCAGGTAGGTGCGGGTATTCAGAATGCCGATGATGTCATCGGCGTCCTCCTCGTAGACCGGAAACCTGGTCAGCCCTGTCTCCTGGATGGTGCGGATAATCTCTTCATCGCTGTCCCTGGCCCACAGCATCACCACGTCGGTGCGGTGAATCATGACATCCTCAGCGGTCATGTTGTTGAACTCGAAGATGTTTTCAATCATCTCCTTCTCGCCCGACGCAATAGCCCCCTTCTCCTCGCCGATATCCACCATCATGCGAATCTCCTCCTCGGAGACCTGATCCTCCTCGGCGTTGGGGTCAATATGTAGCAGGCGCAGTACGCCGTTGGTGGACACGGTCAGCAGCCAGATAAGGGGCCGCATCACCGCCGCCAGGCCGGACACCACCCCGCAGGTAAACCGGGCCACCTGCTCCGCCTTCTGCATGGCCACCCGCTTGGGTACCAGCTCGCCCAGCACCAGGGTGAAGAAGGAGAGGATGATGGTGATGATCACAACCGCCAGAGTATTCACCGCCGCAGCGGCAGCGGCGTCCAGCTGCCACTTCACCACGGCCCAGTCCCGGATGCGGCCGGCAAAGTTGTCCGCCGCAAAGGCCGAGCCCAGGAAGCCGGCCAGGGTGATGCCGATCTGGATGGTGGAGAGAAAGCGGGTAGGAGTCTCTACAATCTTCAGCAGCTTGGCCGCCTTCTTGTCGCCGTCCTCCGCCTGACGGCGCAGGATATTTTCATTCAGCGAGATGACCGCAATCTCCGTGGCGGCAAAATACGCGTTGACCATAATCAGAACCAGCTGCAGCAGCAATTGGGGCCATATGGGGTCCGATGACACAGAAATTCCTCCTAACAATATTCAGACAGTTTGGCGTCTCCGCCTTTGTCGCAGAATTATATCATAGCTGCGATAAAAATTCACTACTTTTTGCAAAAATCTTACACTTCCAATTTTCTGCGCCCTTCTTCATCAAAATGGGTGCGCATCGGCCCGGCCCATGTTATAATGATGTCTGCTGAATCAGCCTCCGCGGGGCTTATGTGTCATGCACCGGCATATCCCATGGATAAAGCCTGCCATTGGAGGTTGTTTTATTTGATGTTCAGACATTTTTTCAAATGGGGGATGCCCTGTGAATACGCTCCGGGGCCGCCTGCCCAACTGGGTCGGGCAGCCTGTGATTTTTGTGAAATGGCTTGTCTTCGCCTGCCTCATCGGCCTTGTCTGCGGCGGTGTGGGCACCCTGTTCCACTTCGCCATTGACGCCGCCGCCGAGCTGCGGGCGGAACACCACTGGATTTTGTGGCTGCTGCCCGCCGGCGGCGCCCTCATCGTCCTGCTCTACCGCTGGTGCGGCATGGAGAAGGACCGGGGCACCAACTTCGTGCTGGTGGCCGTGCGGGAGAACGAGCCCCTCCGCCTGCGCACCGCGCCCCTCATCTTCGCCGCCACCGTCATCACCCATCTGGTGGGCGGCTCCTCCGGCCGTGAGGGTGCGGCCCTCCAGCTGGGCGGCTCCATCTCCTCCAAAATCGGCCGGTGGATGGGCCTGGACGACAAGGACAGCCGGGTCATCACCATGTGCGGTATGTCCGCCGCCTTCTCCGCCCTCTTCGGCACCCCCCTGGCCGCTGCCGTGTTCTCCATGGAGGTGGTGAGTGTGGGCGTCATGTACTACGCCGCCATTGTCCCCTGCACCATCGCCTCCCTGGTGGGTGTGGGCGTGGCCTCCTTCTTCGGCGTACCCCCCACCGTCTACGACCTCACCGGCGTGCCCGCCCTCGGCATTGTTACCGCCCTCCAGTGCGTGGGCATGGGCGTTCTCTTCGCCCTGCTGTCCATCCTGTTCTGCCGGGTCATGCACATGGCCCCCAAGCTCTACAACAAATTCATCCCCCGGCCCGTTCTCCGGGCTGCGGTGGGCGGCGCCCTGGTCATTGCCCTGACCTATCTGGTGTGGCTGTGGAACCCGGGCACCTACGACTACAACGGTGCAGGCGCCGGGCTCATCACCCAGGCCATCGGCGGCCAGGCCCGGCCTGAGGCCTTCCTGCTGAAAATCCTCTTCACCGCCGTCACCCTGGGCGCCGGCTTCAAGGGGGGCGAGATTGTGCCCGTGTTCTTCACCGGTGCCACCTTCGGCTGTGTGGCCGCCCCCTTCCTGGGCCTGCCCGCCACCTTCGGCGCGGCCCTGGGTATGACGTCGGTATTCTGCGGCGTCACCAACTGCCCTATGACCTCCCTGTTCCTGGCCTATGAGCTCTTCGGCGGCCAGGGTCTGCCCCTCTTCGCCCTGTCCTGCGCCGTGTCCTACATGCTCTCCGGCTATTATGGCCTGTATAGCGAGCAAAAAATCGTGTATTCTAAGTTCAGACCGGAATTTATTGATAAAAAGGCGGAATGAACCATGGAACAGATACTCTTTTACAATGGAACCATCCTCACCATGGAGGACGGCCCCGCGCCCCAGGCGGTGCTGGTGGAGGACGGCGTTATCCGGGCCGTGGGTTCTCTGAGTGAGCTGGAGGGACTGGCCCCCGCCGCCCGGCGGCGGGACCTGTCTGGCCGCACCCTGATGCCCGCCTTTCTGGACCCCCACAGCCACCTGACCGCCCTGGCCTCCACCCTGGACCTGTGCCCCCTGGGCAGCGCCGCCTCCTTCGGGGACATCGCCCGGCTGCTGCTGGCGTTTCAGAAGGAGCGTCACATGGCCCCGGACCAGTGGCTCATCGGCTTCGGGTATGACCACAACGTGCTCGCGGAACGCTCCCAGCCCGACCGGCACGCCCTGGACGGGGCCTTCCCCGAGACCCCGGTGCTTATCTCCAACGCCTCGGGCCACATGGGTGTGGCCAACTCCGCCGCCCTGAAGCTGCTGAACATCACCGCCGACACCCCCGATCCGGAGGGGGGCAGAATCGGCCGGGAAGCCGACGGCCGCACCCCCAGCGGCTACCTGGAGGAGAACGCCTTCATCCGCCTTGCCTCCGCTATGCCCGGCCCCTCGCCGGAGCAGGCGGCCCGCAATGTGGAGCGGGCTGAGGAGATCTACCTCTCCCACGGCATCACCCTCATTCAGGACGGCCTCACCGATACAGGGCGGTACGCCCTGCTCTCCGCCGCCCGGCTGAAAACCGAGGCGGTGGGGTACGCTGACCTGAAAAACACCCCCGAGCTGATTGCCAAGCCCCACATCGGCGGGTATAAAATTTTCCTGGACGGCTCTCCCCAGGGCAGAACCGCCTGGATGCTGGAGCCCTACGCCTCCAACACCCCCGAGCAGCCCGACTACCGGGGCTATCCCATCTACTCCGACGAGGAGGTCACCGGCTTTGTCCGCACCGCCCTCACCCAGGGCAGACAGCTGCTGGCCCATTGCAACGGAGACGCCGCAGCGGCGCAGTATATCCGCTGCTGCCGGGTCGCCCAGAAGGAGACCGGCCTCAGAATTGCGGATATCCGGCCGGTGATGATCCACGCCCAGCTGGTCCGCCGGGAGCAGCTGGAGGAGATGAAGGAGCTGGGCATCATCCCCTCTTTCTTTGCCGCCCACCTGTGGTACTGGGGAGACGTCCACGCCGAAAACTTCGGCCCTGACCGGGCCGCCTCCATCAGCCCCCTGGGCTGGGCGGAGGAGCTGGGCCTCCCCTTCACCCTCCACCAGGATACGCCGGTTATCCAGCCCGATATGCTGGAGACCGTGTGGTGTGCCGTCAACCGCCTGACCCGGGAGGGCAAAACGCTGGGCCCGGCGCTGAAGGTGTCCCCCATGGCCGCCCTCCGGGCGGTCACCCTACACGCCGCTTACCAGTACTTCCGTGAGGACACTCTGGGCTCCATCCGCCCCGGCAAGCAGGCCGATCTCATCGTCCTCTCCGCCGATCCAACGGCGGTGGCCCCCATGGACATCCGCTCCATCCAGGTAGTGGAGACCATCCACGCAGGCAAAACGGTCTGGCAGGCCTGACCCTTTCCTCTTCCTCCTCCCCCGCGCTGGACGGCCCCATGGGTCCGCGCGCTTCTGAAAGGTGGTTTTTCCTTGAACATCTTTGATATCATGGGCCCTGTCATGGTGGGGCCCATCCCCAGATCACGCTGACGCGTACTCCGGGGAACCCCGCTCTTTTTCATCTGCCGGGGCGGAGTGAATCCGCCCCGCATCAGGGTTTTCCCTTCCGGGAAAACGCCTGGACGCCGCACAGCGGCGGCTCGCTCCCGCTCGCGCTGGACGGCCCCACAGGCCTGTGCGTTTTTTGAAAGGTGGTTTTTCCTTGAACATCTTTGATATCATGGGCCCTGTCATGGTGGGGCCGTCCAGCTCCCACACGGCGGGGGCAGTGCGCATCGGCCTCATCACCCGCAAGCTGCTGGGCCGTCCTCCCGTCCGGGCCGAGCTGCTGCTCCACGGCTCTTTTGCCGCCACCGGCAAGGGCCACGGCACCGACAAGGCTCTGGTCGCCGGTCTGCTTGGCATGGCCCCCGACGACCCGGACATTCCCCGTGCCTTTCCCCTGGCGGAGCGGGCCGGAATGCTGGTGCGGATGGGCAGCATCGTCCTCCGGGGCGCACACCCCAACTCCGTACTGCTGAAGGTGGAGGACGAGCGGGGCAACACCCTGGAGGTCAACGCCTCCTCCCTGGGCGGCGGCCGGGTGCGGGTCAACGCCATTGACGGGCTGGACGCCTCCTTCACCGGGGAGTACCCCACCCTCATCATCCGCAATGAGGACCGGCCCGGCGCTGTGGCCGAGGTGTCCGCCATCCTCTCCCGGCGGCAGGTCAATATTGCCACCATGCAGCTCTACCGCAACATGCGGGGCGGCCTGGCGGTGATGGTGCTGGAGAGCGACCAGGCCATCTGGCAGGAGGCCATTGAGGAGCTGCGGGCCTGTCCGGGCATTGTACAGGTGACCTATCTCAACATGGAGGAGGACGGCTGACATGGCGTTTACATCTGTGGAGGGCCTGCTGCGGGCGGCAGCAGAGATGCCGCTGTGGCAGGCGGTTCAAAATGACGATATCCGGGACCGGGGCTCAGACGCCGCCGAGTCCTGGGGCCAGATGGCTCACCTCTGGGCTGCCATGACCGAGAGCGTGGCGCAGTACAGCCCCCTGCTCCGCTCATCCAGCGAACTGGTGGGCGGCGAGGGCGGCCTGGTGGCGGAGCAGGGCGGCGGGCTGTGCGGCCCCTTTTTCTCCGCCGTCATCGCCACGGCCCTGAAAACCGGCGAGTGCAACGCCTGTATGCGGCGCATCGTGGCCGCCCCCACGGCGGGTGCCAGCGGCGTGCTGCCCGCTGTGCTCCTCCCCCTTCAGCAGCGGGACGGTCTCTCCGATGAGCTTATGACCCAGGCCCTCTATGTGGCGGCGGGCTTCGGGCAGGTCATCGCCTCCCGGGCCTCCATCGCCGGGGCCGAGGGGGGCTGCCAAGCGGAGGTGGGTTCTGCCTCAGGCATGGCCGCCGCCGCCCTGGTCCATGTCATGGGCGGCACGCCGGAGCAGATGGCCCACGCCTGCGCCATGGCGCTGAGCAACACCCTGGGGCTGGTGTGCGACCCGGTGGCCGGACTGGTGGAAGTGCCCTGTGTCAAGCGCAACGTGATGGGGGCGGTGAACGCCCTGTCCTGCGCCGAGATGGCCCTGTGTGGGGTCAAGAACGCCATCCCCTGCGACGAGGTCATTGACGCCATGCGGTCCGTGGGTGATTCCATGCCCGCCGCCCTCCGGGAGACCGGCATGGGCGGCCTGGCCGCCACCCCCACCGGGCGGCGCATCGCGGAGCAGATTCTGGGCAAATAACAGCACAACAAGAGCCTCTGCGCTACGCGCAGAGGCTCTTGTCATATACGGCTTACTCCGCCGTGTAGTCAATATAGAACGCATACCAGGCCGTGCCGCCGTATCCGCTGGCCGTGTCCCAACGGGCGCCCACCTCGTAGACATACCGCCCCGGCTTCAAAGTGAGTTTCCCATCTTCCACCGTCACCGGCTCGCCCGCCGTTTCGGGCTCTCCCCAGTATACGTCGCTCCAGCAGCGGGCGCTGAAAATCTCGTTGGGCATTTGGGCAAACTCCAGCTCCGCCGTGCCCTCCCGGGTGTCCAGAAGAGTGAGCAGCTCCCGGCAGTCCAGCGGGTGGGCGCTGTCGGCCAGGGCGTGCTCCACTGTCCCGTCGGCCAGCGTTTTCTCCCACTGGTAGCCTCCCAGCATGGCCTCCACGGCGGTATTGTCGCTCACCACTGTCAGGGCAGGCGGCTTTTCCAGCACCACAACGGCCTCCCCGCTGCCCAGCAGCCCGTTTGCGTAGCGGTTGAGCGCCTCACAGGGCTCGTATTTGGTCCGGTAGCCCACCCCGTCTATCACCAGGAAGGGGTTGTATGCCATAACTTCGGCGGTGCTGCCGTCGGCCAGATGGAGGGTAAAGACGACGCCCTGACCGGCGTACTCGGTGTAGGAGTCGTCCCGGCCGTAGATAACCACCTGGCTGAGATACTCCGCCAGCTCCGCAGTATCCGGAATTTCCAGCGTGGTATCAGGCGGGGTGAGCTGCACCGTGGCGGACTGGATATCCGCCGCCGTCAGATCCTTGTAGGGCCGCCGCCCGGCCATGGCGGAAGCGGCCAATATGCCGCCAACAATGACCGCCAGACAGAGCAGGACAATCAGCCAACGTTTTCCTCTTTTCATACAGACTCCCTCCTTTTATTCTCTGTCTGTATAGACGAAAAGCGGGCCGAAATGTTTCACGGGGTCAGCGTCTAAAGGACGCTGACCCCGTGTTTTCATATGTACTGTTATGCCCGGCTGTCCGGCAGGCTGGCAGCAGCAGCGCTCTGGCCGATCTGCCGCACCCGCTCGTCGGGCGCCTGGACGGAGAAGGTGCAGTCGGGGTACTCGTCGGCCAGGACCTGACGGGCGGTGGACAGGATGATGTCGCCGCCGGCGCCGCCGGCCACGCCGCCCATCACCAGGGCGCAGTTCATGTCGTAGAACTTGGTGTACAGCGCCAGAGCGTGGCCCAGGTAGACGCCCAGGTCCCGGTAGACCACCTCCACCGACTTGTCGCCGCCATCCATCCGGCGGCGGAGGGAGGAGAACTTGTCAGCAGCGCCGCCCTCGGGCAGCTCCAGCCCGGCCATGGCGGCCAGCTTCACCGCGCCCTCCTGGCTCAGGTACTTGACGCCGCAGCCCACATCGCCGCTCCAG
Source organism: Pseudoflavonifractor sp. (assembly GCF_050943825.1). Lineage (NCBI taxonomy): Bacteria > Bacillati > Bacillota > Clostridia > Eubacteriales > Oscillospiraceae > Pseudoflavonifractor > Pseudoflavonifractor sp. The sequence goes on from NZ_JBMNPX010000018.1 coordinate 39,887, forward strand.
TCGTCACGGGCGGCATCAGGCTGCACGTCGATGGGGGTGAAGGCCAGCTCGTTGAACCAGCCGGTCACGTTGCCCGCCTTGTCCACGTAGCCGCCCGCCTCGCTGCTGCCCATGGAGATGCCCAGGATGCCGTTCTCGTTCAGGCCCATGGCGCCGGCCAGGGCGGTCACGTCGCCGTCATTGGCCACGGCAAAGGGAATATCCTCCCCCAGGCTGCCAGCGGTACGGGGATAGATGTCCTTGATGGACTTGTCAAAGTCCTCCTTGCCCACGGAGAGGAACAGGCTGGCCACCATGCACCGCTCACCCACCAGCACGCCGGCGGTGGACACGCCCACGCCGTCCACCCGGGGCAGGTGCTCCGCAGCGGCCCGGAGGGCGGCGGTGATGTGGTCGTAGTGGTACTGAGGGTCGCTCTGCTCACTGGGCCGCCAGGGCATGGTGTCGGAGAACACACTCTTGCCGTCCACCAGGGCGCTCACCTTCAGGTTGCTGGCGCCCGCGTCCAGACCGATGCGGCAGCCCTCCAGATGGCGTCCCACCGGGCGGGAGGAGCCCTTCTCAGCAGGGCAGTCGGCGTAGCTGCGGCTCTCCACGGTAAAGGGCCGCTCATAGACCCCCTCCATGAAGTTTCGGTCAAAGTCCCGGCTGCCGCCGGGGGCGTAGGCGTCCCGCAGGTACTCCGCCGCCGCCGCGCTGCCGCAGGCAATCAGCTTCCAGCCCCCCCGGGACCAGAGGAGGAACTTGGCCAGCCGGTCCACGTACAGCCGGTCGGCATCGCTCAGCGCTCCCTCGGTGCGCAGGGCGGTGTTATACACCGACACCAGGCCGTCCTCCCGCTCCACCGCCAGGGCGAAGGGGTATTTTGCACCGCTCTCATAGACCCGGAAGAACCGGGCCAGGGGCACAAAGGTCTTATCCAGCTCGGGCAGGTGGGTCACCGGCAGATCCAGTCCTAAAAATTCCATGAAAGCATCCTCCTCTTGTTGGTTGGCTCTTATTTCTTGCTTTCAGTCTATCACACCCAGCTCCCCGGCGCATTATCCAAACCTGCTCACTTTTTGCACAAAAAGACCGGAGCCTGTGCAAAGCCAGACTCCGGTCTTTTCTGTTGTATTTCCCGTCACATGTGGGACAGTACGTGGACGGTATGCGCCCCTTTGGACTGCACCTGACCGATGACCGCGCCGGGAATGCCCCGGTCGTTCAGCCGCCTGACCAGCTCCACGCCCCGCTCCTCCGGGATGGAGATGAGCAGACCGCCTGCGGTCTGGGGGTCGAAGAGCAGGTCGGACACCTCCAGCGCCACGGCCTCCTCCACCTTCACCTTGCCCTCCAGATAGTTCCGGTTGCGGTAGGCGCCGCCGGGGATGATGCCGTCCCGAGCCAGCTCCAGCGCGCCGGAGGCAAAGGGCACCGTATCCGCCCACAGCTGTACCGTCACGCCGCTGCCCTCGGCCAGCTCGTTGACGTGGCCCAGCAGGCCGAAGCCGGTGATATCCGTGCAGGCGTTGGGCTTCAAGGGCAGCATGACCTCCTGGGCCCCCTTGTTCAGGGTGCTCATCAGGTCGATCATCTCCCTGAGCTGTCCGTCGGTGAGCAGCTCCGCCTTGGCGGCAGTGGAGAGCACGCCGGTTCCCACCGGCTTGGTGAGCACCAGCAAATCCCCCGGCTTTGCGCCGCTGTTGGTCAGAATCTCCTCCGGCCGGGCAAAGCCGGTGACGCACAGGCCGTATTTCGGCTCTGTGTCCTCAATGCTGTGCCCTCCGGCGATGACCGCTCCGGCCTCCACCACCTTGTCGGCGCCGCCGGCCAGAATCTCCCGGACAATCTCCAGGTTCAGGCAGGTGGGGAAGCAGAGCAGATTGATGGCCAGGCGGGGCGTGCCCCCCATGGCGTACACGTCGGAGAGGGCGTTGGCCGCCGCAATCCGGCCAAAGCTGCGGGGATCGTCCACTACGGGCGGGAAAAAGTCCGCCGTCTGGATCATGGCGGTATCGTCGTTGATCCGGTAGACGGCAGCGTCGTCGCTGGCGTCAAAACCCACCATCAGCCGCTCATCAGAGCCCTTTGGCAGGTCCGCCAGCAGTTGGCCAAGGACACCCGGTCCTATCTTGGCCCCTCAGCCGCCCGCGGCTGTCATTTTGGTCAGTCTGACCGGTTCTTCGTTCATACCGCGCCTCCTCTCCCCCTGCTCCGGGACAGATGCCCGGAACAATTTCGTTTTATTATATCACATCTCCCGCCGGGGTTAAACTGCAAATTTTCCGCACCGCCCTGCCGCCGTCTCACCCACCGGACCGGTGCGGCATAGGCTGGAACTGAGAAGAAATCCATGTCTCGTTTCCTATTTTGAATACTGGAGGGTTATCCATATGGCTGCGGAACCGCGTGTACAGTTTTACCTGGGGGCAAACGCCCCCTCCGGCTTCTACTCTCTCTACGACCAGCTCATCGACCCCGATCAGGCCCAGGACGTGATAATCCTCAAGGGCGGCCCGGGCTGCGGCAAGTCCTCTCTGATGCGGAAGGTGGGGGCCGCCATGGAGGAGCAGGGCCTGGCAGTGGAGTACATCCAATGCTCCGGCGACCCGGACTCCCTGGACGCCGTCATCATCCCCACCCTGGCCACCGCCATTGTGGACGGTACCACGCCCCACGGCTGCGCAACACAGGGACACTTCTCATACAAAAAGACGGCGCATCCCGGATTGGGACACGCCGTCTCTGTATGGCTGTGATGGAGGTTATGCCGTCAGGTCGCGGTAGCGGGGCGCGCTGAGGACGTCCATCATGTATGCGTAGGAAGAGAATTCCCCTTCGGTCACCATCTGGAAGAGCCTGGGCGTACAGCCCGAGACAAGCACCGCCCCCTGCTCGTTCATGGTGACGGGCTGATGGATACCGCGGCTGGCCACGTTCCAGAACACCACCCTGGGCAGGGCGTAGCCCTCGGCGGCAAAGGCACGGCGGGCCTGTTCAAAGGCGGTGACATCCGCGCGCTCGGTCCCCTCGTCAAACTCCATGTCAGAGATGACGTACAGGGTGTCGGGTATATCCGCCTGGCTCATGTGGTTCTCCACGGCAGTGCGGAGGAGCAGGTCAAAGACCGCCTGGAGGTTGGTGTTGGCACACTCATTGAAGCCTGCGCAGTAATGCACCTGCTCATAGAGGTCCTCACCCTTGATCTCCACCAGCCTGGGGCTGCGGGAGAAGGTGATGAAGTGGTTGCGGAAGGCCCCTGTGTTCCGCTGGGCAAAGTAGATGGCCAGGGACAGGGCCACAGCGGCAGGGATAGGTCTGACATACCCGCTGTACATGGATCCCGATTCGTCGGCCACCACAAGAGCGTTGCCGCCGCCGGTGTAATCGGGCAGGGCCTTCCAGGTGGTGTCCAGGGCAAGGCGCTCCGTCTGGGACATCACCTTGCCCACAAGAACGGGTGCGATCACATCGTAGGGGTAGAGGGTGTCCGTGTGGAGGGCCGCCTTTCCCTCACAGACCTGCCTCAGGAAGGCCTGGTAGCGCTCTCCGTCGTTGCGGAGAAATGCCTGACGGTACTTGAGCATAGCCTTGGAGGGCTGCTTGGCGTAGTCAAAGGTGTAGTCCCTCCCACGCAGGTTGTTCTCCAGAATGGCGATTCTGGCGCGCAGGGCGGAGAGGGTCTTGCGGTAGGCGGCCTCGGTCATGCCCAGGCCCTTCACCAGGATCCTGGCGGAGAGCAGGGTGTCAGGGCTGCTGGCGTTTACCGAGGGGAGCCACTTGGCCATGAGAGAGACATTCCCCTCTCCCGACTCCATGGCCTCCACGTCCCTGGCCAGCTGGGCCTTGATGTAGGCGATGGCCGCGTCTTTGCAGGGTGTGTCAAAGAGGGCGAGCAGGTCGTCCCAGCGGCCGTACTCGGGGATGTTGCCCAGGTTCCTGACCACCGTCTCGGGGGACAGGCGGGCCATAGCCTTCAGGATGATGCGGAAGGCATAGCGCTCCCCCAGGCCGCCGCGGACGTCACGGGCGAAGAAGGCGATCTTCACCGCCGTGTCTCGATCCTCGGCCCAGGCGCGTGTAAAGCGAGCCTGAATCTCTTCCCAGGACGCCCCGCGCAGGGCGCCCACGGTGGAAAACAGGTCCAGGCAGTCGCTCATGGTGGTTGACCAGGCGGCGCCGCCATTTTCTGTGCAGGTGCGGATGGATTCTCTTTTCAATGCTTCCAGCATGACGGTACCTCCTGTCGGTTGGGGCGGATAACAAGGCACATTGTGTTTTGAATCCACATAACCGGTAAGATTGCTGTCTGTGCCTTTCTGCGTACAAGGCGCCGTATTCCGGATATGATCCGGAAGCTTCTCCCGAGCCAATAAAAGAATTTGCTGTGGGCGCCTTTCATGTGCATATCATAACCTGCTGTGTCTGCTTTTTCCTCTCAAAAAAGTTGCGAGGTCCGCCGTTTTGTCGTACACTGTCAGAAAAGGGGGCAGCGTCATGGCCTATCGTGAGCTGGTAAAGCGGTTTGAATCGGTGCGGGAGTACATGCGTGACTTTCTGGTCTTCGGCTACAAGACCCGGCGGGAGTTTGAGGGCAAGAGCGCCCGCACCTACGACAATGAGCGCCGCCGTATTGAGAGCTGGCTGGGGGACAATCTGCGCTGGGAGTACGGACCCAGAGGCAAGGCGGTGTTTCTGTCCATGGACGCGGCGGAGCTGGCCCACAACCCGCTGTACCGGGCCTGGCAGTCCAAGAGCTTCACCGACAACGACATCACCCTCCACTTCTGCCTGCTGGACCTGCTTGCCGACGGTCTCCCCCGCCACGCCGAGGAGATCACCGACGCTCTGACAACCCGGTACAACATTCTCTCCGAGCTGTCCACCGTCCGGCGCAAGCTGAAGGAGTACACGGAGCTGGGGATTCTGGAGGCCCAGAAGCAGGGCCGTGCTCTGTGCTATACTCTCTCCCCTTGCACCCTGGATTCTCTCTTCCCCGACCAGACCCGGCTGCCCGAGCTGCTGTGCTTCTTCGGGGAGACCGCTCCCCTCTCGGTGGCGGGCAGCTTTCTGGCCAGCCGCGGAGGCGAGGAGGACTGCAAGCTCCGCTTCAAGCACCACTTCATCGTCCATACTTTGGAAGATCAGATGCTGCTCACCGCTTTGGATGCCATCCGCACCCGTGCCCGTCTGGAGGTGACCAATGTCAGCGCCCGCAGCGGCAGGGAGCTGGTGATGACGGTGGTGCCGGTGAAGATCATGGTCAGCGTCCAGACCGGGCGGCGCTATCTGGCGGCCTGGCTGCCCGATCGGCGGCGCTTCACCTCCCTCCGGCTGGACTACATCAAGGCCCTCTCCCTCCTCCCCGGTCAGGAGGAGGACCAGTCCTGCCGTACCCTGGCCAAGGAACGGTTGGCCCACAACTGGGGGTCAGCCCTCCACAACAGCCCCCGGCTGGAGCGGTTCTCCATGACCGTGGCGGCGGACGAGGTGAATGAGCCCTACATCATCCAGCGCCTGCGCCGGGAGAGCCGTGACGGTACGGTGGAGCAGGTGGAGCCCGGCCTGTGGCGCTGCACCCGATATGTCTACGATACCGGCGAGATGATGAACTGGGTCAAGACCTTCATCGGGCGCATTGTGTCCCTGGAGGGGGACAACCAGAGGGTCATTGACCGGTTTTATGATGATATCCGCCGCATGGCGGAGCTGTACGGAGGTGAGGAGTGATGGAGCTGTTTTCCGAGGTCTACGGCTGCTACTACGCGGTGGTGGCGGAGATTCTCCGCAGCGCGCCCCTGACCCGGGCCCAGGCGGAGGAGCTGGCGGCAGGCCGGGGCTACGGCGAGAGCGTCATCCAGCTCATCCCAAAGCTGCTGGGCGGCCAAGACTGGCCCCTGCTGGAGGAGCGGGACGGCCTGTTCCACAGCCGCCTGGACCGGCTGCCCGTCCTGCCGGTGACCCATCTGGAGCGGGCCTGGCTGAAAGCCCTGCTGGCCGACCCGCGGCTGCGTCTCTTCCTCTCTGACGAGCAGCTCTCCCACCTGGAGGAGGCTCTGTCCGGTGTGGAGCCCCTGTACCGGCAGGAGGATGTGGTCTACTTTGACCGCTTTCTGGACGGGGACGACTACGCAGACCCGGACTACCGCCAGCGGTTCCAGGATATTCTGGCCGCCCTGAAGGCGGGCGCTGTGCTCCAGGTGACCTATCTGTCCCAAAAGGGGAACGCCCACACAGCAGAGTACCGGCCCATGCGGCTGGAGTACTCCCCCCGGGACGACAAGTTCCGGATTTACGCCCTCAGGGTCCGGGACGGCCGCAGCAAGGGGTGCAGCATCCTCAATCTGGGCCGGATTCTGGACATTGCCCCCTCCGACGAGCAGTATGACGGCGGCTTTGACGTGGCGGAGTGGCGGCGCCGCCACCGCTGCGCCCAGCCCCTGATCCTGCAGGTTAGCAGAGAGCGCAACGGCGTGGAGCGGTTTATGCTGGAGTTCTCCTCCTATGAGAAGCAGAGCGAGTACGCCGAGGAGAGCGGCACCTGCACGGTGCGGCTGTGGTACCAGCAGGAAGACCAAATTGAGGTGCTCATCCGGCTGCTGGGCTTCGGCCCGGTGGTGCGGGTGCTGGGCCCGGAGTCCTTTGTGGCCCTGATGCGGGAGCGGGTGAGTAAGCAGGCCGCCCTGCTGAACGGTGGCCTGAGCTGAACGATTTATCTTGTCAAGAGCCTCTGGCGCTGTGTGCGCCGGGGGCTCTCCTCATACTCCCCCTTTGCCGCTCATAGAGTTCTATGGAATCTATAAAAGGGGGAGGTATGGCAATGCGAAAGACTGTGCTGGTACTCACGGAGCAATTTCAGTCCAGAACGCAGCCGGACAGAGAGGCCGTCCGGCAGGCGGTGGCCGCCTGGCTGGCAGGAGCCCTGAAGGCATGAGTGAAGTGATACGCTGCGCCATCTACACCCGGCTGAGCAAGGAGGACGAGGACCGGCAGGGGGACGCCTCGGAGAGCATCCGCAACCAGAAGGCCCTGCTGACCGCCTACGCCGCCGACCGGGGCTGGACGGTTTTTCAGGTCTACTGCGACGAGGACTACTCCGGGGCCGACCGCCTGCGTCCCGCCTTCAACCAAATGCTCCGGGACGCTGAGGACGGGCGGTTCCAGGTACTCCTGTGCAAGAGCCAGTCCCGGTTCACCCGGGACATGGAGCTAGTGGAAAAGTACATCCACGGCCTGTTTCCCCTCTGGGGCATCCGGTTCGTGGCGGTGGCCGACAACGCCGATACCCAGGTGCGGGGCAACAAGAAAGCCCGGCAGATCAACGGTCTGGTGAACGAGTGGTACCTGGAGGACCTGTCGGAGAACATCCGCACGGTGCTGGACATGAAGCGGCGGCAGGGGCAGTACATCGGCGGCGCGCCCATCTACGGCTACCGGAAGGACCCGGCCGACCGGCACCACCTCATTGCGGACCCGGAGGCCGCCGGAGTGGTGAAGCAGATCTTCCGCTGGTCCCTGGAGGGGCGGGGAAAGCAGGAGATTGCCCGGCTGCTCAACGCCGCCGGCATCCCCAACCCCACCCGGTACAAGCTGGAGCAGGGCTGGCCCGGCGTGGCTCCAGGCTCCGACGGACAGGGACTGTGGAACAAGACCACCGTGTGGCGCATCCTCCGCAACGAGATGTACACCGGCGTCATGGTCCAGGGGCGGCGGAAAAAGGTGAGCTACAAATCCAAGGCCCTCATCGACCTGCCCAGGGAGCAGTGGTTTCGCGTGGAGGGCACCCACGAGCCCATTGTGGACAGAGCTCTCTTTCAGGCCGTCCAACAGGGTCTGGCCCTCCGTGCCAGAGGCGGCGGCACGGGAGCCCCTCACCCCCTGGTCGGACTGGTGAAGTGCATGGACTGCGGCAGCGCCATGAGCCGCACCGCCAACGCCGGACAGGGGCCGTCCTACCTCCGGTGCGGGCGGTATGCCGGCGGCGGAGGCTGCACCCGCCACTCCATCCGCTTGGACACCCTGACAGCGCTGGTGACGGAGCAGGTCCGGCACTATGTAGGCCTGTGCTGCCCGCCGGGGACCCTGCCGCTGCCTGCCGCCGCAAATCCGGATAGTGAAGCCATGGAACGGGAGCGGAAGACCCTGTCTGCCCGGCTGGCCAAAAACCGGCAGGCCGTCAGGGCCCTCTATCTGGACAAGGTGGAGGGTCTGGTCAGCCGGGAGCAGTTTCTTGAACTGAACCAGTCCTTTCTGGCAGAGCAGGCCAAGCTGGAGGAACGGCTGGCCCGGCTGGACGCCCCACCCTGTCCTGAAAAAAGTGCGGACATCGCCGGGCGGATGGAGGCACTACTGAAGCTGGAGCAGCTTCCCCGCCCCCTGGCGGCGCTGCTGATAGAACGGGTGGAAATCGGGGAGCGGAACCCGGAGACCGGGGAGCAGGCAGTCCAAATCACCTGGAAATTCTGACCGCGGCAAAAAACTGCGGCACGTTGCGCACGCCCATGTGGTAGAGCCAAAGTTGCCGGGCGCGGTTGAGCGTTATGTCAACTTAGGTGACTGCTACGACCGGGCAGGGCTCCAGGCGGTGCGCTCTGAGCTGAGCGCGTGCATGAAGGGCTACAAGGGCTGCTACCAGCGGGCCTACCGCTGTCTCACTGCGGCTGCCCAGATTGGCGAGGATATGCGTGCCGCCCTCATCACCCCCGCCGTGGAGGCCAAGCTGGCCAAGCGCACCAAGGGCATCCTAGCCCGCGAGGTGAAGAAGAGCGGGAAGGAGCCAGGGAAAGCAGTGCAGCGGTTCCTGGGAGCCATCACCTGGAAGGGTGTGCTGTGCAACTTCGACACCGTAGACGCCCTGTGCCGCCGGGTCTACGAGCTGTCCGACAGCTATGGGCTGGGCCATGTCATGCTCACCCATCTGGCCGCCGGGGCCATGGCGGCAGGGTATGACGTGATTCTCTGCCCCTCCCCCATGTGGCCCGACCGGATTGAGCACCTGCTCATCCCCGCCCTGTCCCTGGCCTTTGTCACCAGCACCCCCGCCCTGCCCTACGGCAAACGGCCCTACCGCCGCCTGCGGCTGGACGCCATGGCGGACCAGGAGGTCATGCGCCGCCTGCGAGCCAGGCTGCGGTTCTCCAAAAAGGTGTCCGCCGCCTTGGTGGAGGAGGCGGTGGAATCCCTGGCCCAGGCCAAGGCCATGCACGATGAGTTGGAGTCCCTTTACAACCCTCACGTGGACTTCGACCAGGTCTACCGCACCGCCGGAGAGATTGTGGAAGAATTGAAGGCCCGGCTGGCCGTCTCATAAGCAGCAGAGGGCCCCGGGCATGCCCGGGGCCCTCTGTTATGCCGGTTCGTCCTCCCCTTTCAGCTCCTCCGCCCAGGCCAGATAATAGTCTGACCGGTAGGCCGCGTGATCGCGGGCGTCCTCCTCCAGGCTCTGGTCGTAGTACTCCATACCGTCGCTCTGATAGTGCTCCGACTCCTCCATGTACTCGGGCACCTGTCGGAAGGCCCGCAGGGTGCGGTACTCTGTCTCCATGGTGGCGTAGCAGTCCACCAGGCAGCGCTGGTAGTGGTGGTACATCTCATGGAGCACCGTGTCCAGACAATCGGCTGCCGACGACTGGCCCAGCAGCTGGAGGTCAATGGTGATGGTCCCCTTGTTCCAGTCGTACTGTCCCACGGTATAGCCCCCCAGGTAGGCCCCCTGGATGGGCGGCATGTCAGGGGTACCCAGATAGACGCTCTCGTTCAGCGCCACCACGCCCAGTACATCCAGCCGCTCCTGCTCATCCAGCTGGGCCCACAGGTCCTCGTTGAGGCAGACCAGCCGGTTTTCGTCCACCTCCGCCGTGGGGGCGGCGGCAGGCTCCACCGTGTCCGCCGTCAGCACCGGAATTCCGAACAGGCCGTTGCCCACCACGGTAGCCAGTGCCCCTAGGAAGCACAGCACCACCGCCAGCCGCCCGCGGGAGACAAAAAACCGGATCCTGCTGCGGACAAGCTCCCACCAGCCCCAGTGGCTGGGCGCCGGGGTGAGGGTGACGGACAGGGCCAGCCCTACCAGGAGAACGCCCAGCACAATCAGCACCGCCAGCCACTTCCAGCCCCAGTAGGGCCGTACGCAGCAGAAGCAGTAGATGGCAAAGGGCACTGCCGCGTTGACCACGGAGGTGGAGAACCGGCGCTGCCGGGCGGAGGTGGCCAGGTAGCACACCACCTCCGCCACGATGACCAGAAGCAGCATTGCCTGAATTGACACATCCAGGTCCAGCTGCTCACCGGTGAAGGGACTGACCAGCCGGCAGGGTCCCATGCGCCAGAAGGCGAAGAGAAACGCGCCGGTCATAAGTACTGTATCCCCCAGGAAGGCCAGGTAGCTCTCCTCATTTTGGTCGCGCATGGTTATTCCTCCTTCTCCGTCTTTTTCAGCGCGGCGGGCAGCCGGTAGGTAGCCGCCTCCAGCAGAATGGACAGGTTGGCCGCCTCCACCACCTGGATGCTCCGGCGGCTCCTGTATCTGTACAGCTTGGCACCCGTCCCGGCTGCGGCGTACACCGTGGTGACGCCGATGGCCTCCAGGGCGTCCAGGTAGGCGTCGGCGCTGATGTCGTCAAAGTAGGTGTTGCCGTACAGGTCGCAGCCGCCCAGGAAGGCGCAGTCCGGCCCCAGCTCCTTCTCCGTCATGACGGAGAGAATGGCGGCGGCCGCCGCCACGCCCAAGGCGTTGCCGCAGGCATCATCCACGCTCTGGGGCACAAAGAGCGTCACATCTGTCATCCGAGGACGTACGCTGCCCCGCAGTGCATGGCACACAAACTCGTAGGCCACCTGGCAGCTCTCCTGTACCTCCGCGTTGTGGATGCCGATGAGCTTCAGGCCGCCGCTGCCGGGCCGGGCGGAGGCCTGGATGGGGAAGCATCTCACACCCCGCTCCCCACGGTACACCGCGTTGGCCATACCGGGAAAGAAGGCCATGGTCCGCTCCACGCAGCGCTCGGGACCCAGGACGCTGTGGAGCATATTCAGGTCGCAGCGGAAGTTCTCCTCCCCTGACTCCCTCCGGTAGAGGTAGCGGGAGAGCAGCTTCTCACCGTACTGCTCCAGGTCGCGGGCGCCCGGCTGGGTGGCGTACCGGGTACAAAGGGCCTCCAGCGCCTCGGGCGTCATGGAGAACTCCTCCGGTTCGATTCCCATCCGCTTTGTCAGCTTGGGCAGGGTGTAGCGGGAGAAAATCTCCTTCTTCTCATCCCCGCTGTACCCGGGGATATTGATGGTGAGGAACCGGTCCCGGATGGGGCGGCTGATATTGCCCAGCTCGTTGCAGGTGGCCACGAAGAAAATGCCCCGGGTGGGGATGGCCACGTCCATGAAGGTGTCGGTGAAGCCGGTGCCGTCCAGCAGGGTGAGAAGCGCGTCGGCAGGATTGCCCTTGCCGTTGTTGGCGTTGGCCTTGTCCAGCTCGTTGATGACCATGACCGTGTTGGCATTTTTCACACCGTAAAGCTGCTGGATAATCCGGCCGGGACGGCCGTTGCTGTAAATGCGGGAGGACCCGGTCAGGTCCTCAATGTCCCGGATGGTGGACATGTCCAGCACCGCCATGGGCAGGTTGAGAATGCGGGCCACCGCCTTGGCGATGGAGGTCTTGCCCACGCCGGCGGGGCCGTCCAGCAGGAGCCCCCAGGAGGGCATAGTACCCGTCCGCTTCATCTGGGCCAGCACCTCCAGAATCCGCTGCTTCACCGGCTCCAGGCCGTAGAAGGTGCTGTCCATGATCTGCCGTGCCTCCTCCAGGCTGGGCAGATTCAGGCTGCGGACGTTCCAGCTGATGTTCAGGGCATAGGTCAGAGAGCGGACGGCATGCTGCTTCTCCCGATCCGTCCCGCTCCAGATCTTCTCGCACTGGTCCAGGGTACGCTCTGCCCAGGCGCGGATCTCAGGGGGATAGGCCTCCCCGCACACCCGCAGCAGCAGCCGCAGCTCCTCCTCGGTCTGGAACTCCGCGCTGCTGTCCTGCACGGTCAGGTCCGGCCCCGCCGTCTCAATGCCAAAGTGACGGAGCATGGCGTTCAGCTTGTCCGGGGTCAGGTCGGTCTGCTTCTCCTTGGCGAAGATGGCGGGCATGGCGCTGCCGGGACCGCCCGGGTCCAGACCCCAGACACAGAAGAGATCAGGGTTCTTTTTGTCCCGTCTCCCGGTGAGCAGCATGGTCTCATTTCTCTCCGCCAGCCAGGTCAGCAGATTGCTCAGCCGGGGGTCCTCCAGCTCCACGCCCATGACCTTCTGGCTGTACCGGGTGCTGCGGAACATAAAGCCCAGCTCCCCATCGTTGTCCACAAACCGCCCCACCAGGCTCTGGATCCGCTTGCTCATAAGGGTTTCGGGCAGATGTACCGCCACCATTCTGCGTCTTTCTTCCTGTTTGGATGCTTTCACGGTGCTTCCTCCTCCCGCGATATCAGACTGTTCTCTTTCAAAAGGGGAAACGCCGCAAATCTCTCAAAATCACATCGGGAAAAAACTTTTTTTATTTCCCAACCACCTTGCTCTCCCCAATTCACTTCTGTATAATATAGGATATTCCTCCTTTCCCCTCCTTTTAAGAACGCGGAGAGAGGTTATACGACAGAAAAGGAGTGATAACGGATGGAATTTGGGGCCCAGGAATTCTTCAACCGGCTCAAGGACGGCATGTCCAAGGGCGATCAGGTGGTCTACGAGGAGCTGAACAGCGTCGTGAACCGCTCCGTCAGGAATCTGGTCCGCTCCAGGGTGCGGTTCTCCGACGTGGACGAGGTGATTCAGGAGATCCAGTGCTCGGTCTGGGTACATATGAGTTTTTTCCTCGAATCATCGGAAAACAACGCCCCCGCCCAGCGCAACGCCTGGCTCATCAAGATCGCCAACAGCCGGATCAACGACTTTCTCAACAAAAACTACAAAAACGAGTGTCTGCCGCTGGAGGATGTGGGGTCCCTCGGCGGCGGTCCCGCTCCCGGCCCCACGCCGCCCACCCCTGTGGATGAGGAGGAGCAGGCCAACTTCGAGCGCTGCTGCCGCATCGTCTCCTACATCTGCAGCCTTGATATGGCTCCGGATCGGATTCTGGCCTGCCTCTACAACGCGCTCCTCATCCCCGCCATGGCCAGGGGGAACGCCCGGAAGAAGGGCGCCCCGGAGGCCATTGTCCGCCGCTTCTCCGGCCGCCCCCTGTCTGAGTTCCGGGACTTCCTGTGGAAGGAGCTTCGCTTTCTCTTCAGACTGCCCATGCCGGAGGACGTCCTGGCGCCTCTGGACAGAAAACTGGCGGCCGACGCCGGAAACAAGCCCTTCCGGCTGACTACACGGGAGATTACCCTGGTCTCCAGCAGAGCCCGAAAATCCCTCCAGAAAAAATGCGACGAAATTATGGGAGGTACCCTCGATGAGTGAACATATCTCGCTGGAAGAGCTCATCGCCTTTGTCTATAACAGAGAGATGAGCCCGGAGGCCATGGCCCGGGCTGCCCGGGTCAACGCCCATCTGCTGGCGTGCCCTGACTGCAAGGCAATCTGTAAGGCTCTCATCGACCTGCAGGAGTCATCCGCCGCCCTGCCCCTTCGCCGCTCCGCCCAGGCCCAGTCTGGCGCAGCGGACCGGCTGCGGGAGAAGGCCGCCTGGTTCCGCCTGCGGATTCAGGACGCCGCCCGGCAGCTGCTGCTGGATGCGGCCCGCTTCGGCGACTGCGACTTCGGCCACCCCATCCCCGTGGGCGCCCGCTCGGCCGGGGCCGCTCACCCCGCCATGGACCGCCTGGTGGACAATGAGAACAGCTATAACCAGCTCTCCGTCCGGGACGGGGCCCTCACCGTCCGGCTGGACGCGGAGGAGGTCCCCTCCTCCAACCCCACGGCGCTGCTGCTGCGGGCGGACGGCACACCGGCTGCCGTCCAGGAGATGACCCGGGACGGCGAGGTGTGGACCGCGGAATTTCTCGGTCTGGAGGACGGCTCCTATGACCTGGCCGTCCTCTGAGCCCTCCCCGGCCCGCCTGGCCGCCCTGCGGGACGCCGCCGCGGAGCGGGGGGAGGAGCACGCCGCGCTGCTGTTCCAGCTCCACCTGCTGGCCCAGGAGGACAGCCCGGAGGAGCGGGAGCGGCTGCTGGATCTGCTGCCCGAGGCCGTCCGGGAGCTGGACGAGGCTCCGGCCTATACCGGCATCCTGCTGCGCCTGTTTGCCTGGGATCAGGAGCCCTGGGACGAGGCCTTTTTCTCCTTCAAGACCTCCACGCTGATGGAGATCGCCTTTCTCCTCCGCGCGGAGGCGGAGCAGTTCTCCCCCGACGGGGCGGAGATCCTGGCCAGCCGGATCACCCTGACTCTGTGGGACATCTACGGCCAGAGCTCCTATGTGCCCGAGCTGTTCCTGCTCTATGAGATTGTCCACATGTACCGGGGAGAGCCCCGGGAGCAGACCCTCTCCCTCTACCGGGATATTCTGAAGGACTGTCTGGACATGCTGGTGCAGATTGACGCGGCCAGCGTGTCTGATTTACTGCTGATTGTAGGGACTCTTCTGGAGACAGATGCGGAATGCCGGGCGGAGGCCCTGGATTTGGTTCAGCTGTGCGTGGACATCCGGCTGGAGTTCTTTGGGGAGGACACCCCCTTTCTCATGGTGGCCCGCAGTGAGCTGATGCACCTGTACTACCTCATGGGGGACTCCGCCGCAGCCCTGGAGCAGAGCCGGATCCTGCTCAGCCAGCCCGAGGCCGATTTCTCCCGCGCCATTCTCTGCCACACCCACCTGCTCATCGTGGACATCCTGCTGGACCGGATGGAAAACGCAGGGGTGGATGAGCACCTGCGGCAGGCCGAGGCTCTGCTGGAGGCTCTGCCGCCAGAGGACGACGAGGATGACCGGCTGCGCTTCCAGCTCCACACCGCCTGGGCCCGCCGCTACTTTTACAGCACCGAGTCCCCCTCCGACCTGAGCCGGATGGAGTTTCACGCCAAGCAGGCCTATCTGCTCTCCCGCACCCATGAATACAGCGGCGAGGAGTCCCTGGCAGCCATCAACAACCTGCTCTACCCCCTGGCCTACTCCTCTCAGGACGAGGAGGCCCTGCGGCTGCTTCTGGAGGGGGCCGCGCTGATTGAGGAGGGTGAGCTGTACCGCAGCCGGGCCGCTGCCATTCTCTATATCACGGCCAGCTTCTTCGGCCTGGAGGAGATCCTGCCCCCCGAGACGGCCCAGGCCGTCCAGGCCCTCTCCACCGCAGACAACGACGTGGTGCTCCACTTCTGGTTCCTCTTCAACAGCGCCTACACCCAGCTCCAGGAGGGGCTGCTCTCCCAGAACCAGCTTGGACGGATCCACACCACCCTGGACCGCTGTGAAGCCCTGCTGGACCGGCTCTATCCCGGCGTGACCACCGCTTCTGTGGCCCTCAAGCGGGCCAAGGCCCTGCTCTTTCTCCGGCAGGGGGCCCGGACCACTGCCCGGAAATGGGCGCTCTCCGCCCTGGAGGACGCCCGGACCCACCAGAACCTCTACCCACAGGGCATGCTCTTCAGCACCGCGATTCCCCTGCTGCCCTATCTGCCCGACCTGCTGGACCGCCCCGCCCTCACAGCATTGCTGGAGGAGCTGGCCGGCGGCATGGAGGACCGGATCCGCCGTATCCTCAACTGCCGGGACGAGGAGTATATCCTCAAGTCCCTGTGGTCCAACACCATCATCATCAACTTCACGCTGGCTCTGGCCGACCAGGGGCTGATTACCATAGGCGTCAACCAGCTCTACGAGCTGATTATCAACGGCAAGTCTATCTATTCCCGCCTGCTGCGCATCAACCGCAGGCGACGGGAAGCCCACCCGGAGGATGAGCCGCTCTACCGGCAGATTGACCGGCTCCGGGCGGACATTATGGACGAGAAGGTGGAGGAACTGCTCCGGGGCACTGTCCGGGACATCTCCGTCGCCGAAGAGGAGAAGCGGCTGCTGGAGCTCTCCCTGTCGGAGGACCCGCCGGAGGATTTCCGGTGGATTTCCTGCGGGGAAATTCTCAGAAATCTGCCCCCCGCCGCCGTATTGGTGGACTACTACGCCTACCCGGCCAACCGCTCCGGCGACCTGGTGCTGGGGGATATGCGGTACGCGGTGTTCGTGCTCTTCCGGGCGGACGGCTACCTCCGCCTGCGCCAGCTGACCTCCCTGAACTTTCTGGAGGTGCGGCGCAATCTGCTCTTTGTGACCGCCGGCGCCCGGGCCACCAAAAACAAGACCCTGGCCCGGGCGGTGGGCGCGGCGGGCTACCTGTCCCTGTACCAGCTGCTCTTCCGGCCGGTGGAGTCCCTGGTGGGCCCGGAGGTGCGCACCCTCTTCTTCTCCCCCGACGGAGATCTGCCCAAGCTGCCCTTCAGTCTCCTGAGCCGGGACTCCTCCACCTTCCTCTGCGATCGGTACAGCGTGGTCTACCTGGAGAGCGCCCGGGACCTGAAGCCGGACCAGAACATCCGCCCTGTGGGCCGGGAGACGCTGGTGATCGGCAACCCGGACTTCTCCCTCACGCCCCTGGCACCTTCTCAGGTTCCCCCTGTCATGGCGGGCAGGCTGGTGCAGAAGGTGCCCTTCACCAAGCTGGAGGCTCAGATGGTGGCGGAAAAGACGGGGGCCGTCCCCCTGATGCGGCGGGCGGCGGACAAGCACGCCCTCCAGGACTGCCACGCCTCCATTGTCCACATCGCCACCCACGGCGCATTTTTCAGCGACCAGGAGGATGACAGCGAGGAGTATGAGTACGCCCCCAATCCCATGCGCCGCTCCTGCCTGTACTTTGCCGGGGCCAACGACTGGCTCCTCACCGGAGAAAAGGACCCGGTGCTGGGCAACGGCATTCTGACCGCCGAGGAGCTGTGCAACTACCGGATGGACCCGCCAGACCTGGTGGTCCTGTCCGCCTGCTTCAGCGGCATGGGTGACATCCGTCAGGGCAACGGCATCGTGGGGCTCCAGACCGCCTTCAAGGTCCAGGGGGCCAGGGTCATGCTCCTGTCCATCTGGGAGGCCGACGACTTCGCCTCCCTTATCCTCATGGACCGGTTCTACGACAACCTGTCCTCCATGCCCGCCGGGCAGGCCCTGCGGGACGCCCAGCACTACCTGCGCACCGTCACCATCGGAGAGCTGGGCTGTGCCGGCTGGTTTGACGAGCGGCGGTTCCGCCGCATCGGCCTGGTGGCGGAGGACATGCGGAAGATATCCCGCCTCAAGCCCACCCACCGCCCCTTTGCCCAGATCCGCTATTGGGGCGGCTATATTCTCTACGAATAATGGCCGCTGAATAAACCGTAAATCGGTTTATTCTCGCGGCAGTAGCCGCGCAATTCCATAAAACGGCTTAAAGGAGCCGCTTTATGGAATTCAGCCATTGTTCCAGTGCGTATTTCCGCTGGTGCATTGAGATACACCAGCGGAAGGTGCAATGATTTTTCCAAAACCATTGCACTTGAACAAAGCCCAAAGCCTTGAAGACTTTGTCTTTCAAGGCTTTGGGCTTTGTTCCGTACGCATTATGAATAGGAAGTTTTTTCCGCTTCTGCCGTGATAATCTCCTCCCTGCTCTGTTTTATTAAGCAAACAGCTTTCAAACAGAGACAGGGAGGATTTCTTATATGGACTATCGTTTTATTTTCTCTTCGGATCACCAGACCCCTGTGAGTGCTTCCCCTCAGGCCATCGGGCTGGATCTGGGAGAGCTCTTCCCCGTTGCGTCTGCCGACGGGGAAAATTGCAGAGTTCTTGATATTCTGCCTCAGTCAACGGACCAGATTGACCCGGAGGAGTCCGAAGATAAGGACGAGGGCGATGAGCAGTCCGGGGATGTAAATGAGGATAATTCCGACGAAGCACTCGGAGATGAAGACGGGGACGACTTCAATGAAGAACTCGAAGAGGAAGACGAGGACGACTTCGATGAGGATGACGAAGAGGATGAAGCCCGTTGGAGGGCGGAAATCGATGCGGCCATTGACAAGCGGATGAAAGACGGCGGCCCTGCCGACCTCTGGAAACACAAGGTGGACAGCGCCCTGAACGAATGGGACGTGGACGGTGAGGACAAGGTCAATGACATGGAGCTGGGAGATCTTCTCGAGCTGATCAGCCGCCGTGAGGGCCAGCGTGAGGCACTTCTCCGCAGGGTGCAGTCTGAGATCCGGGAGGAGCTGAACCGCCGGGGATACCACTATATCGAGGGTGAGATGTCCTGCTACAGCGAAGGATATCGGGCGACCTCGCCGACATTTTTTGTTCCCTCCATGGGCTGCCGCGCCTCCCATTTCGACCTGTCCATCATTCTGGAGGGCCGGCCCCACTGCTGTGTGCGGCTCAAAGTGAAATTTCCCATCCTGTGCGGACCGGAGATGGCGCCCGCCCTGCTGATGCGCTTTGCGGAACTCAACCAGTCCATGCGCTACTTCAGCTGGAATTATGACTTCAGCGACCATTCCATCACCCTGCGGGAGACCATTCCCTTCTGGGATGAGGAGCTGTCCCGCAAGGTCATGACCACTCTGATGGGCTGCGTGGTCTACCTGCCCCTGATGGCCTTCCCCGAGCTGGAATGGCTGTCCACCGGCATTGTTACCACCAAGGTGGACGCCGAGCAGCTGGAACAGATGCGGGGATTTCTCCAGCGGCTGGAGAGCTGCGGTCCCTGTCTCTCCCCCCGCGCACTCCAGCGCCTGCGGGACGGGCTGGCGGCCGTCCCGCCTCAGGAGAATGACAGCTGATTCTCCATGCAAAAAGGACCGGACAGCATTGCTGTCCGGTCCTTTTTATGCGTTCTGAGAAAAATCAGGCCTTTTTGCCCAGATAGACCAGCTGGGTGCAGCGCTGGATGCCGGTGCGCTCATACCGCTCCTGGATGCTCTTGGCCTCGGCCAGCAGCTGCTCGTACTCCGGCTTGCCGGCGGCCTTCTTCTCCACGGCGGCCACCAGCTTGGCGGTCTTGCCCGCCAGCTTCTTGTCCATCTCGGGTTCCTCCAGCAGGTCCACCATCTTCACGTCGGTGAGAGACAGGGGGCTGAGGATGTCCACAATCTCCTGCCGGTTCCAGGTAGGACGCTGGAAACCACCGGAGAGCATGTCCAGCTTGGCCTCCAGAGTGTGCTGGAGGAAGTGGGTCTGCTGGGCCTCGTTCTGGTTGTCCGAGTACATCTCATTGACCAAGAACCAGCCGCCGGGCTTGAGCACCCGCAGCATCTCCTTGAGCACCGCGTCGTAGTCCTCGATGTGGTGCAGGGTGTTGGAGATGGCCACCAGCTCAAAGGTGCCGTCGGGGAAGTCCATGTGGGCGCCCTCGCCCTGGACAAAGGTGATGCCCTTGCCGCCGTTCTTCTCCCTGGCCTCCTCCACGGTCTTGGGGTCGCACTCCAAGCCGATGACCTCGGAGCCCTCCGGCATGGCCTCCACCAGGGTGAAGGCGAACTCGCCGTACCGGGTGCCCACGTCCAGTGCCTTGCCCGCCTTCAGGCCGGGCAGATATTCTTTCAGATGCAGCATGACTGGAATATCCTTCTTTCTGGCTGTTTGTCCGTATTTTCAGATGGCGGACAGCGTGGAGAGAGCACGCGGTCCGCCATCCGTATGTATTGTCTTACTTGGACAGGTAGGCGTGAATCTGCTCGGCGCCCTTCTTGCCCGCGCCCATGGCCAGGATGACCGTGGCAGCGCCGGTCACCGCGTCGCCGCCGGCAAACACGCCCTCGCGGGTGGTGGTCACGCCGTCGTCGGCCACGATGAGGCAGCCCTTCTTGTTGGTGTCCAGGCCGGGGGTAGTGGAACGGATGAGGGGGTTGGGGCTGGTGCCCAGGCTCATGATGACAGCGTCCACGT
>NZ_JBMNPX010000019.1:0-53824 GCF_050943825.1 Pseudoflavonifractor sp.
CAGTGCAGCCGCCGCTGCCACGACGAGATCTACTGGAACAAAGAGATGGTTTATGAAATGAACGATGCAATTGATGAAAATCTCTGTATCCCGGCAGAATTGATCCCTCGGTGTCCCAAATGCGGTGCGGAAATGGAACCTTGGGTGCGAGGCTATACCTTTTTGGAGGGTAAGAAGTACAAGGAAGAATACAGAAAGATCAATGAGTTCCTGACTGCTAATCAGAATAAAAAAATCCTCTTCCTGGAGTTGGGGGTGGGGCGCATGACCCCCATGTTTGTTCAGGAACCCTTTTGGAATCTGACCTATTCTCTCCCGCAGGCATATTACATCACCATCAACCCAAAAGACGCGCTCCTGCCCCAAGCGTTATCTCAAAAGGGTTGGGCCATCAAAGAGGATATTGCCGCTGTCTTGCAGGATGCGGCAGCACATATGTCCGGAAAGGAAGACTCATCATGTATGATCTAAGACCAGTCGCAGAGAAAATCCAAAAAGCGGATGCCATCTTGATTGGGGCCAGCAATGGCCTGTCCATGACTGAAGGACTGCACCTCTTTGCAGATAACCAGGCATTTGAGAATTTGTTCGGCGACTTTAAGGACAAGTACGGCCTTCGGTGCCTGCTGCATGGGATGGGAACCCGCTGGCCTTCAGAAGAAGTAAAATGGGCCTTCTGGAGCAGGCTCATCCACCACTACTGCGGACAGTATCAACCCACACAGGTCATGCAGGACTTGAAAGCCATTGTGGGCAACAGGGACTATTTCGTCCTTACCTCCAACGGAGAATGTCACTTTGAACGCAGCGGATTTGCACCGGAGAAGATTTATGAAATCGAGGGGACCTGGCTGACCATGCAATGCGCCCGCCCCTGCCATGATACCCTCTATCCCATTTTGGAGTTGGCAGAGCAGATGGCAGCTGCGGAACAGGATGGCAGAATCCCCTCTGATTTGGTGCCCCGGTGTCCCCGATGCGGCGGCCCCATGGAGGTTCATATGGCAGCAGGGCCGAATATGGTTCCGGACCACGGCGCCACGCAGAGATTCCAGAGTTTTCTGAACCAATATCACGAAAAAAGCTGGTCGTGTTGGAGTTGGGGATCGGATGGCGCAATCAACTCATCAAAGCGCCTCTGATGCGTTTGGTGGATCAGGAGCCCAACGCCACCTATGTTACCATCAATCTGGGCGAGGTCTACATTGCAGACAGTATCAAACGCAAGTCATTTGGTCTGGACGGCTCGCTGGGCGAGATTTTATCCGCCCTTCGGGAGGCGGATCAACGATGAACATATCAGGAAAGGAGACACTAAATATGAAATTGGGAATTATTCGTTGTACGCAGACAGAGGACTATTGCCCCGGAAGTGGGGATTTTCAAACCATCCGTGAGCGGAAAGGCGCTTTTGCAGGTGTGGAGGATATTGAGCTGGTGGGTTTTATCAACTGCGGAGGCTGTCCCGGAAAGAAAGTAGTGCTGCGGGCGAACTCTCTGGTTAGCCAGGGGGCGGACACCATTGCGTTTGCCTCCTGTATCCAAAAGGGCACGCCCATCGGCTATCCCTGCCCCTTTGCCAAGCGGATGAAGGATCTGGTACAGAATGCCGTTGGCGACAAGGTTCAAATCCTGGACTATACCCACGACGCAGGACCGAAACAGGAATAAGTTTGCACCCGCACCTACCTGTGGTATGATAAATCAAACAGGAGGGTGATCCGATGCAAACCACTTCTTTGCCTCACGACCATGGACAGCCCATGGAGCAAGAACTGCAGAATATGCCCAGCGTGGAGAATTTTCAGACGCTGTCAGATATTTTTAAGCAACTGGGGGACGGCAGTCGCCTGCGTATTTTCTGGCTGCTGTGCCACTGCGAGGAATGTGTGGTCAATCTCTCCGCCATGGTAGGGATGAGCAGTCCGGCGGTATCCCATCACCTCAAACTACTGAGAGCCGCCGGTTTGATTGTCAACCGCAGGGCGGGAAAAGAAGTATATTATACCGCGGCAAACACACAGCAGGCTCAGCTGCTCCATCACATGATTGAAGACTTAGTGGTAATTGCCTGCCCATCAAAGCAAAATTTGTGAGGAAGTTCGCATGAAACAACAGGAACCCACACATGTCACACAGCAATTACAGGATGTTCCGGCCGGAGGCCTGACAATCGTTCGCAATTCTCCATCCGGTCAGGAGTATGTCCTTCTAACCGGGCAATTTTCTGCAAAAACAGTTGGAAAAGGGAAAATAGAAGCCTACCATGTATTCCCCGGCGTCGACGCTTCCTACAACCTGCTGTCAGCTGCGGAAATCACCGTACACCACGCTGCTTCCTCCTCTGTTCTGGAGCTATTCTACTGCCGTAACGGCCGTGTAGGCTGGAATATGCGGGGTGGCACAGCGGTCTATTTGGGTGCCGGAGATCTCACCGCTCACAGCTCCGCTTGCTGTGCGGACTCGGCCATGATGTTTCCGTTGGGCTATGCGGAGGGCATTTCTCTTTCCATCGATTTGCCGGTCCTGGACGCAAATTGCCCGGAAATTCTAAAAGAGTCCGGCTTGGATCTTCCAACCATACAAAGCACCTTTTGCGGTGAAAAACCGGTAGCTATCCCGGCCTGCCCGGAACTGGAAGGGATCTTTGCGCCCCTGTATTCAGCCCCCTCTTTCCGGCGCAGGGCTTACTTACAGCTCAAAATCCAGGAGTTGCTGCTCTATCTCTCGGATGTGGAGCCCGAAAAGCATGCACTGACGCAATACGGTTCTCAACAGACGGAACTGATCAAGGAAATCCACCGTCAGCTGACAGAACATTTGGATCAGCGGTTTACCATTGAGGCACTCTCCAAGCAATACCTCATCAACACCTCCACGCTGAAGGAAGTCTTTAAGACCGTATATGGCCTGCCCATTGCCACTTACATGAAAGAATACCGCATGGCACAGGCCATGAAACTGCTGAGAGAAACCAGGATTCCGATCTCCGAAATCGCAGATCGGGTGGGCTACGAAACCCAAGGGAAATTTTCAAAAGCATTCAAAGATGTGACACAGATACTCCCAACCGAGTATCGTCGTACCCAGGATTCCAATTGGAACGATTAAAACAGGCAAAAGATTTTAGCCACAACCGCTTGAAGGGCACCCCTTTTGCAAGGAGTGCCCTTCAAGCGGTTTTTTGTAATCTCGTTGATTGTTCAGATAATCTGATTGCCGGTAGACCAGACATGGTCCTTTTTCGCTGCAGCAATCGTGTTCTGGGCCATGACACCCACCAGCGGATGGGGGGTGTAAAGCTCCTCCAGGTAGGCACACTCCTCCACCGTCAGGGCGAGATCCACCGCCTTGGCGGCCCCTTCGATGTGATGGAGTTTTGTAGCTCCAACCACCGGAGCGGTAACACGGGTCAGCAGCCAGGCCAGGGAGATTTCTGTCATGGAAACGCCCCGGCGGTCCGCCAGCTCCGCCACCCGGGTCAAAATGGGAGCGTCCTGATCGTGAGCCGCGCCGTATTTGAGTTGGGCGTAGCTGTCCTCCTGAAGCCGCTTGGAGGTCTCACCGGAGCGCTTGGAAAGCCGCCCGCCGGCCAGAGCGCTGTAAGGGGTCATGGCAATGTTCTCCTCCCGGCAGTAGGGTGCCATCTCCCGTTCCTCTTCCCGGAAGATCAAGTTGTAGTGCCCCTGAACGGAGACAAATTTGGTAAAGCCCTCTTTCTCCGCCAAGGCGTTGGCCTTGGCGAGCTGCCAGGCAAAGCAGTTGGAAATGCCGATATACCGAGCCTTGCCCGCCTTTACAGCGTTGTTCAGTCCCTCCATGATGTCATAAAGGGGCGTCTGGTGATCCCACATGTGATAGATATAGAGATCTACATGGTCCATCCCCAGGTTCTGAAGGCTCTTGTCCAGCATCCGCCGAATGTGCTCCTGGCCGCTGATGCCGGCCTCAATTTCCTCATTGGTGCGGGGCAGGAACTTAGTAGCTACCACCACCTCGTCCCGCTTGGCAAAGTCCCGCAGGGCCCGGCCCACATACTGCTCGCTGGTGCCACTCTGGTAGCCAATGGCGGTGTCAAAAAAATTAACCCCAAGCTCCAGTCCTCGCTTGATGATCTCCCGGGAATGCGCCTCGTCAATGGTCCAGGAGTGCTGACCGTTTTGGGCGTCTCCGAAGCCCATGCACCCCATGCAGATACGGGAGACATTCAAATCAGATTTGCCCAGTTTTGTATGTCTCATATCGATTCACCTCAGAGTTTCAACCCGGACACCCATGTTTTCAGTTCGTCCGCGTTCAGCCGTCCGTTGAGTAATCGTCCATCCACGATCCTGGCACCGGGCACACTGGCGCGCAGGCTAACAGCCGATTTGCCCAGCCCGCTGCCGCCGGAGGTGGCAAAAAGGATAATGGTCTTGCCGGTAAAGTCGTAACTCTCCAGGAAGGTGTTGACAATAGTGGGAGCAACATACCACCAGATAGGAAAGCCCAGGAAAATGACATCGTGCCCAGCAATGGGGGCATCCGTATCGGCCAGGGCCGGACGGGAGTGCTTGTCGCTCATCTCCACACTGCTGCGGGAGCCCTTGTCCATCCAGTTCAGGTCCGCTCTTGTGTAGGGAATTGCGGGTTTGATTTCATAAAGGTCAGCATCTGCGGCCTTTGCCAGGACCTTTGCCGCCTTAGCGGTGGTACCGCT
Organism: Pseudoflavonifractor sp.; assembly: GCF_050943825.1. Lineage (NCBI taxonomy): Bacteria > Bacillati > Bacillota > Clostridia > Eubacteriales > Oscillospiraceae > Pseudoflavonifractor > Pseudoflavonifractor sp. Next base: position 4,700 of record NZ_JBMNPX010000019.1, read on the forward strand.
GGCGGAGAAATAAGCAACCAATGCGTTCATAGATGAAACCTCCTTTGACCTCATTGTAAATCCAGCACCTAAAAATGTAAAATACTCATTTCCTATTTAGAAATATTCTTGTAAGGCATTTTTATATTGCCGGATGGGAGTGGATATGATACGATGGACTCAAGGAGGCAGAACCATGGAACTTCGTGTCTTGAAATATTTTCTGGCGGTGGCCAGGGAGGAAAACATTACTAAGGCAGCAGCTCTGCTTCACCTGACCCAGCCCACCCTCTCCCGGCAGTTGATGCAGCTGGAGGAGGAGTTGGGGGTACAGCTTTTTCGCCGCAGCCGATATCACATTGAACTGACGGAAGACGGAATGCTGCTGCGCCGCCGTGCGCAGGAGTTGGTGGATCTGGCAGAAAAGACGACCAGGGAGTTTACCATGCGTGAAACAGAGCTGATGGGAGAAATCGCCATTGGTGCAGGAGAGACCCGAAGCATGTCCTTCCTCTCCCGCGCCATGGTTTCTTTCCGGGAACGCTATCCCAAGGTCACCTTCCGAATTTTCAGCGCCACCGCCGACGATGTGAAGGAACGGTTGGACACGGGCCTTTTGGATATGGGCCTTCTGACAGAACCAGTGGATGTAGGGCGATATGCGTTCTGCCGAATGAAAGAACGTGATCGTTGGGGGGGTATTGGTGCGCCTGGACTCTCCGCTCGCCGGACTGGATTCCGTCACACCCGATGATCTGGAACAGGTTCCGTTGATTATCAGCGGCCGTGAGCGTGTCCAGAGGGAGTTAGCCAACTGGTTTGGTGACCGATGGGAGCGGCTGCAGATTGCCGCCAGCTTTAATCTGATCCTCAACGCAGCCAACATGGTACGCTATGGTGTGGGAACCGCGCTGAGTTTTGATTTGAATTTTTCTTTTGATGATCTCCGATTCATACCGCTTTCTCCCACGATGGACACAGGAACCGTCCTGGTCTGGAAGAAGGATCTGGTACTGACACCGGTGGTGGAGGCCTTCCATCAGCATATCAAAAATGTGCAATAGGCATTTTTGGAAAAAGAAAATAAGCATTAGACATAGCAAAAAGTCTGATTTACAATGCAGGTGTCCGAGGAAGGACGCCTGCATTTTCATTTTGGAGGTTTTATGATGACGAAACAGGAGGCAAGCGAGCGCTACCAGATCCCCATGCACATCCTGAGCGAATATGAAAGCTGGGGGCTCTGCGGGGCGGTAAAAGAAGTGATGGGGGCCTGGCAGTACGACGACACGGATCTGGAACGGCTGAGCACCATCCTGACGCTCCATGACCTGGGCTTTACCACATCGGAGGTGGAGACTTATATGCGCCTGCTCCTGGAGCAGCCCCACACGGAGGAGCAACGACTCAGAATGCTGGAGGAAAAGCGCACAGCTGCTCTGGATGAGATACACTTTAAGGAGCGCCAGCTCCAGCGGCTGGATTACCTGCGCCATGAGATACGCAAGACACAAACCACGCCAGGAGGAGGCACCAAAAAATGAAACGACTGTTTACGATTCTAATCACTTTGACTCTGCTGCTTGGCCTGACGGCCTGCGGCCAGGTGGAAACCCAGAGCAACCCCGGCCAGTCCCAGACGCAGCAGGAGGGGATATCCTCCAAGGAGGAGTCGTCCACTCCCAACCAATCCACCCCTCCCGCTTTCTCCACGCCGGAGGCAGGCGAATCTGACGTGGAAACACCGGAAGACGGCGTTCTGGTGGCCTACTTCTCCGCCACCGGCAACACCGAAGGCATTGCCCAGCATCTCCAGAGCATCCTGGATGCCGACCTCTATGAGATCGTTCCGGAAGTGCCGTACACCGACGAAGATCTCAATTACAGCAATGACAACTGCCGCGCCAACCAGGAGCAAAATGATCCTGCCGCCCGGCCCGCCATCACTGGTACTCTGGAACATCCGGAGAACTACAATGTGGTGTTTCTGGGCTACCCCATCTGGTGGGGGCAGGCCCCCAAGGTGATTTACACCTTCCTGGAGAGCTGTGACTTCGGCGACGCCACTATCGTTCCCTTCTGCACCTCCAGCTCCAGCGGTATCGGCTCCAGTGCCGACGGCCTGCAGGAACTGACGGAAAACGCTCGGTGGCTGGATGGCCAGCGGTTCAGCGGCAGTGCGTCCCAGAACACTGTGGCTTCCTGGGTGCAGGGACTGGATCTCCCCGAATCTTCTCCGGTATAAGAGCGGCCATGATGTTCAGAGCTTGAGGTTTTCCAGCCTGGGCATGTGCTGCATCGGCCACGGCAGCGGCGAGGCAGTTTTTGCCAAAGTTGAGAATCTGCTGAAAGTATGATATACTACCGCCGTATATGGAGCAGAATCAACTTTTGCCTGGCATTTCGAATGACACAACCTTATCAGTGAACCATGTAAAAGCTGACAGCTGGAGATAAAAAGCAAGAGCCGGAACTACAGGGGGAAATTATCTTGAAATTTGACATTCAAAACTTAACATGGACACGAGAACCAAAGAGTTGTGTGATCACACAGGATCGAATCGAAATTGTCACGAAACCCCACACGGATCTTTGGCAAAGAACCTATTACCATTTCCGCAACGATAATGCTCCCGTATTGCAGATGGAAACGGAAGAAACGTTTTTTTCCTTTGTGGTAAAAACGGAATTTTCGGAAAGCCATCACCGCTTTGACCAGTGTGGGGTTGTGCTGTATCTGGACAGTGAAAACTGGCTGAAGGGTTCTATTGAATATGAAAATGAGACCTTTCAGCACCTGGGCAGTGTGGTGACCAATCACGGCTATTCTGACTGGGCGACCACGGAGATCTCTGCCCATATAAAATCCATGTGGTACCGCTTAAGCCGCAGAGAAAATGATTTTTGCATCGAGTGCTCGGAAGACGGTAAGTCATTCCATCAGATGCGCATCTGTCACCTGAATGAAGCTGAGGGAAAAATATCCTTTGGCATTTACGCCTGCAGCCCTGAGGACTCGTCCTTCCGCGCGGCTTTCACCAATATGGAAGTAACAGACTGCAAATGGATGGCACATGACGGGCAGGCTCCAGACGACAGTATTTGAGTTCAAAAAGGCCGACTGTGGACAATAACAAAGTATCAGCAGCAGCGCCTCCGAAGGCAACATCTTACGATGTGCTTCCGGAGGCGCTGCTGCTTACTTCTATGTTGGAAATTCTGCGACAGTTTACCAGTCCGCAGAACTTCTCACTCATGGATGCCAGTGTAGTCTGTTCCATCCCTTCCTTGACGGCATTCTCAATCCCGTGGTACGGGATTTCCAGCACTTTGCGGACATTCTATGCCACCGTGCAGGGACGGCCCTCGCAGAAATGAATCTCAACCAGAGAGGGGCCCCCTTTAGGTTCCAGTACGCTATAGATCAGATACAATGTGATTTGGGATGGATCGACACACAGCTGGGCACCGTGATAAGCCCTGCTTTTTTCAACGCGCTGAAAATGTTGCGGATTACAACCAGATCGCTGCCGGTACTTTTATGCTCTCTGCTGCCAGCCTGATGCTGAAGAAGGTATGCTCTGAGTGGAAAGATTGCGAACTGTTTCTTTGACTACGGACAGTCCACCTTAACACCGCCATTCAGTTCCTTATCGGAACACTGAAAGCGGTATTTTTTATAGCCCCTCGTCTATCATTTTCATCAAACCATACACCGCAGTCCATGGGCAGAAAACTTACCACCTTGCGAGAGCGTACGGTTCGCATCCGTAAGGTCGACGGTTCGATCCCGTTCAGGTCCACCAAGATAAGAGGACGCGGCTTTCGTCGTGTCCTCTTATTTTTGCTTAGTGCTATAAACTTCACCCAGACGCATTCCGATACAAGAAAAGAATTCCTCTCGAGCCTGTATTAAATCAGAGGGCCTGCGGCAAAGTGCCGCAGGCCCTCTTTATTCTTTGCGTTAAAACAGCTGTCCGGGTAGTTTCAACTTCTCCTTCGGCGGAAAGCTTTTGTCAAACTCCTCTGCCGCAGCTTCATCCACATAGTAGCCCTGCGGCGTATGGTAGACACCAGTGATGCCGTCCAGAAAGCCGGGTTGGAGTTCCTTGAGCAGAACATAAGGAACAATCTCCTGCTCCTGCTCCCCGTGGTAGCGGATGCCCCGAGTCCCGGCCACTACAAAACCAGACTTGCCGTAGAAGTCGATGTTGCCCTCGATGCACAGGGCCCCGGCCCCCAACTCCCTGGCCCGCTCCATGGAGTAGTCCAGCAGCTGTTTGCCCAGGCCCTTCCGCTGAAGGTCGGGGCGGATACTGATAGGGCCGAAGGTCATCATGGGGATATCCCGGCCATCATCAGCCACAATTTTGGCGTTCATATACATAATATGGCCAATGAGCTGCCCGTCCCGCTCCATAACCAGGTCCAGTTCCGGAACAAAGGCGGGATCGCTTCGCAGCACGTGGACCACATAGTGCTCCAGACAGCCGGGGCGGTATACGTTCCAAAATGCCTCCCGGGTCAGGTTCTCTACAGCGGCATAGTCTGCCGGGGTTTCTCTGCGAATGATAATATTTTCTTCCTTCATGACTGTTTCCTCCTGAATATTGTTGATTCAATATTGGGAGGCAAGAGAATGATGCTCTGGCCTCTGGTCAGGGCACAATCTCCAAGGCGTTGTTTCGTTTCAAACAGCATATCTCCTAGATTGAATTTCCGGCAGCACCGGTGTTGTCATGATACCATTTTTCCCTTCCGTTCACAAGTGCAGAAGACTGGTATCATTTAAAACCGTGCACAGCCAGTCACTTGTTTACTCCGACTGACAGTAAAAGTATTGCACATAGTATCCTCCAGGTACATCGCCTAACCTTAAGATTCGATAAGGTGAAGTCAATTCGTTGACAGTACTGTGACGATTGGATATACTGGGGCCGTCCATCGAAATATACAGTCCCTTTTCCGCCGGCAGCGAACCTTCAGGTGCGTTGCCTTTTGTTTCTTTTAAAGTTAGTATTTTCTAACTAAAACACAGCCTGCCACTACTGTATGATGGACGCTTCTTTTTTCGCTGATTCCATAGCAATCGCAATCATGATTATCTGCCTCCCCATTTGCGGAAGTTACGTGCGAAATACGTGGTTACATTGTGCGTGGAGTGCAGAAAGAACAGCTAACAGAAAGGAATGTGAGGAAACTGAAACATCTCCCCTTATCTGTCCGCGTCCCCATTGAAGCGGACAACCCCAGCATCGTACGTTGGGAAGAAAAGTGTATCCGGTGCGGCATGTGTAAGGAGGCCTGCACCAATCTGATGGGCGTGCACGGCACCTATACCCTGGAGGAAACCGGCGGGAAAGCGGTCTGTATTTACTGTGGGCAGTGCGCCAATGTCTGTCCGGTGGACAGCATTACCGAGCGGGACGAGTGCCCTCAGGTGCGTCAGGCTGTGGCAGACCCCAACAAGGTTGTGGTGGTCAGCACCTCCCCGGCGGTCCGCGCCTCTCTGGGCGAGGAATTCGGTATGGAGTCCGGCGCCTTTGTAGAGGGAAAAATGGTGGCGCTGCTCCGTGCTCTGGGCGCCGACTATGTGCTGGACACCAATTTTGCCGCCGACCTTACCATTGTGGAGGAGGCAAACGAGCTGGTTCGCCGGGTGACCCAGGGGGATCGCCCTCTTCCTCAGTTCACCAGCTGCTGCCCCGGCTGGGTACATTTTGCGGAGATCTATGCCCCTGAGCTGCTGCCCCACCTCTCTACCGCCAAAAGCCCCATCGGCATGCAGGGCCCCACCGTTAAGACCTATTTTGCCCAAAAGATGGGATTGGACCCGCGGCAGATCGTCCATGTGGCCCTGACGCCGTGTACGGCCAAGAAGTTTGAAATTCGCCGGGAGGAGATGCACGCCGCTGCCGACTACCATGGTGTGGAGGGAATGCGGGACACCGATCAGGTGATCACCACCCGTGAGCTGGCCCGGTGGGCCAGGGCGGAGGGCATTGACTGGAGCGCTCTGGAGGATTCCTCCTATGACTCTCTGATGGGCAAGGCATCGGGCGCCGGTGTCATTTTCGGCAACACCGGCGGCGTAATGGAGGCTGCCCTCCGTACCGCCTATGAATATCTGACCGGCCGGAAGGCGCCGGACAGCCTGCTCCAGCTCAATCCCGTCAGAGGGTATGAAGGCGTGCGTGAGGCCCAGGTGAACATCGGGGATCTGACGCTGCAGGTGGCCGTTATTTACGGCACCGCCAGAGCCCGGGCGTTTCTGGCAGAGATGAAGCAGAGCGGAAAGCAGTACCACTTCGTGGAGGTCATGGCCTGTCCTGGCGGCTGCATCGGCGGCGGCGGACAGCCCAAGGACCTGATGAAAAATGCCGATGAGACCCGTAAAAACCGCATTGCAGCTCTGTACCGCCGGGATGGCTCCATGGCGCTGCGCACCAGCCATGAAAATCCGGAAATCAAAGAGGTCTATGCGGACTTCTACGGCCACCCTCTCAGCGAACAGGCGGAGAAGATGCTCCACACCACCTATCAGGACCGGAGCGGCCTCATAAAGAAGGCGGAAGCGCCCCATGCTGCCAAGTGGATTTGTGGAATCTGCGGCTATGTCTATGATGAGGCAGAGGAGGACGCCCCCTTTGCCTCCCTGCCCGAGGATTGGGTATGTCCCCTGTGCCATGCCTCCAAGCAGGTCTTCTCTCAGGTGCAGCAGACCTCAGCTCCCATTGTAACCGCCGAGGAAATGGAACCCGCTCCGGAACAGCCCTCCGGCACAGAGACCGTGGGCGGAATATCTGGCCCTGTAAGCAAGTGGAAATGCAAAATCTGCGGCTATATCTACGAGGGTGAGACCCTGCCCGAAGATTTTACCTGTCCCCTCTGTAAGCAGCCCGCCTCCGCCTTTGAGCGGCTCGGATAAATTTCCCGTACCAACTCCAGTTCCCACTGGCAGCTGCCATTGAGAAGTGCCAAAAAGGACAATACCATTTGCGTTCTGGAAAACGCCGCAGGAAAATCTGCGGCGTTTTCTGCTTATTCCCGTCAAATGTGGCTCTATTGCTTTCATGCCTGACATTGCCTCACTGAAAACTGTGGAAACACCATTGAATTTCACCTGTCACTGTGATCTGATTCATAATTTTCAAAATATAATTGCGTGCGCACGCACTTTGCTGTATGATAAATACTTGGAGGCGAAAAACATGAAGCTATTGAAGTGGCTGTCTGTGGCGGACCGGTTTGCCAAAGCATATCTGGATGAACGGCTGGCTCCTCTGGGCATCAACAGCAGCCAGCATATTTACCTTTTAAAAGTATGCGACCATCCCGGGATTTCTCAGGATTCCCTGCTGGACAGTGTATATATCCACCCCAGCAATATGGTGCGCATGGTCGCATCACTGGAGAAAAAGGGCTTTTTAACCCGGACTCCCTGTGAACAGGACAAGAGAACCTGGCAGCTCTACCCAACACAGCGTGCGCTGGATATCAGCGGGCAGATTCGGGCCGCCTGCGCCGAGACCGAGCGTGCTTTGATGGATGGCCTTTCTCCTGAGACCCAGGCCGAGTTCCAGGCTGTTCTGGCCGGAGTTGGCAGGAGAATGGCAGAGGCTCAGGGTGTTGTCCGGAAGGGGGATGAGTTTGATGAGCGATAATCCCCTTGCAAACGAAAAAATCTCCAAGCTGTTGAGAGGCTTTGCAATTCCAAGTATTACAGCCACTCTGGTCAGCTCTCTCTATAATATTGTGGACCAGATCTTTATCGGGCAGGGGGTCGGCTATCTGGGCAATGCCGCTACCAATGTGTCCTATCCCCTCTCCACCATCTGTCTGGCGATCTCACTGCTGCTGGGAATCGGCAGCGCCTCCAGATTCTCCATCTATCTTGGAAAGAACGAACCGGAGCGGGCCGCGCAGCTGGTGGGAAATGGCGTCGTTCTGATGGCCGGAGCCGGAATTCTTTACTTTATTCTGGGGGAGAGCTTTCTGACACCCCTTCTGCGGTTATTCGGGGCCACCGAAGAAGTCATGCCCTTTGCCCGACAATATTCGGAGATTATTTTGCTGGGAATGCCCTTTCTCATTCTGACCAACGGTATCAGCAACCTGATCCGTGCAGACGGCAGCCCCAAATATTCCATGCTGTGTATGCTGGCCGGCGCCGTAGTCAACACCATTTTGGATCCCATATTTATCTTTGTTCTGGACTGGAGCGTATTCGGAGCAGCTCTGGCCACAATTCTGGGACAGTTCCTCTCCTTTTTTCTCGCCCTGCGCTATCTGTGGCGTTTCCGCACAGTGATGCTGACCAGGGCCTGTTTCCGCCTGAAGCCACGGGACAATCTGCGCACGCTCTACATGGGCATCAGCAGCTGTATCAACCAGATTGCCATCACCATGGTCCAGATCGTGCTCAATAATTCCCTGGCCTACTATGGCGCCCGCTCCATATACGGGGAAGACATCCCCCTGGCCGCCTGCGGCATTGTAATGAAAACAAACGCCATCCTGCTTGCCATTATCGTGGGTATCTCCCAAGGCGTACAGCCCATTATCGGCTTTAATTTTGGCGCCGGGAAATACGACCGGGTACGACAGGCATACCGTTTGGCTATTCAATGGAATTTTGTTGTATCCGCCGTTGGCTTCTGCCTGTTTCAATTTTTCCCCACCCCGATTATCTCTCTCTTTGGTAAGGGAGAACCCCTTTATATCGAGTTCGCCGTTCTGTTTATGAGGACTTTCCTCTTTATGGTGCTGGTCAACGGCGTCCAGCTGCTCTCCTCCAACTTCTTTACCGCCATCGGGAAAGCGCTCAAGGGTCTTCTGCTCTCATTGACCCGACAGGTCTTCTTTCTGATTCCTCTGGTCCTCCTGCTTCCCCTGCGCTTTGGTATCTTTGGTGTACTGCTGGCTGGTCCTATCGCAGATTTCATTGCATTTGTGGTCTCCATTCTCCTTGTGTCCAGAGAATTCAGAATACTGAACGGTCAGATGCAAACATGCTGACTGGTGATATCTTTCATGCAAAAATGCCCGGAGCAGAAGCTCCGGGCATTTTTATACCTGTTTTTATTTGCTGCTCAGAGACCCAATCCACCGCTGGAGGATGGCTGCAGCCTCCGACCGGGCAGCTGTACCCGAGGGGTCCAGAAGGCTCTCCGCTCTGCCGTTTATGACGCCGGTATCTACGGCCCAGGCCATCGCCGCACAGGCCCAGTCGGAGACACTGCCGTTGTCTCCATAGGCCTCCAGGACGGTGTCATCCGTCTCCGGCGTACCACCGCTCCGGTATTCGGCATAGCGGAAGAGAATGGCCGCCAGCTGTTCCCGGGTGACCGGGTCCTCAGGGCCAAAGATGCCCTCGCCGTAGCCGTTCATCACGCCGCTGGTCTGAGCCCAATTTACAGCATCGGCGTAGTAGGCGTCCTCAGCCACGTCCGCAAAGCCCGCCTGTCCGGCACCGGTTTCCGGCTCTCCCTCCAGGCGGTAGAGCATGACGGCAATCATGCCCCGGGTGACTGTGCCCTCCGGGAGGAACGCGCTGCCGCTTCCCTCCATAATACCCGCGGCGCAGACGTATCCCACCGCATCATAGTACCAGTCGGTCTCCGATACGTCGGCAAAGGGATTGAGCCAGGGCTCACTGGTAAGGACGATAAGTCCCGCGGCGTCAGTCTCCGCTGTCAGGGTGGCGGCCAGAGGGTCCCAGCTGGTCTCCAGCGCCGTCATGGTGCCGTCCTCCGCCAGCAGGGCCATGCCCGGCACTGCCGGGGATGTATCCTCCGGTGTCCAGGGCAGGGTCAGGATGGCGGGAGCGGGCAGCGTCTCCAGGGCGCTGCCTCCGGCCGAGACGGCAAAGGTATACACCGTCCCCCCGGCCACGGCGTTCTGCTGGGCAGCGTTCAGATTCTCCGCCGGGCAGAGCGCCACCGTCAGAGCCTCCTCCCCGGCAGTCTCAGCCAGGCTGGCCAACAGCTCCGGGGAAAGTGCGGCGCTCCCCGACGGCAGGCGGATGGTCACGCCCTTGGTCAGGGCCGCCGCGTCCGTGCCGTTCAGAGAGACCGCCTCTGCCCCCTCCACGCCGGACAGATCCAAGAGAGCCTCCCCTGCCGCCAGCTTGTCCAGCTGTTCTTCATCAAAGGTGAGGGCCGCTGTACCGTCGGTCAGGGCATAGCGGAAAGCGCCGTCCTGGGATTCCAGCAGCTCCAGGTCGGGCTCCTTGGCCGGAGTACCTCCGCCGCCGGAGCCTCCGCCGCTGCTGCCGCCTCCTCCGGTACTTCCGCCTCCGCCGCCCGTCCCCGGGTCAGGGGTCACGGGGGTAGTGTCGGCAATGGTGACGGTCAGCGCCGCTTGCTTCGCCGCCTCAGTGCGGCCGTTATCAAAGGTGAATGTCAGGGTGTGCGCTCCCTTGCCCAGCCTGCTCAGCAGGGCATGGGTGAGGATAATGGCGCTGTCCGTCAGAATGTAGTCTGTCCCGGCGGCCAGCACAGTCTCCCCCGCCGCCGCCCCGGTGAGCTGGTTCCCGTACAGGCTCAGCCCCACGGTCACACCGCCGGTCTGGGTGTACAGGTCATAGGAGGCAGAGGATTGCTCCAGCTTGGCGTCGCTCACCGGCAGGGCTGCCACGGTCACGCTCACCGTCACGTCGCCGCTCTTCTCATCCCCACTGACGCCATGGAGTGTAAAGGTCACCGTCTGCCCGGCGGCTCCCGCGGTGGGCGTATAGGTCAGTGTATTGCCCGCCAGCTCCGCTGTGCCCAGCTCAGGAGCCGCAGAGAGCGCATAGGTCTCGGCATTGGTGAACCAGCCGGACACGTCCGCCGTATAGGGCTGAACTGCGGTCAGGCCGTCCAGGGAGGCGGGGGTGGCGGAGCCAGTTTGGCTCTCCTGCCCTTCGGCCACCGCCGGAGGCTCGGGCACAGGGGTTGTCTGCTCCGACCAGCCCGCGTAGAGTGTCACAGCTCCCACGCTGCCCGCCGGAATGGCGGTCACAGGCGCTCCGGCGCAGCCCTCCGTCAGGTACCAGCCGGTAAAGTCGTACCCCTCCCGGGCCGGGGTGGGCAGGACCACCTGGTCCCCCTTGCCAATCTGATAGGCAGACGACCATGTACCCTCAGCGGGAAGGGTTCCTCCGCCGCAGTCATAGGTGATGGTCTGGTCAGCTGTCAACGCCTGGACAAAGGCCGCCGCCGAGAGGTAACCCCAGCCGTAGCTGGTGTCGTACCCCGCCTCGCCGCCGTCTGTCACGCTGGCCTTCAGCAGGGTGCGGAAGCCGTCGTTATCGATGGCCTTGTCCACCTGCTTGGCCAGGGCGGCCATAGCGGACACCATGGGGGTGGACATGGAGGTACCGGTGTCCGAGCGGTAGCTGTTTTCCGCTTCATAGCCGATGTTGTAGATACTCACTGCCGGGGCGGTGAGGAACACGCTGTCGTTTCTCTGGGTGTTTGCATACAGCGTGCCGTTCTCCCCCACGCCGCCCACGCCGGTGACGCAGTCAAAGGCGGCGGGATAGCGGTAGGCGGTGCTGTTGTCGTTGCCTGCGGCGGCCACCAGAATGATGCCCTGGTCTGCCGCTCTCTCAAGGGGCTCCTTCAGGACGGCCAGGCTGTCGGCATTGGTGCCGCCGAAACTCATATTGATAACGTCCACATCCTGGTCAATGGCGTACTCGATGGCGCTGAGAATGGTGGAGACGCTGCCGCTTCCGGTGGTGCCGCTGTCTTTTGATGCAAAGCAGCGCAGCACCAGCAGCTCCGCCCCGTCGGCCAGGCTGGCCACGCCCACGCTGTTGTCCGTCTGGGCGGCCAGGATTCCCGACACCAGACTGCCGTGGCCGGTGGTGTCCGTCCAATCGGTGATATCTACACTGCCCTCAGTAGCCAGGAAGTTGCAGCCTGTGATATTGGTGTAGTTCAGGTCCTCGTGGCCTTTCACCAGGCCGGAGTCGATGACCGCCACGGTGACGCCGCTGCCGTCCAGGCCGGAGGCCCACACCTCATCCATGCCCAGCGCGTCCAGATACCACTGCTGCGCCGCGCCGGGATCGTTGGGCGAGACCGCCCCGCCCTCTTCTCCCTCGCCCAGCAGCTCCAGCTGAGCGTCCGGCACGGCCATCTCCACCAGCCCCGCGTCCAGCCAGAGCTGCAGCTCCTCCAGGCTGTCCGCCGTGTAATATCCATCTGCATAGGGCACCGGCTGTACTCCCTCTGCCGCGTTCAGCGGCATAACGGCAGTCTCCTTCATACGGAACAGATAGCCGGTCTCTTCCCCGGCCTCCTCCAGAGCGGATACCCCGGGGAGCCACAGGGTCAGGCCCAGGGCGGCGGTCAGGGTGAAGGCCAGCAGGCGGCGCATTTTCATGGATATCGCTCCTTCCCGGAATACGCCTTTGGCGGGAAGCGCCGCTGGGGCACCTCCCGCCGAAGGGGCAAATGGTCAAATGTTGGTCAGAATGGTGGTGATCAGCCGCTGGAACACCGCGGCCACCTCCGCGCGGGAGGCGTTGTTCTTGGGCAGGAAGGCGCCGGTGTCCGAGCCCTCCACAATGCCCAGCTGACGGAAGCGCTCCACGGCCTCCTTGGCCCAGCCGCTCACTTCGTCCTCGTCGGTGAAAGCCGCCGGGTTGGTTAGCTCAGGCAGTTCAATGCCGTCGCTGTCCAGATAGCGGACCAGCATGGTACACAGCTGCTCCCGGGTGATGGGGTCGTCGGGGGCGAACCGGTCGCCGCCCACGCCCTGAACCACACCGGTCTCCGCCGCCCAGGCCACATAGGGGCCATACCAGGCGTCGGGGTCCACGTCGGAGAAGGCGCTCTGGCCGCTGTAATCCGCCGGGTCAATACCGGCCAGACGGCCCAGTACCGTCACCAGCATGGAGCGGGTCATGGTGCCGCTGGGGTCAAACTCGCCGTTACCCACACCCTGGAACAGGCCGCGGGCCGCCGCGAAGGAGATGGCCTCCTCGCCCCAGAAGCCCTCGGACACATCGGTGAAGGTCTCGTCCGCCGCCACGATGGCATACTCGCCCACTTCCGTGGCCAGGTAGTACACCTTGCCGGGAGTCACCAGACTCCAGGCCACCGGATGGGTCTCCCCGCTCGCGTCGGTGTACTGCACCAGATACTCGCCGTCCTGGGGCAGGTCAGGGAAGGGCATCAGCATGGCCATAAGGTCATCGCCCTCGCTGAGGGTTCCGGCGGGAATGAAGACCTCCATCTTGTTGCTGTACGCCAGGATGTCCATGGTCTCATTGTCCTGAATCAGCCGCTTCTCCGCCCCGTCGCTCAGGGTCTTCTTGTAGGAGGTGAAGTGGACCTTTACCAGATTGTTCTCCCGGTCGTAGCGCAGGTCGTAGATCTCAATCTTGTTGGAGACGTAGGTGTTCTCCGCCTTCACCTCAATGAGCATGGTGGCGGCGTTGTCCCACAGGCCGTCATCGGCCGCGTAAGCCGCGTCGGCCTTGGCCTCCAGCCTGGCCTTCTCGTCCGTATAGGCCTGCTCGATTCCGGGCAGAGCCGCCTCGGCGGCGGTCTTCTCCGCCTCAGCCTCGGTCTCGGCCTGCTGGCGGGCCAGGGCAGCGACCGCCTCGTCATAGGCGTCCTTTTCGGCGCCGTCCTCATAGCTGACGGCGGCCCAGGCATCCAGAAGGTCCTGAATATCCTCGCTGTTATCAATCAGTGCCAGGTACTGCGCCCAGGCATTGTCCTGTTCCACCCCGAGGGCAGCTTCCTGCCAGTCATGGAGTGCCTCGGTGATACGCTGGACCTTTTGGTACGCGGCGTCACTCAGGCTGCTCTCGGTCAGGGCAACTTCCGCCGCCTCCACTCGGGCCTGGGCTGCCAGGTAATCCTGGTAGAGGTCAATCAGCGTCCGCATCTCGGCGGCGGTCACGTCCTCCATTGTGCGGACCGCAACCTGGTACCAGCCGGAACGCAGGCCGGAGAAAATGCTGGTGGACAGAGAGCTGGAAGCCAGGTCGGAGGTCTGCCAGACCGGCGTGGTCCAGCCACTTTCCGCCGGGTAGGTCTCCTCATCCAGCGGGTCAGTCAGCTTGCTCACATCCATGAGCTCCGGCTCCTCTTTTCCTTCCGGAATCTCAACGGGCCGGGCAATAAACTGATAGGTGCCGTAGTTCAGGCGGCCGCCCTGTGCCTGGGCGGTGATGACGCCGTCCTGAGTGCCGTTGTGCTCAGGCTCGCTCTCAGCGGTCATGACGATGGCCTCGTCATTTACCGTCAGGGTACGCTGGATGGTCACGTCCTCATTCTGTTTGTCGTTGGCGTCCCGGATAAGCAGGACATAGCTGCCGGGCACCAGGTTTTCAAAGCTCTTGCTGTCGGTGAGCTCCATCCAGCTTGCGGTGCTGTCTGCCGCCATCACCTGGGTCTTCCAGGTGGCCATAGCCTCCGCCTCGCGCTCTGCCAGGGCGGCGTTCAGCTCATCCTCCGGCATAATAGCGTTGGGGTCGTCGGGCTCCGCGTCCGGGTGCTGCTCAAAATAATCTTCTTTGTACTGGTCCAGCAGCTCCTGCCGCACGGCCTCGGCGTCGAAAATCTCCTCCGCCGGGGTCAGCAGAGCCTCATAGCGGCCGGCGTACTCGTTACTGGCCGGGGTGCTCTTGGTGGCATCGTAGACGCCGCCGGTAAAGCTGGTGGAGTCCACAGTGATGACGCCGTTGTTCCGGTCCTGGTTCCAGGCGTGGACCACGGTGACAAAGTCCTCGGCCGCCTGGATGGGCAGGCCGTCCACCGTGATGGTCTGGCTGGCTGTGTTGCCCGCCGCGTCCTTTCCGGTGAGGATGTAGCTGCCGCCATACAGGATAGGCAGACTGCCGCCCACGGAGGTGCGGCCTGCCATCTCTGCGGGTACAAACACGTTATACCCGTTGATAGCCGCCTCGGTGATGGGGGAGAGATTGGTTTTTTCCTTGCTGATGAGCCAGGAGAGGGACACTGTGCCGTCAATCGCAGTTGTCGCGTTCAAGGTGGCTCTGGGCAGGTCCGTATCCACCTGAGTCATCTCCAGCACCACCTGGCTCCAGCTGCCATCCTCGGCAGTCGCCTTCACCAGATAGAAGCCGTTGGCCTTGGCGTCGAAGGAATCCGTGGTGTCCTTCACGGGTTCCAGCTCGGCCACGTCCAGCTCTGTGCCGCCCTCCTTTGTCTCTAGGATGGTCAGGCGCTGGGCGCTGAAGGTCACGTCGTCCGTGTTGGAGCTGGCCTTGGCGACCACGTTGTCGCTAGCAGTCACATAGTCGTTGCCGTCCATGGGATTCTGGCTGCCGTTCTTGTAGAAGTCGGCGCTCACGTCAGGGGCGGTGCTGACGGTGCTGACGGTCACGGTGGTGTTGAACCAGTCCACCGTGATGGTCTGGGTGGTGCGGTTGCCCGCGGTGTCCATGGCCTCCACCTTCAGCGTGCCGTTTTCCGAGACGGTCACGTCGGCCTCCCAGTAGTTGTCGCCGCGCTCGCTGATGGTGGGCGTCACGCCGTTCACCGTCAGGGTGGCCAGGCCGGTGTCGTCCAGGATGTAGAGGGTCAGGTCCACGCTGCCGCTGCCCGTCTTCAGAGACGCAGTATCAGGGAAGCTGCGGTTCCAGTAGATGTGAGGCGAGGTGGCGTCGGCCGCGGGTACGGGCGGCTGATTGCCCACAAACTGCTCCACAATCACGTCAAAGTCGGCGGTGGGATTGGTATCTCCGTTGTCCAGCACGGTGACGGTCACCGTGTGGGTCTGGCCCAGGTCGCCGAAGGTGACTCTGGTCTTCTCGGTGCCGCCGGTGCAGGTGATCTCCCTGGCCTGGAAGCCGGGGTAGGTGCTGCTCACCCTGATCTTGCCGTTGAAGCTGAAGTCGATGGACTCAGCCACGGTGTCAAAGGTGAAGTAGGCGCCCACCTTGCCGTTGGCCAGGTTGGACAGATAGGGCCGGGTGGCGCCGCTGCCGGTGCCCCAGGTCATGATGTCGCCGTTGAAGCTCCAGTCCTGGGTGCCCGCCGCAGCGGTCTCGTCGTACTCGGTACTGTCGGCATTGTAGAAGGTGAACAGGCCGTTGTCCTTGAAGACGTTGATGCCTTCGCCTTCCGCGGTGACCTCATAGGTGATGGAGTGGATGGTGTTGGTGGCCTGGTCCTTGATCTCCAGGACGCCGGTACCCTCACGGGAGGGTGTCACCACCAGCACGCCCTGGGTGTTGCCTGTGCCGGAAGTGCCGCTCTGCTGGTAGTAGAGCACGCCCAGGTTCTTGGCGCCGCCCTGGGTGTCGGGCACCTCGGTCACCTGGATGGCCGGGTCCTTACCGGTGCTGGTGGCGATGGACACGGGCAGGCGCATGGTGTTGCCCATGGCCAGGGTGATCTTGTCGGCAGTGTCAAAGTAGGTCTTGTGCTCCACCGCGGTAATCTGGGTGTTGTTGCCGGTGTTGTACTCGCCGTGGTCAGCGGTGATGAGTCCGTCGGCGCCGCGGATCATATCAGTGTCTGCGGCGGAGAAGATCTCCACCCGGAGGTTGAGGCTGCCGGTCTCGGCGCCCTTGTAGACCGACGGCGGCACGGTAATGGTACCGGACACCGTGCGTCCCATATTGGAGGCGATGTCATCGCCATCCTCAGCGTTGTTCAGCCGCAGGATTCCGTTCTGAGCGTCGGCACTGTTGTCCGCCAGGGTCTCAAGCTGCTCCTGCCTGGAGACGGTCAGGTTGCTGTTGGTGATATCCAGCGGGGTGTAAATCGGGTTGTTGTTCTCGTCACGGCCGCTCTCATAGCTGAACTGGACGTATACATCCCCCGCTGTGGCGCTGCCCCGGTTACCCACCTGGAAGTTCACATCCAGAACGGTGTTGCCGCTGGCGTCCACGCTGGCGGAAGAGATGCTCAGGTGCTCAAAGCCCAGCTCCGGCTTATCCTCCACGGTCAGAACCGGGCCAGTACTGCCGCTGAATGCATCATCTTTAAAGTATTCCTTGTCCTCCGACAGGTCGAAGTAGAATTCGCTGCCCTTGGGCAGGTCCTGGGTCAGGGCGTCGCAGGTACCCACCAGGCTGACGGTCTGACCGGCAGTGATGTTCTCGGTAATCTCCCAGGTGGCCAGGGTGACCGGGTCTGCGCTTTCGCTGGTCTTGAGCATCAGCTTCACGGTGATGGGGTTGGCCTCGCTGCCCCGGATGCCCACGTCGCCGACGTTCTGGAAGGAACCGATGGCCTCCAGCCGGCTGCCTGCGGTGAAGTCATACTCACCGAAGGTCAGGGTTGCGTTGCCCAGCTCCTTCTGGCCCACGCCGTAGCTGATGGCGTAGATACCGGTACCCGGTTTCTTGGTCTGCGTGCCGTCGGCATACGCCTTCTGAGCCTCCTCGTCGCTCTGGGGGATAAGGACGGTCTGCTGCTGATTGTTTTCGTCGGTATAGGTGTACTCCTTGAGGTAGGTGGTGACGCCGCTGGTGAGCACCAGCAGGGTATCCTGGCTCTGGGCGCCATCCTCATTGGCCTGGACGGTCTGCTCACCGTCGCTGGTTGTGGTACCTGTGTCGGTCTTCTTCTGGCCCAGGGCAATCTGCAGGTCGGAGAAGACGAACTGGTCCATGCCGCCGTCATAGCCGTCCAGCTTGCCCAGATAGGCCTGCTCGGTCTCCGAGGCGCTCAGGCCGTCAGCCACCGCGTCCTCATACACCTGCATGTAGTTCATGGCCAGCATGGTGCCCTCGCCCCAGGTCTGGGACTTGGGGTCCCACTTGGCCAGGTACAGGGCGTTGTTGGTGGTGCCGTTCACACTGGCGGTATAGACGGCGGAGATGTTGCCCGCGCCGTCGGCGCCGATGGTGACCTGGGACCGGCCGGTGGTGTTGGAGGTGACCTCATTCCCGTCGGCGCCCGTCTGCTTCTCCGGCTGGAAGAAGGGGATGATGGAGCCGGTATGAGTCTCTCCGGCGATGCTCTCCAGGTCGGCCTGGGGGATGACATAGGTGGAGCCGTTCATCTCAAAGAGCAGGAACTCCTGGGTGTCGTCGGCCAGAGTGACCACATCAAACTTCTCGTCCGTGCCGGTCAGGCCGCCCAGCTTGCCGTTGAGGAACTGGAGGTCGGAGAAGTAGGGGTCCTGGTAGGCGGTAAGGGAACCTCCCTGATAGACACCATCTGTGACGGTATTCCGGTCATAATCCACCAGGGTGCGCAGCAGCAGGGCTTCGCCCCAGGTGGGGTCACCGTCAGCGGTCAGAGTCTGGAGGTAGAGCCGCCTTGTGGTGAGCAGGTCAGTAGCCTCGCCGACCGTTGTGGTGGTGTTGCCGTCAGCATTGATATAGGTCTGCTGGCTGGTGGTGTAGGCCACGTAGTAGGTGTCGCCAATCTCGGTGATCTCCATGTTGTCCAGCACCTGGCCCGCACGCAGCTCGATGCCCACGTTCTTGTCGCCCACCACGGCGTGGAGCTCGGTGCCCTCGCCGTAGGCGTCCCACAGGCCCTTCTGATAGGTCAGACGGTATTCCCGGATGGACGCGGCGCCGCTTCCCATGGTGTCGGGGTAGAAGCTTTCGAGATAGGCCTCGTAATCCTTCTCCAGGCTTGTGGTATCAGTGTAGTGCTGGGCCTGGGCGTAAATGATTACGCTGCCGTCATCGCTGCCGCCGGGGAGGTACACGTGGCTACCCGGTTGATCTTCGGTCGGAATGGCGCTGACGGTGGTCACATTCTTCTGGTCAATTGCAGTTTCATTATTGTCGCCGGCATTGGTGTCAAAGCTGGCGGTCTTGACCACGGTGTTCTTGGCCGCCGCGTCGGCAATCGCCTGGTTATATGCATTTTTGTCAGTGACGGACTGGAAGTATACCTTCCACTCATCATAGACCTTCAGTTTCTCCTCATAGGTCTTCAGCGCGGATTGATACTCCTCGTATGCTGCCTTGTCTTTTTCATACTGGGTATTCTCAGCTTCGTATTCCTTCATCTTCGCCTCATAGGCTGCCTCAGCATCCGCATAGGAGGTATACGTTACGACAAAGTAATTTCCAGTTTCCGTATCAGCCGTAGAATTATACAGCGCCTTTTGTTCCTCTGTCATAGCGTTATATTCATCTGCAGTTACATAGTAGTCCTTCCGCGCAGGGGCTACAGGAGGTTCTCCGGGGTCTCGTACCGCTTCGGGCTTCGTGGCCACAAAAGCGGCGTATACCTCCTTATAGTTGCTCTCATCCATGTCGTTCGGGCACTCGCTATCAGGCTTTTTCCCCACAGTAGGGGCAGATCCTGTTACAGTGGCATAGCTCACCCAGGCGATGCGGATGGTGTCGCCATTCGCCCAGCCGGTGAACTCCAGGTCGCCGGTGCCGTCGTCGTCCACAATGATGTAGGGGGTGGGATCGTCCTCATCCACCGGATTCACCAGGCCGTACTCGTCCACACCTTCGGTGCTGGTCAGCTTGATGCGGGAGAGCACCAGCATGGAGTTGTCCACGGGGTGAGCAGCGTCTGTACGGCTGATGGTGTAGAGCAGGTAGTTGTCCTCTCCCACGGTGACCACCTTGTAGTCATACCCGGAAACCAGACCGTCGGCCAGCTTGAAGGCGTCACCCGAGCTGTTGTAGCCGGAGAGCTGGAAGGGGACCTCCTTGTCGTTGGGGTCAATAGCCAGAGGCTCCAGGTCGCTGCCTGCAGTGGTGGAATAGATGGTCTGGGTATCCGCCGAGGAGCCGGGCAGGCTGACCTTCACACCGGTGCTTCCTCCGTCCTCGGACAGCGTCTTCAAGTCGCCTTCTCCACCGTAGGCGCCGTTCAGGGCCGACCAGCTGTAGGTCCATTGGGGGTTTCCTTCGTAGTCATAGCCGATGGAGATGCCGATGAGCTCCAGCTCATAGCTGAAGAGGAGGAACTGCACGTTGACACCGAGAGCCGCGCCGAAGTCAAAGGTCCTGAGCCGGAAGACCTCATAGTCATCACCGGTGTAGTTTCCAAAGGCCATCGCGCAGCCGATGTTGACCTTGATATAGATCTCGGCTTTCACAATCTCAATGCCGATGCCCGCGCCCACCTGGACGTAGAGCTCCGGCGCGATCTCAAAGCTGCCGAAGCTGGACTTGTTCTGGGAGCTGGACACCTCCACAGCCCCGTAGAGCTTGGTATCTGCCAGAGCGGTGAGCTTGATATAGACATCCTGGCCCATGGTGGCGTCACTGGTCTGCTTGAGCACCACCAGCACATCGTCATCGCCGGTAGAGGAAAGATAGCCCTTCCGGAAGCCGTCCAGCGGCGTATTACAGGCCGCGTCTGTATAGACCTCCAGCAGCACCTTGCCGTCGAAGTCCAGGTTGAGGGCCTTGTACTGCGTTTTGCTCAGCACCACGGACGTTCCCTTGGGCAGGTTCACATAGCGGTTGCCCTCAGTGTCTTCCACCATACCCGTTTCTGCCGGGATCAGGCTGTCCTTCTCCACAGTCTCCCGCTCCACATCGGCGCTCAGACTGAACTCAACGTCCAGATGGACGGTGACATAGAGGTAGATGAGGGGGCAGGAGGTAAACCGGGCCTTGTAGGTGAAGGCCAGCTCCACGCCCAACGCCGCGGCGAACCGGCTGAACTCGTAGTGGTTGGTCACCGGGTCGTACTTGAACATGAAGGCCGCGGATATGGAGAATTCCGCCTTGAACTCCTTGGCAGTCACGCCCTCGCCCTGGCCCATCTTCTGGTTGTACCAGTTCTGCTGGTCCTTGGTGGCCTTGTAGCTGTCATCCACTTCCTGGGCCATGCTTCTGGGATGGGCAATCCATTTAAACATGTTGGCAATGGTCTCGCCGGAGCTCTTGAGGGCCTCGCCCGGGTCGGTATGGTAGTCGCTGCCGCCGCCGCCGGCGCCGCCGGCGCCGGCGTCACCGTTGGAGTTCCAGCCGCCCATGGGGATGCCGATGGTAAAGCCCACCGTGTCGCCGTCCATGACGATGCTGGCAAAGTCGGTGACGCCGATCTCCGTGGAGGGCAGGTCCACCGCAAAGTCCTGGTTGAGTTCGGAGTAGGGGAAGTCCACGTTTTCCTTCATATCAACGCCGGCCTGGGCCGCCGCGTCGCCGGAGCTCATCTCCTGGAGGTGGCGGGCGTCTGGCGTGATCTTGGAGTCCGCCGGGGTCACGCTCTCCGGGGCCAGGGAGTCCTTCGTGCTGCCCTCGGACTGGAGGACCACATCTCCGCCGTCAATATCCACGCCGTTGGCCGCGGCGATCTCATCAGTGGTGGCCTTCTGCTCCTGCACGGCCAGGGCCACGGTGTTGTTGGCGGTGAGGGAGCCCAGGTAGCCGTTGAGCTTGTCAACGCCGCCCTCCTCCAGCACCACCTGGCCGTTCTCATAGCCCTTGATTTCCGCAATGGGGATATTGCGCCCCGCCAGGCTCTCTTCGATGATAATAGGCTCTGGATTTTCAAAGGGATAGAGCAGGTTGCCCTGGTAATTGGGTGTCCAGGTGTAGGCTGTGCCGTCGTCGTTGAGCTTTGCGGGACTGATATCGCCGCCCAGAGGCACGTCCACCATGGAACGGGCACTGGCTTCGGGGCCGTACATCACATGGTTGTCCGAGGAGCGGAACGCTTCCCCGTCTGCGCCAATTTGGGTCATTCCGCTGATGATATAGCGGTAGGCCTTCTGCTCCTCGGTGAGCAGCTCATAGCTGGTTCCCTCGGTGATGGTGCTGACAAAGGCGGGCAGCACCTGGGCCACAGTACTGGTGTCGGTGCCCTCATCGGGAATCAGGCTGCGGGGGTTCATGTTGTAGTACACCTTCATGAAATACTGGGCGTACTTACCTTCGCCCAGGGGCACCGGCTGGAAGTAGAGCTCGTTGTAGCTCATGCCCGGGTCCAGGAAGCCCAGGCTGATATCTTCAGAGTTCTCATCCACGATGAAGTAGCCGGTTTCGGTATTGTAGTAGCCGTCAATCATGCCGTTGCCGCTCATGTCCAGGAAGAGCTCCACCTCCGCTATGGCGGCGGTCATGACACTGACGGCGCTGAGGTACTCAGAATCGTAATAGTAGAAGGTCATGTTGGAGGTGGCAAGGTCGGACACGTTGAGCCAGATCTTCTCGTTGCCGTTGTAGGTGCGGCCGTTGTAGACGATCTTGTCCTCCGCAGGCAGGTTGAAGTTGATCCACTGGACGTTGGTCAGATCCGCCTTGGTGAACACCGCGCTGCTCTGGGTGAAGCCGGAATCCTTGGTCAGGGTGCCTTCCTTCTGCTCGTAGGTAATAGTAGCGCCACTGGTCTTCTCGTCCGAGTAGCCGTAGGTGATGCCGCCGTTGGTGCTGGCCCAGAAGTCATTGACGGCGTCCGTGATTTTATTGGTGTCGATGTTTGCGGTGATGTTGCCGTTCTCATCGGTCAGCCGGGGCACGGAGGGGCTGATATCCAGCACCAGGTTCTGCTTACGGGTCATGACCACGTTGATGGTGTAGTCCCCGCTGTTGACCTGTTCGTCGGTCATACCGTTCCACAGCAGCTGAATGTAGTATGTATTGCCGCTGTTGGTGATGTTGGCGGGCACCACCTGGCCGTCTCTGGTCAGGTAGACGGCATAGCTGAGGCTGCTGTCCGAAGTGGCCGGGGTATAGCTGGCGGTGTTCTGGAGGGTCACCTGCAGGGTGGTGCCCACAAAGAGCTTGCCGTTGGACACGCCGCCCTGGCCGCTCTGGATGGTGATGACAGGCTTCATGGAGTCATAGACGCCGGAGCTCTCGGTGAGGGAGGCGGCGCCTTCCGGGGCGGTCTGAGTATTTCCGCTGCCCTCGCCGCTGTCGTTGGCGGTGTGGATCTGCAGATAGAAGTCCCCGCCGAAGGTGCGGCGTTCCAGTGTTCCGCTCTTCAGGTTGGCCTCCGCGTTGTCCTCGGAGTCATGGGCGTCATGGCGGCTGGTACCCAGCTGGAGCCGGTTCACATTGTCCGCAATGGACCAGGAACTGTATATCCCGGTGGATTTGGTCCAGCTGATTGACGGGGTAAAATAGCTGCCGTTGTCTTTGACTCTGCTGTCCGTTCTGGCCCACTGGCTGCCGTCGGCGGTGAGCAGCTTGGCCCATGGATAGGTATACTCCATCCCGTACAAGGTCAGCGTCCAGCCGCTGGCCAGGGAACACGTCCAGTTGAAGTTGGCCGATATCCCGCAGTACAGCCGCGGATCAAAGGTCAGGGTGGCGGAGCCGGCTCCCTTGCTGCGGTAGGTCCAGATGCCGCCGTCGTAGGACTCTCCGCCCGACCAGCCGCTGGAAGGGATGTTCTCGTACCGGCTCCAGCCACCATTGGAGAAGGTGAGCTTGTTGGGGTAATTGTAGCTGAGGGGGGAGATCTCGCCGTCCTCCCCGCCGATCTGGGCGGTCAGCACCTCGCCCTCGTTCTCCACCTGCTGGCCGGTGACCGCGCCGCCGCCCACAGGGGCCAGGGCGTTCTCCGACTCGGTGACAGAGCCGGACAGGTCGGTGACGTCGCTCTGGTAGAGGTAGCTGGCCAGGTTCTGCTCCCCGGTACCCTCGCCGCTGTTGTACAGGGACACCACGGCCTCGGTACTCTCCAGGGTGCATAAGCCATCGCCGTCGCCCTTCAGGTTGGACAGCACCACCTGGAAGGTCCTCTCCTCGTCGGTGGCCACGCCGTCGTCAATGAGGGGGACCTCAATCACCTGCTCGTTCCGGTCGGCGTAGAACACCAGCGTACCGCTGGCGGCGGCGTAGTCCGTCCCCGCTACGGCGGTGCCATCCACGGTGGCGTAGTCGATGGTGAGCATGGTCTGGCTGCCGCCGGTGCGCACTACGGTCAGCTCCGCCGTACCGGCGGCCTTGTCCGCCCGCACCTCGGTAACGGCAAAGCCCAGAGTGCTCGCCTCGGCCTCGTCGTTGTCCACTACCTGGAGGGTCAGGGTGTTGGCGGTGTCGTACAGGGACGCGCCCAGGTTGTCCACGATGGTGAAGGTACCGAACTTCAGGGCCTCGGCATCCTCATCCTCGGGCACGGTGATCCGGATCTCCTTCACCCACTCGCCCTCGGCGAAGGTCATGTCAAAGACATAGCCGGAGTAGGGGTCCTCGGCATTCTCAGGGGTGATGCGGGTATAGGTGGGCTCCGCGTTCAGGTCCACCAGCAGGTCAAGCTCCCCTTCCTCCGCCGGAACAGGCTCTTCCTCCGTTTCCACGGTGTAGGCTACGCCCAGATAGCTGTCGGAGCAGTACTCTACACCGTCCGCAGTGTAGACGCAGCGGAAGTCGTAGTTCTCCAGGTCCTCCTGGGCCACCACAAAATCCTTGTCCACGGCGCCGTCCACAATTTCCCAGCTGTCGCCGTAGAGCACATACCACTGGTAGGACTCGGCCTCCACGTCAATAGACAGGATAACGTCAGTCTCAGCGGCGGTGCTCACCACCTTTACCGGCTCCTCCGGCTGGCTGGGGGGCTGCGGCTGGCCGATGGGCTGGTTCTCCGTCCCGGGCAGCGGGTTCTCTACCTCGATGATGATGTCGTCGGAGCCGGCCGCCGTGCTGTACGAGGCGCTGCCGTCCTCCAGCTGGGTCAGGGCGGGCTCATAGGTGATGTAGGCCACAGCCCGGCCCTGGGTGCCGCCCAGGCGGTAGACCTTGATGACGGCGGTATTGCCGCCCTCCTCCGCCACCACCTGGAAATCGGAAAAGGCAAAGGTGCCGTAGGGGAAGGCAGTCTCCCAGTCCTCCGTCACGGCCACCGTGTTGCCGTCCTTATCCACAATGGACAGTTCCTCCGGACGCTCGGCCAGATAGGCCAGCGCCTGCTGGGGCACCAGACCCATGGTCATAACCAGCGCCAGAAGCAGCGCCAGGCTCCGGTGAAGTATCTTTTTTGTGCTCATAGGCATTTCCTCCTCATGCGATCTCCCTGTCTCCTGATTTTGTACACATCAATCCATCTGCATGGAGTCCAGCAGTTCATTAATCGAAGCCCGGACACAGTGGTTCCCATCATCCCAGACCACCTCGCTGCCCTCCAGCTTGGCGGCGTGGAACAGCGCAGGTGAGGCCAGCCTGCCAAACCGCACGGCATGAATTCTGTGCCTCATGTCCACAATCGCCTCGCTCCCATTGCGGAAGCTGAGCTTCAGCTGGTAGCCGGGCAGCACTTGCAGCACGACACCCATTTCATCCATGGTATTTCCCACCTTCCATATAAAAAATAGCAGCATAGAATTTCCGTATTTTTATCATACAGAAATCCTATGCTGCTCCACATCCCCCAAAGGGGGGATTTTCCTGTTTACTTCAAAAGTTCCACCAGGCGGCTGCGCCGGTCAATATTGGTTTTATTGAAGATGCTGCGGATATGGCTCTTTACGGTCTCCTCAGAGATGAAGAGCTTTTCGGCAATTTCCTTGTTGCGCAGACTGGCCGCCGCCAGCTGGGCCACCTCCCGCTCCCGCTCGGTCAGTTCGCCCATCTGCTCCGGATACTTCTCCAGCATGAAGAAGATGCGGCTCTCCTCCGCCTTGGTATAGTGGATCTCCAGTGCCTTGATCTCCTGGATGGCCTTTCCGTGCTTTTTCTTCATGGACGGAAGCAGGAACAAAATGGACAGATACTTTCTAAAGCAGGCCAGGAAGGTATAGTTTTTATCCTGCTCGGCCAGGGTCAGGGACTGGTCCAGCCACTCTGCCGCCCGGTTGGGCAGTCCGATGGCCAGATAGCACAGCGCCAGACCCACGCACATGAAGTTGCGGGTGGACAGGGAGATGAGGCGGCTGTCCAGAGACAGGGACGCCTCCACGCTGGCGATGGCCCGCTTGTACTCCTTGCGCAGAATCAGGTCGGTGATGCGGTTGGTCTTGGCCATAAAGTTGGTAAAGGTCAGGTCGTTGAGCATATCCGCCGGGCCCCGGGCCCACTCAGCCGAGCGGTCGGGCTCCATCATCAGGCCCAGGAGATAGCCACGCACGGTCTCGGCCATCTGGGTATTGATGGCCGTGTGCCGGAGGAAGGGATAGGCCAGGGCCTTGTTCTCCAGATATTCAATGGCCTTCTGGAGGGAGATCATGTCCGACTGGTAGATAGCGTTGATGCCCAGCAGCAGTGCTGCGCCATAGGTCACGCTGGCATTCTGCCAGCGCTCCGAGAGCATGGCCGCCTTGTGGGCGTAGATATCCGACTCGTCAAACCTGCCCTGTACGCTCAGCGCCTCTCCCAGATACAGCTCATAGGCCCCCGCGCCGTGGTGGTTTGTCAGGCGGTTGTAGACCTCCAGCATGTCCCGCAGCTCCTCAGCCGTCTCCAGCATCCAGCCCGGCTTCCGGTAGAAGAGATACCACATGGAGGGTGTGCCGAACATATAGGGCTCTCTGGGCGTAAAGATCCGGGAGGGCTCTGTCATCAGTTTGTCCGCCGCCAGGTAATGCGCTTTCATTCCGGCGATATCGGGGAACTCACGGAAGGCGGCCACAATGTGCCACTCTCCCATCAGCTGGGGATCTCCGTTTTCCGCGATAATGTCATGGCAGCGCTCCAGCGCCGCGGCAAAGCCGTCAAAATCAGTGCCCGCGAACAGGGCCAGACACAGCCGCAGCATGGACAGCGGCCAGGCCGCCAGCAGCTCGCGGGGGCAGCGCTCCAGCACCGTCTGGGCAAGGACGGTATAGCTGGTATCGCCGAA
This sequence comes from Pseudoflavonifractor sp., assembly GCF_050943825.1. Lineage (NCBI taxonomy): Bacteria > Bacillati > Bacillota > Clostridia > Eubacteriales > Oscillospiraceae > Pseudoflavonifractor > Pseudoflavonifractor sp. The sequence continues at coordinate 31,318 of NZ_JBMNPX010000019.1, forward strand.
CTTCTCGTTGAGCAGTCCCGTCAGTTCGCAGGAGAAGAGCTTCTCGTCATTTCCCGCCCGGAAAAAGCACTCCACCGCCTTTTTGTTGTTGCCCTCCCTGCGGTAAATTTCACCGGCAGACTCGTAGACCTGGCTGCGGAAGTCAGCAGGCGTGTTTCCCAGCATTCGCAGGAGGAAATGCCGCAGCAGCTCATGGGGATAGCTGGTCCGCTCTCGCTGGTCGTGGTGCATCAGCGGGATGCGCACAAGCAGGCCGCTCAGGGCCGCCTCCTGGCCGGGTGCAATCTCCGGCAGCTGTTCATCCCGAATATAATCAAACACCGACACCCGCAGGAGCATATCCTGCTCCTCACGGGAGAGTTTTCCCCAGAAAAACTCATGCAGAAGGGCGTCCATATCCTGAAATTCCGGCAGACCGCCGCCGTCCTGGCACAGGTGAGCAAAATACAGCGACACTGCCGCCGCCCAGCCCTCCGTATTCCGGTAGATGGTTTCCGTCTGCTGTCTCGACAGGTTCAGCCCCAGCTGCTGGCCGTACTCCGCAATGTTTTTCCGGTTCAGCAGCAGATCCCGGGAGGAAAAGCGGCATACATTGGTGGTATTTTCAAAAACCGCACGCAGCTTCCCGAAGTTTTGGGAGATAAGGATGACATGCAGCTCGTCCCTTCTGCGATCCGCTAATGCCTGCAGGAGCGGCAGCGGCCAGTTATCGCTGATGAACTGAAAATTATCTACAATCAGGTAGCAGGGCTCGGGGACATAGAGATTTGCCAAAATATCCGCTGCAATGCTGACATTGCTCCGGTTCAGAAATCCCAGCTGCCGAAGCGCAATGCCCGCGTCCGAGTCCAACTGTCCAATCTGCCGGATAAACCAGTCCAGGCTGGTGTCCTGAAGGCAGCTCACCGCTGTAAACCAATGGATCTGCTCCGAAGGTACATCACGCATGGCCCACCGGACGGCCGTTGTCTTTCCATATCCGGCCGGTGCTTCCACCATTACAAGGCCTCTGCAGTACAGATTTGATAACTTTTTTGATATTTCCTCCGAAAAGTAGAGTTTTCCCACCATTTCGCTCCCTTTCCGCTTTTTTCTCAATATATATTATAGCTGGAATTCACCTCTCTGTCACTCCCACAAAAGGGGGATTTTGTATCTCACACCCTGCGGGGCAGCTCCCTTACTCGCCGTCCTGAGCACTCTGGGACAGCTGGCTGAGAAAATACCGCAGTGCCGGGTTTCCCTTGTCTGACAGGTACACCGCGCCGAAGGACAGGGGCTTGGCATCGGAGAGGGGAATGTAACGCAGATTGGGAATCCGTGTCTGGGGCAGGTCCGGAACCATAGCAAAGGCGTAGCCCGCCTCTGTCAGCGCGTAGATGGCCTCCAGGTTGTCGCAGAAGAGGATCTCACTGGTGCTTCTGTTCCCCATGGCCTTTCCCTGGAGCTCAAACAGCCCCCGGGGACAGGCCGGCGGCCGGCAGGCTGCAATCCGTCCCGCCTCCTGGAGCTGGTGAAGTGTAACGGAAGAATACTCCGAGAGCGGATGATCGGGCGCACAGATGCACGCAATTTGGCAGCGGAGCAGCTCCTGATAGCGCGCCTTCTGGGGCGCGGTATCCCGGAAGGAGAACATGACGTGGATACTCCCCTCCTCCAGCAGGTTCTCCATGGCGTCAAATGGGATGAGCCGCAGGATGGGCAGTACCTCCGGCCGGGTCTGGCGGAGCCGGGACAGTACCGGCCGGAGCAGCCACAGCTCCATGGTATTCCGGCACCCAATTACCAGGCGCATGGGCGCCTCCTGCTGGTACTCCTTCACTCTGGCCTTGGAAATGGCCGTCATCTTCAGCAGCTCTCCGGCGTACTGGGTGAAGAGAAAGCCCTCCTGAGTCAGGCGGACGCTCTTGCTGGTGCGGTGGAACAGCTTGACCCCAAGCTCGTTCTCCAGGGTGTTGATCTGGTGGCTGACCGCGGGCTGGGTAATGGACAGGTGCTCCGCCGCCCGGGAGAAATTCAGGCAGTTGGCCACCTCCATGAAGCACTCCAGCTGTGTGGTGTTCATACGCTCCTCCCTTCCGCCCGGACAGGCCTGCGCCGGGTGTCTGTGACCTTTCCACATACCCTCCGCTTCCCCTGTCCCGGGCTTTTGTTCAATTCAAGTAATCTATAAATTTCTTTTATAGAATATAGCACATTTGAATTTCACTTACAAGAATTCCTGTGGTATAAACAGGACGGGACAAATAGTTTCTGTCCAAACAAAAAGAAAGGCGGACAGTTGCAATGACTGAAATGGAAGAGGGCCGGCTCCTCCGGGAATGCAGGTGGCTGTGCATCCAGACCGAACAGTGTGTCAGCCGCCGTCTGTCCCCCATGGACATCACGGCCGTCCAGGCCCACATTCTCCTTTTTCTGCTGCACCAAGGTGAGCAAGGCACCCTGCTGACCGATATTCACCGGTCCTTCGGCTACTCCATGCCCACCCTGTCCTGTATGGTCAAGCGGCTGCGGGAGAAGGGCTATATCCGCGCCGAGCACTGCCGCGGGGACGACAGGCGCCGCCTGCTCTTCGCCACTGAGACGGCCCGGCTGCTCCAGCCCGAGCTGGAGCGGAGCATCGGCGCAGTCCACAGGCGGCTGTACGACGGCTTCTCCCCGGAGGAGCTGGACACCCTGGACCGCCTGCAGCAGAAGCTGCTGCGGAACCTGTCCCCACTTATGAAGGAAACTCAAAAGGAGGAATCGAAATCGTGAAAACCGTACTGCGTCAGCTGGGCCGCTTCAAGCGGGACACCCTCCTGTGCATCTCCATGGCCGCCCTTGAGGTGGTCATGGAGATCCTGCTGCCCTTTATCACCGCCATCATCATCGACCAGGGTCTGGAAAAGGCAGACCTGCCCACCGTATACCGCTACGGCATCCTTATGGTGGTCCTGGCCGCCATGAGCCTGGTGTTCGGCGCCCTGGCGGGAAAGTTCGCCGCCAGCGCCTCCTCCGGCCTGGCCGCCAACCTGCGTGAGGCCATCTACAACAATATCCAGACCTTCTCCTTCTCCAACATCGACAAATTCAGCGTACCCGGTCTGGTCACCCGTATGACCACCGACATCACCAACGTGCAGAACGCCTTTATGATGATCATCCGCATCGCGGTCCGCTCCCCCCTCATGCTGGTGTTCAGCTACATCATGTGCCTCATCATCAGCCCCAAGCTGAGCCTGACCTTCCTCATCGCGGTGGTCTTCCTCATCGCGGTGCTGGGCGCCATCATGGTGGTCACCCTCAAAATCTTCAACCAGGTGTTCCGCAAGTACGACGACCTGAACGCCAGCGTGCAGGAAAACGTGTCCGCCATCCGGGTGGTGAAGGCCTTCGTCCGGGAGGACTACGAAAACGACAAGTTCTCCAAGGCCTCCCGCAACCTGTACCGCATGTTCGTCAAGGCTGAGGGCCTGCTGGCCTTCAACAGCCCCGCCATGATGCTCTCTGTCTACTTCTGCATCATCATGGTCTCCTGGCTGGGCGCCCAGTTCATTGTGGGCGGCAGCATGTCCACCGGCGAGCTGACCAGCCTGTTCAGCTATGTCATGTCCCTGCTCATGAGCCTGATGATGCTGTCCATGGTGGTGGTCATGATCAGCATGTCCCTGGCCAGCATCAACCGTATCAGTGAGGTGCTCCGGGAGATCCCCGACCTGAAGGAGCCGGAGCAGCCCGTCTTCCAGGTGGCCGACGGCAGCATCGACTTTGACCACGTCAGCTTCTCCTACAAGCACGGCAGCGGCAAAAACGCCCTGACCGACATTGACCTGCACATCAAATCCGGCGAGACCATCGGCGTCATCGGCGGCACGGGCGCTGGCAAGAGCAGCCTGGTCAACCTGATCTGCCGGCTATACGACGTGGACCAGGGCGCCGTCCGGGTGGGCGGTACCGACGTGCGGAAGTACGATATGGAGTCCCTGCGCAACCAGGTGTCCGTGGTACTGCAGAAAAACACCCTGTTCTCCGGCACCATCCTGGAGAACCTGCGCTGGGGCAACCCGGACGCCACCGAGGCCGAGTGCGTGGAGGCCTGCCGGGCGGCCTGCGCCGACGAGTTCATCGACCGCTTCCCCGACGGCTACAACACCCGCATTGAGCGGGGCGGCTCCAACGTGTCCGGCGGCCAGAAGCAGCGGCTGTGCATTGCCCGTGCCCTGCTGAAGCGCCCCAAGGTGCTGATTCTGGATGACTCCACCTCCGCCGTGGACACCGCCACCGACGCCAAAATCCGCCAGGCCTTCGCCCAGCGCATCCCCGGCACCACAAAAATCATCATCGCCCAGCGGATCTCCAGCGTCCAGGACGCCGACCGCATTCTGGTGCTGGATAACGGCCGCATCGACGGCTTTGACACCCACGAAAACCTTCTGAAGTCCAACGCCATCTACCAGGAGATCTACGAGTCCCAGGTCAAGGGCGGCGGCGACTTCGACCAGCCCGCCTGAAAGGAGGAATCCCCCGTATGAGTGAAACAAAATCCAGGGCCAGCTCTCTCCCGGTGCTCCGCCGGGTGGTGCGCTACATGCTGCACTTCTACAAGCTGCCCTTTGTACTGGTTATTCTCTGTATTCTCATCTCCGCCGTGGCCACAGTGGTGGCCGCCACCTTCCCCCAGACCCTGGTGGATGACTACATCACCCCCATGTTGGCCGCCGGCTCCACCGACTTCAGCGGCCTGGCCTCCGCCATTCTCCGGCTGATTGTCCTGCTGGTTGTGGGCATCGCCGCCGCTTTCGGCTACAACCGCATCATGGTCACTGTCAGCCAGGGCACCATGCTCCACCTGCGCAACGACCTGTTCCGCCGGATGGAGGCCCTGCCCATCAAGTACTTTGACACCCACGCCCACGGCGACATCATGTCCGTGTACACCAACGACGTGGACACCCTGCGGCAGCTCCTCAGCCAGAGCATCCCCCAGATCATCAACTCCTCCATCACCATGGCGGCCACCCTCATCACCATGCTGCTGCTCAACCCCACCCTCACCATCATCTCGGTGGCCACCGCCGTGGTCATGCTGCTGGTCACCGCCAGATTCTCCAGCCTGTCGGGCGCCTACTACGTCCAGCAGCAGAAGAATCTGGGCATTGTGGACGGCTTCATCGAGGAGATGCTGGACGGCCAGAAGGTGGTCAAGGTATTCTGCCACGAGGAGGCCGCCAAGGCTGACTTCCACCAGGTCAACGAGGCTCTGCGCCAGAGCGCCGACAAGGCCAACCGGTACGCCAACCTGCTCATGCCCATCAACGCCAATATCGGCTGGCTCAGCTACGCCCTGGTGGCCGTTGTGGGCGCCATTCTGGGCATCAACGGCCTGGCCGACGTCACCCTGGGCACCGTCATCTCCTTTGTGGGTCTGAACAAGAGCTTCACCCAGCCCATCACCCAGGTGAGCCAGCAGGTGAACTTTGTGGTCACCGCCGCCGCCGGCGCCCAGCGTGTCTTTGACCTGATGGACCAGAAGCCCGAGGCCGACGAGGGCTATGTGGAGCTGGTCAACGCCAGGGAGGACGCCGACAGCACTCTGTCCGAGGCGGATCACCGTACCAATGTCTGGGCCTGGAAGCACCCCCACAAGGCTGACGGCACTGTGACCTACACCCGCCTGGAGGGCGGTGTGGTCTTTGACGGCGTGGACTTCGGCTACGACGAGAGCAAGCTGGTGCTCCACGACATCAGCCTCTGGGCCAAGCCGGGCCAGAAGATCGCCTTCGTGGGCGCCACCGGCGCTGGCAAGACCACCATCACCAATCTGATCAACCGGTTCTACGACATCGCCGACGGCAAAATCCGCTACGACGGCATCAACATCAACAAGATTAAGAAGCCTGACCTGCGCCGTTCCCTGGGCATCGTGCTCCAGGACACCCACCTCTTTACCGGCACGGTGATGGACAACATCCGGTACGGCAACCTGGACGCCACCGACGAGGAGTGCATCGCCGCCGCCCAGCTGGCCAACGCCGACGGCTTCATCCGCCGCCTGCCTGACGGATACGACACCGTGCTCACCGGCGACGGCGCCAACCTGTCCCAGGGCCAGCGGCAGCTCATCGCCATCGCCCGTGCCGCCGTGGCCGACCCGCCGGTGCTCATTCTGGACGAGGACACCTCCTCCATCGACACCCGAACCGAGAAGCTGGTGCAGGACGGCATGGACGCCCTGATGACCGGCCGGACCACCTTTGTCATCGCCCACCGGCTCTCCACCGTCCGCAACGCCGACTGCATCATGGTCATGGAACAGGGCCGCATCATTGAGCGGGGTACCCACGACGATCTGATGGAGAAAAAGGGCAAGTACTACCAGCTCTACACCGGAAACTTCGCCGAAGAGACCGCCTAATGGCTCCCTTTCGTCACAAAGGCCTCCGGCCCCGGATTCTTCCGGGGCCGGAGGCCTTTTCATGTTCATATTTCTTTACTGTTCCATCAGCTCGTCCGTCAGCCGGAGAATCTCCGGCGCCAGCCGCTCCCGCTCCCGGCGGGTGATATGGCTGTACAGCGGGTAGGCCAGGCACATGCCGGCAATTCCCGCCAGCCCAATCACAATGCCGGGCACAAACAGCCGCTCGGCCCACACCAGGCAGCAGCTCATCCCCACGCCCAGCACCAGACAGCTGCAAATCCCCAGCGTCAGCGCCGCGGGCATTCCCTTTCTGGTCACGCTCTGGTCCAGACGGCGCAGCTGCTCCAGCTTGGACTCCTGTCTGTCCGTGTATTTGTCCCGTATCCGCCGGACCTCCTCCTGCTGCTTGGCAGAATAGGTGTAGGCAAAGGTCCCGCTGTGTTCCTCATGCGTCATAATCCAGCACTCCTTTTTTCAGCCGGCCCAGCTCTTTTGCCGCCCGGACCATCATGTACAGCCCCATGGCCAGAACGGCCAGGCACACCACACCGCCGCTGGAGGCCAGCATGACCTGCCGGAAGGCCCTGTCGTCCCCGCTGCCGAAGGCGTTGAGCATGGCCGTCTCCAGAGACAGCATGGACACCAGCGCCGCCGCCAGGCTCACCGCCTTGGACGCCGACAGCACCGGGCTGTTGTACCGGCGGCAGCGCACCACGTTGATGACAGCCATGGTCAGGGTATAAAAGGTGTAGGCCGCCATGGCGATTGTTGTGATGGGATGGTGGGTAAACCCACGGTTCTGCCACACCATGTAGGACACAATTACCGCCAGCGCCGCGTTCATCGCCGCCAGCACTCCGCCGCAGCCGAGAAAGAGCCGGTACTCGCTCCGCAGGTCCTGCCCCAGGCTATTACGGCCCATCTTCAGCAGCAGGGTGCAGCGCATAAGGAGCAGCAGGCCGTAATAGGCGCTCAGGGCATAGTACCAGACGGAGCGGTTGAGGATGCCCAGCCCCAGCTGCAGCAGGGCATACCCGCCGTTGGCGGCCACGGAGGGAATCAGGGTCAGCCTGGTCCGCAGCCCGGCGTCGTCCATACAGCGGCGGATCCGGGGCTCCTCCCGCATCAGCCGCCGGACGCCCCGCACCAGAGCGGGAACCCTCACGCACACCAGCGTGAGCCCATAGGCCGACAGCGTATAGGCTCCATATACCCCTGGACTCCCCTCCGCTCCGTCCGAAAAGGCCCAGGTCAGCGCAGCGGCGGCAGCGGCAGCTATCAGAACCACCAGCGCCGGATGGGGAAAGAGCAGCTTACGCAGCATCTTCCGGCCCCTGTTCATCCGGTTCCCTCCGCAGCTTTACGGTAAAGGTACTGCCCGCGCCCACCTGGCTGGTCACGGAGATCTCACCTCCGGTAATGTCGATGATCCGCTTTACCAGCGCCAGGCCCAGCCCGTTGCCCTGGGTGGCGTGGGAGGTGTCGCCCTGATAGAATTTGTCGAATATGCGTTTGCCCGTCTCCGGCGAGATGCCGCACCCGGTGTCCGACACCTCCACCACCGCCAGCTCCCCCTCCGTCCTCAGACGCAGGGTCACACGCCCCCCCGGCTCCGTGAATTTCAGGGCGTTGGAGAACAGGTTGTTCCACACAAGGCTCATCATCTCGCTGTCCGTGCGCACCAGCACGTCGGGCTGGATGTCGGCCTCAATCTCAATGCCCTTGCGCTCCCACAGCTCCTCAAAGCCCAGCAGGCACTGGCACAGCTGCTCACTCAGGTCGCAGACCTGGGTCTGGGGGAAAATCTGCTGGTTCTCCAGCTTGTTCAGCCGCAGGATGTTGGAGATAAGGTCGGCCAGCCGGCGGGACGCGGCGTCAATGGCGCCGGCGTACTCCATCCGCTCCTCCTCCGGCAGCCCCGGCTGCTGGAGCATGGAGGCGTAGTTCTGCATAACCGCCAGCGGGGTTTTCAGCTCGTGGGACACGTTGGCGATGAAGTCCGTCCGCAGCGTCTCGGTGCCAGCCAGCTCCTCCGCCATCTTGTTGAAGCAGGCGATGATCTCGTTGAACCGGTTCTCCCCCACCGGGCTGGGGATGGGCCGCAGCCTGACGGTGAAGTCGCCCCTCATAATCCGCTGGGCGCCCTCGGTGATCTGCCTGACCGGCCGATCCACGGTTATTTTGCGGCGTATGCTGTCAATGACGGTGCAGGCCAGACTGAGCAGCATAACATTGCCGAAGGTCAGCTTGGCCGCCATGCTCACATTCTCCTCCGTCAGCACCAGGTCCATACGGGCGGCCAGGGCGTTGAAAAAGAGCAGCATGCAGCAGGTGATGACAAAGGCCATCAGCAGGAAAAAGAGCAGGTAGCGGTACAGCGTCGCCAGCGCCATCCGGAGCTTCCCCTTCATTTCAGCACCGCCTTGTAACCCAGGCCGTGGACGGTCACAATCTCAAACGAATCACAGGCGGCCAGCTTACTGCGCAGCTTGGTCATATACACGTCCACCGTCCTGGGGCCGGAGGCTGTGTCCACCCCCCAGAACTCGTCCATGAGCTGGCTGCGGGTGAAGGTCTTCTTCGGATAGGACAGGAGCTTGTACAGCAGGCTGAATTCCCGCGCGGTCAGCGGAATTTCCTCTCCGTTCAGGCAGGCTGTGTGCTCGTCGGCGTCCATCACAAAGCTGCCCACCTCAATCTTCCGGCTGGCCGCAATCTTGGCCCGGCGCAGCAGCGCGCCGATGCGCAGCATCAGCTCGTCCAGGTCAATGGGCTTGACCATGTAGTCGTCAATCCCGACCCGGTAGCCCCGCTGCTTGGCGGTAAAGTCGTCCCGGGCCGTCATGAAGAGAATGGGGATATTCTCATTGAGCGTGCGCACCGACTGCACAAATTCAAAGCCGTCAATGTCCGGCATCATAATGTCGGACACAATCAGGTCAAATACCGTCTCATACATGGCATCATAGGCCTCAGCGGCGCCCAGGCACCCCACGGCCTCATAGCCGTTGCGGTTGAGAAAGGCGCACACGCCCCGGTTGAGCGCCTTGTCGTCCTCCACCACCAGAATTTTAAACATGAATACCCCTCCCATGTGCGATGTTCTGGAGTATGATACCATGCAAATGTTAAAGTTTTGTTTTCGGCCGCCGCTTCCGGCAAAGAAGTTTTCAGCTGTCCTGCTTTTCCCCGTGGCGGAAAGTGGGGACGGCGTGAGCGCCGTCCCCACCTTCTCACCTGCCCTTTTCTCCGGCCATCCGGGCTTTGGCCTCCTCCACAGTCTCCCCCTCCCGGGTGAAAAACCGCTCCACGAACGAGTCGGAGACCTTCTGGAAGCCGTCCACGGCCCCCTGCTCCACCCGCTTGTAGCCGCCTACCACGCCGTCCTCTATCTTCTTGTAGTCCTGGACCACATGTTCTGCAATACGCTCGTTTGTCTGAACCAGCTTTGACTTTTTCATTCAAATGCTCCTTTCAAGTATCTGGGCCGGTTTTTGAGAAGAGCACCGGCCACAACCGCTGCCGCCCCAGCCAGCACCGTCACGCAGAAAATGGGATTCATCTTCATTTTTCTCATCATTTCAGCCCCTTTACCGCGGGAATCAGGCACAGCAGCAGGACAATTCCCACGATGCCCACCGCAATGCCGCCGGTCATCATGTTCCAGACCATGGTCATGCACATACCCACCCCCAGCGCCAGCGCACCCGCGGCGCCCAGCAGGACAGTGCCCACCGTTCTGGCCGTGGGAGCCACGATTACGGGCTTGCCCGCCATCTTGTGGCGCACCAGCGCCATGATCAGCAGTACCGCAAGACCTGCCGCCCCCAGCACCACGCCCTGCTGAAAGGCGTCCCATGCGGGCAGCAGGGCCATGCACATGCCGAGTGCGAACAGGATTCCGCCCACTGTGGCGAAAACCAGAGAGACAAAGTTCTTTTTGGACATTTTTATACCTCCATTGTTGATGCAGTGGAATCTTTCCCTGCCTGATGACCGTATTGTAGCCTCCCAATGTTGACGGCTGTTTCCTGTTTTGTTAGTGCAATGTTAAAAAACGTCCGCCCGAGTCCCATTGACAAGACTGCCCCGGGCGCTATAATGGGGAAACAGGCGGGCACCCCCACGCCCGCGTGATACGCTTACCATTCATCAGACATAGGAGGCTGCGCATGACCATCCTTACAGAACAGCTTATCCAGCAGGTACTCCAGGCCGTCCGCGAGGCGGGAGCATTGCTGAGTGACCCTGACGCCGTCCGGCAGGTGACGGCCAAGAGCAAGACGGATTTCGTTACCAACGTGGACCTGGCGGTCCAGTCACTGCTGCACACACGCCTGGCGGCTCTGACTCCCGAGGCCCAGCTGCTGGGCGAAGAGGGGGACAGCCGGGAGATTGACCCCGCCCGTCCTTTCTGGATTCTGGACCCGGTGGACGGCACCACCAACCTGATTCACAGCTTCCGCCACAGCGCCATCTCCCTGGCCCTGGCGGAGGAAGGCAAGGTCACCTTCGGCGTGGTGCTCCAGCCCTACACCGGAGAGTGCTTTACCGCCCGTGCCGGCGAGGGAGCCTTCCTCAACGGCGCGCCCATCCATGTCAGCGGTGCGGCATCTTTGGCGGACAGCATGATCTCAGTAGGCACGGTGCCCGGCCACCGGGAGCTGGCCGACCAGGCCTTTGCCCAGATCCGGCGCATCTATGACAGCTGCCAGGACGTCCGCCGTACCGGCTGCGCCTCCCTGGACCTGAGCTATGTGGCCTGCGGACGGTTGGACGGCTATGTGGAGCTGTGTCTCCAGCCCTGGGACTACGCCGCCGGGCTGCTGCTGATCACCGAGGCGGGCGGCGCCGTCACCGCTCTGGACGGTTCTCCCCTCCCCCTCACCCATGGCAGCACTCTGCTGGCCTCCAACGGACTTATCCACAGCCAGCTCCAGCAGGTCGCCCTGTAACACGCCGCCGCGTCTCCGGGAATTCCCCTTGACAGCGGCGGCGGTTCGTTTTATAATAAATCAAGATTTTTAGATTTGAGGTGTGCACATGGCCACAGTATACGAGGAGCGGGCAGCGGTGTTCAAGGCCCTGTGCGACCCCCGGCGGCAGCAGATCCTGGAGCTGCTGCGGAGCGGTGAGACCTGCGCCTGCAAGCTGACCGACGCCCTGAACATGCCCCAGTCCTCCCTGTCCTACCACATGAAAATTCTCTGCGAGTCAGGCATTGTGGTGGGCCGTGAGGAGGGCAAATGGACCCACTACCGCATCAGCCCCCAGGGCAGCGACAGAGCCGTGGCGCTGCTGCGGGAGATCACCAGTGTGGAGGAGGGGCAGAGCGGCTGCGGCTGCTCCAGATAACGGAATATTCCGGCGCCACCCCGAAAGGAGGCGGCGCTTTTTCCGGAATATCAAATCGAAAATTTTTGATTTATTGTATTGGGAGGTTTTATGGAACAGCTGGAAGCGATATGGTACTTTTTCCAGAATGAAATTCTGGGCATGGGCTGGCTCAGCCGCCTGATGACCGCCCTGGTGGCAAAGCTGGGGCTGGACCCCGGGAGCCGTCTGGGCGGAAGCGTGCAGTTTTTTCTCTACGACACCATTAAAATCATGGTGCTGCTGGGCTGCCTGATTTTTCTCATCTCCTATATTCAGAGCTTTTTCCCGCCGGAGCGGACCAGACGGATTCTGGGCCGGTTCCACGGCCTGGGGGCCAACTGCCTGGCCGCCCTGCTGGGGACCGTGACCCCCTTCTGCTCCTGCTCCTCCATCCCCCTGTTCATGGGCTTCACCGCCGCCGGGCTGCCTCTGGGCGTCACCTTCTCCTTCCTCATCTCCTCCCCCATGGTGGACCTGGGCAGCCTGGTGCTGCTGATGGGGGTGTTCGGCTGGAAAGTCGCGGTAGTCTATGTGGTTTTTGGGCTGATTGTGGCCGTGGCCGGCGGCACGCTGATTGAGGCTCTGCACCTGGACAATCAGGTGGAGGCCTACATCCGGGGCGGCAAGGTTCTGGACCAGCCCCAGGAGACTCTGACGGTCCGGGATCGGCTGGCCTACGCCTGGGAGCAGGTGGTCTCCACGGCCAAAAAGGTGTTCCCCTATGTGCTGGTCGGCGTGGGCATCGGCGCTGTCATCCACAACTGGATTCCCGCCGACTATGTGGTGGCCCTGCTGGGCAGCAGCAACCCTCTGGGCGTGATTCTGGCCACCCTGGTGGGTGTGCCCATGTACGCCGATATCTTCGGCACCATCCCCATCGCCGAGGCCCTGCTGGGCAAGGGGGCTCTGCTGGGCGTGGTACTGTCTTTCATGATGGGGGTGACCACCCTGTCCCTCCCCTCCCTCATCCTCCTGCGCAAGGCGGTCAAGCCCAAGCTGCTGGGGATTTTCATTGCAATCTGCACCGCAGGCATCATCCTGGTGGGCTACTTCTTCAACGCCCTCCAGCCCCTGCTGGTATGAAAACACAGCTTTTATAAAAACACTACTATTATAAAAGGAGCGAATTTTATGGCACTGTTTGGATTTGGAAAGAAAAATGAGGAAGAGAAGCCCTCCTGCACCTGCGGCTGCGGGTGCAGCTGTGAGCCGTCCGCCGCCCCCTCCGACCTGGGTCCCATCACCAGGGTGCGGGTGCTGGGCTCCGGCTGCAAAAACTGCCACACCCTGCTGGAGAGCACCCAGGAGGCAGTGCGCGCCCTGGGTCTGCCCGTCCAGGTAGAGTATGTAACCGACATGAAGGAGATTATGGCCAGCGGCGCCATGATGATGCCCGCCCTGGAGATCAACGGCAGAATCGCCTCCGGCGGCCGGGTACTCAAGGCCAGCCAGGTGGTGAAGCTGCTGGAGGACTGGGGACGGTGAGTATGGCCAAAAAGCGGATTGCCTTTCTGTGCGTGCACAACTCCTGCCGCAGCCAGATGGCCGAGGCTCTGGGCCGCCACCTGGCCGGAGACCGGTTTGACTTTTACTCCGCCGGTACCGAGACCAAGCCCCGGATCAACCAGGATGCGGTACGGCTGATGAAGCAGGTCTACGGCATCGACATGGAGAGGGAGCAGTACAGCAAGACCATTGACAAGATTCCCACCCCCGATCTGGTCATCTCCATGGGCTGCGACGTGGGCTGCCCCTATATCGGCCGGGCCTTTGACGACAACTGGCAGCTGCCCGACCCCACCGGCCAGAGCGACCAGGTCTTTCTGGACGTCATTTGCCGGATTCACAGCAAGGTAGAGGAGCTTATCAATAGGCTGCAAGACTAACAAAACCCCCGCCGGGGACTGCACAGAGCGGTCCCCGGCGGGGGTTTCAACATTGTCTCAGCGGTATTCTGTTACACCGTCTGGCGCTGTTTTTTCTTCTTATAGACGCTGCGAATGACAACGGCCTCCAGCACTACCACCAGAGCGGCCAGGACTACGTCGCCCACAGCCAGGCCCTGACGCCAGGTAAAGCTGCTGCCCTGGTTCTCAGATGCGTAGGCGCGGCTGTTGACCACGGTGTAGAGGATGTTGTGGGAGGCGTTGCGCATGGCCAGCACGCCGGTGGCACTGGTGGTGTCCACCAGGTTATTGGTGCCCGCGTCGATGTTGGTGAGCATCAGGTCGGAGCCGCCCCGGATGGCCTGGTCAGAGTTCATGGCGCCGCCGGCAGCCAGGAAGTAGTCCGTGATGACCATGCCGCGGAAGCCCCACTCATCACGGAGCACGTTCTGGAGCATGGGCGCACAGGCACCGGCCCAGACAGTTCCGATGTAGTTGTAGGAGGACATGACGGCGGTGGCGCCGCCCTCCTTTACAGCCAGTTCAAAGGGCTTGAGGTAGATCTCGCGGATGGACTGCTCGTTGGCCCACACGCTGTCCTTGTACCATCTGTCGGTCTCAAAGTCGTTGAGGGCGAAATGCTTGATGTAGCTGTACACGCCGTGCTCGGCAGCGCCCTTGACCACGCTTGCGGCCATCTTGCCGGACAGGAAGCCGTCTTCAGAGTAGTACTCGAAGTTACGGCCGGCAAAGGCGGAGCGGTGCATGTTCATGGAGGGGGCATACCAGCCGCTCACGTTCATCTCGGCGGCCATCTTGCCAATGCAGGAGCCGTAACGCTGGGCCAGGTCGGTGTTCCAGCTGCTGGCCAGCATGACCACGGCGGGCAGGCCGATGGAGCTGACGCCGGTGAAGTTGTTATAGATGTCCACAGGGCCGTCGCAGTCGATGGTGGCCACCTTGTCAATGCTCTTGACGGCGATGGTCTGATAGCCGCCATAGGCGATCATCTCGGCCATCTCAGATACGGTCATCTGGTCCAGCAGGTCGTCCCACATGGGGTCATCGTAGTCCTTGCCCCGCAGGTCGGCCAGCTTCAGGCCGTTGTCTGCGCCGGTGGTGGGCATCACGTCGTCGGGATTATTGTAGTTATTGGGATCGTAGTTGCTGTTGTCCAGGTAGACGGATTTGTACTCCTCGCTCATGCTGTGGCTGGCGGGAGCGGCAGTGGCCTCAGCGTAGTTGGCGAAGTGGTCGGCACGGGAGAGGTACACCACGTCGCCCTCGGCAAAGCCGAACTGGTTGGTGGCGGCCACGTCGTCGGTGGAACGGGGATTGCTCTCGTCGTACACAATATCGGACATCACGGTGTAGCTCTGCTCGTCCACAACGGTGTGGGAGTCGGTGCGCAGAGAAATCTTGTACTCGCCGGCCTCCAGCACGTAGCAGCCCGCACCGTAGGTATCATAGGAGGCCATATCCTCGGCGGTGAAGCTGAGGGTCAGGGTCTGGCTGTCGCCGGGCTGGAGCAGGTCGGTCTTGCTGAAGGCCACCAGGTTCACGGAGGACTTCTCAATGCCGCCGTTGGTGTAGGGAGGATTGTAGTAGATCTCTACCACGTCCTTGCCCGCCACGGAACCGGTATTGGTGACAGTCACGTCCACGGTGATGTTGCCCTCGCTGTCGGTCTGAAGCTGACCCATCTCCTGCTCAAAGGTGGTGTAGCTCAGGCCGTAGCCGAAGGGATAGAGAACCGCCTCGTCGTAGTCGATGAAACCCTCCTCAGCGGCGGTCTCGTAGTACCGGTAGCCCACGTAGATGCCCTCCACGTAGTTGACGAAGGAGGGAACCTTGGTCACGTTCTCGCCGGTGGTAAAGTCCACGCTCTGGACGCCGAACTCGTCCATGTTGTCGTAGTTGGTGATGCGGAAGTTGTTGTAGCTGGGGGCCTGGGTGAAGTCCCGGGGCAGGATATCGGTGGTCTTGCCGGAGGGATTCACCTCACCGGCAAGGATCTCGCCCAGGGCCTCAAAGCCGGTCTGACCGGCGCCGGGGCACCAGATCAGGCCCTTGACGTTGTCATAGTCGTCCACAAAGCCGAACTCAAAGGCGCTGGAGCCGTTGTAGACCACGATAACATTCTCAAAGTTCTCGCAGACCATGGCCAGCAGGTTCTCCTCGCTGCGGCTCAGCTCCAGATAGTGCCGGTCGGAGCCAAAGTCCTCATACTGGTCGGAGTTGTTGGTATAGTTGACCGTGCTTACGTCCATGGGCAGGTCGGCATTCTCACAGCCGGTGCGGGCCAGGACCACCAGAGCGGTGTCGGAGAAGTTCACGGCGTTCTGGATCATCTCATCGGTGTAGGTGTCAACAGGGGGCTCGGGCAGGGTCCAGTCCTGGCCGAACATGTCCACCACGGGACGGTCGGAGCGGTAGGCAGTGTAGAAGTCGGACAGCTCGGTGTTGAGCTGGAAGCCGGCGTCGGTCAGGCCCTCCAGGATGCTCTTGGTGTCATAGGCGTCGGAGATGCCGCCGGAACCGCTGCCGCCATAGCAGGGGTTGGTGGAGGCCCAGCCGAACACGTTCAGGTTGCTCCCCTGGGCCAGCGGCAGAGCGCTGTCCTTGTTTTCCAGCAGCATGATGCCCTCTTCCGCCACCTCCACGCCGAAGCGGCTGGCCTCATCAATGGACTCCTGGCTGATCTCCTCCTTGGCGGCAGCCAGGTCAATGAGGTTGGACACGGGGCCAAGGGCAATGAGGTTGGCCGCGATGACAAATGCCAGCAGAATGGCCACGCCGGCCTGGGCGCGCACCATGTACTTGCCGGGCCGGCCCAGTTTCTTGGTCACGGCGCTGAATACCATGGCGATGATCGCCAGCACCAGCACCACGCCGAAGAAGATCAGGTACGGCATGCAGCTGCGGAGGACGTTCATAACGTCTTCCATGTTGATTCCCAACATACTTCCATCTCCTTTGCAAATCTGGCAGTCTGCCCTGGAAATTTACGGGTATCTGCCTGTTTCGAAATGCAGTCTAAAAGATTCTTCCGGCCTTTGCAATCTTCTGGCACGTCCTGTATTTCAAACGCCACATCCTGTTCCACAGGCGGAAAAAATGCTGTATAATAAGAGATACGAAAATGTCATATGAAAGCCTATTCGCTCGGGCACGGTCCCCGGCTTTTTAACAAAATCATCCGGAATATCGCATTGCCCCCAGCAGTCTTTTCCCCCGGCAGAGCCTCTTTCCGGTGATCTGCGGGCTATATTTTTCAGGTAGGGAGGACACGACGCAGCCATGATTCAGATTGCCGTGGTTGAGGACAATACAGGGGATTTTTCCCAGCTTAAGCTGGCACTGACGGAGTTCTTCCAACAGCGGGAAACCGCCTGCCGCATTACCCGCTACGCCGACGCAGAGACCTTTCTCCAGGCCTACCAGTCCCAGTTCGATCTGCTGTTTTTGGACATCGACCTGCCCGGCATGGATGGGATCAGAGCCGCCAAAGAGCTGCGGAAAACCGACACCTCGGTGGCGCTGGTGTTTCTGACCAACCTGTCCCGCTTTGCCATCAACGGCTATGAGGTCAATGCCGCCGACTATCTCCTCAAGCCCATCGACACCTACTCTCTGGCGCTGAAGATGCCCAAGGTTCTGCGGATGATTGAGAACAACGTTGAGAAAACCATCACCATCACCACCAAGAACAGTGTGCACCGCTTCGCCGTCTCTCAGATTCTCTATGTAGAGGTGGCGGCCCATCAGCTCTCCTTTCACACGGAGCACGGAACATACACTTCCCGCGGTTCCATGAAGGAGATTGAGGCCACCCTGGAGCAGCACCATTTCCGCCGCTGCAACAACTGCTACCTGGTCAACCTGATGCACGTCACCGGTATTCAGGACAACACAGTATTGGTGGGCGGAGAGGCGTTGGCCATCAGCCGGCCCAAAAAGAAATATTTTATCAATGAGCTGACCAATTTTCTCGGAGGTACCCCCTGATGCACATCTCCATCGAAGTTCTCATCGTCCTGACCGAACTTTTTCTCGCCGACTTTGTTCTCACCATCTACCAGCCCAGGCGGAATTGGTTTCCTCTTCGGGTAGTGGTGTCCCTGGCCCTGAGCTATGGGGCCGCTATCTTCATCCCCATCCCCGCCACCGGCGTCTTTGCCCCCTTCCGGTACTGCCTTGTGCTGCTGCTTACCCTCCTTACCATCCATTCCTGCTTCCGTATGAATCTGTGGAGCACTCTCTACTGGGGCATTGCAGGCCTGATCCTCCAGCACACCGGCTACTCCGTCATAGCCGCCTTCAGCACCGTAAATTTCAACCTTCAGTTTTCCATGCCCTTCACCGTTCTGGTGTATGGCCTGGTGTACCTGGCCGAATACCTCTTCATCACCAGACAGACCAGGAAGGACCCCATGCTGAAAAGTCAGCACAAGTCCCTGGTGGTGGTGTCCGCTGTGGTCATCCTGCTGAATATCTTCCTCAATTCCATGCGCAGCATGTACACCAGTGCGGACAATGTGGAGTTGAATCTCATTGCCTCCCTTTACGCGCTCTTCTGCTGCCTGCTGGAGTTGGCGCTGCTGCTGGGCATATTTCAGAAAGGCCGTCTGCTGGACGAGCTGGACATTGTAAAGCGGCTGTGGACCGATGACAAAAAGCAATTCGAAAGTGCTCAGGAGAATATGGAGCTGCTGAACATTTACTGCCACGACCTGAAGCACATTGTCCGCGACGGATCCGCCGCACCGGTGGATGACGCCTACCGCCAAAATCTGTCCGAAGCCCTGCGGGACTTTGATGCATCCATTACCACCAACAACCACGTGCTCAACGTGATTCTCACAGAAAAGAGCATGTTCTGCAGCAAAAACCACATTAAACTCACCTGTATGGCCGACGGTGAGGATTTGGATTTTATTCAGACCACCGACCTGTACTCCATGTTTGGCAACCTGATAGACAATGCAGTGGAGGCGGTCATGAAGCTCACCGTTCCGGAGCAGCGAATTATCGCCCTGATCGTGAAGCGGAAGGGCAGCCTCATCTATATTCATATTGAAAACTACTTTTCCGGTCCCCTGGATTTTGTGGACGGCCTGCCCCGCACTACAAAGGACCAGGCCGCTTATCACGGCTTTGGTCTCAAGAGCGTCCGGCTCATGGCGGAAAAGTACGGCGGCAATCTTTCCGTGGGTACGGCTGAAAATATCTTTTATGTCAATATCATGATTCCCTTCTCCCCCGGCGGCCCCAAAGATGAGGAAAATACGGAGTCTTCCGGATAAAACAACAGACCGGGCAGAGCACCAAAGCGCTCTGCCCGGTCTGTTGTTCTTTTTCTTTTCTGGCTCTGAGCAGGTTACTCCTCCAGCACCAGGGACTGCCTGCTGGAGCAGCCTGCCTTTTTGAAGTCGGAGCACAGATAGTCGATTCTTGCGGGCTTGATGCGGATAAGGTTCATAGGAGGCTTCTGCTTCTCCAGGAATTCAGTGGATACCTTCCGGTATGCAGCATGGGCCATGTACTCCTCGGAGAAGGGCTCCACCATCTCCGCTCTGCCCATGACCTGCATTCCGTGCAGCCCTCCGGAGGCGCCGTAGCCGTCAAAGATGGCCAGGCACACATTGCTGTTCTTCTCCAGGGCGATGAACTTCTCCCCGCCCTCAGAGAAAATCCAGAAGAACCCATCGTGATAGCTGTACTCAAGGGGTGTACAGCGGACAAAGTCCCCCGCGCCGGTGGCCAGTGCACAGGTGTTCCTGGATCGGATATACGCCTCGACCGCCTCCGCCAGCTTTGTTCGCTCCATCTTGACACTCTTGGCATCTTTTTCTTTCCAATAGTTTGCCGCTGCCTGAAATTCCTCATGTGTCATTTCATTCACCTCGCGTTTTCGTCATCTGTGAGCCAAACGCTTCACTGCTGCCGTACCAGTTACAATATATCATATTCTCCCTGTGTGTGTCACAATTCCCAAATTGGGCGGAACGTGTCAAAGTTCCCGGCTCCAAACCCCTGGTCAGGAAAACACTATGCAGCCAGAATATTGTTTTTTCTTTCTGTAGCCATAAAATGAAGCTAGGTTGTTCCATTGCTGTAATGCACACGAAGCATAGCGAGGGCACACAAATTGCAAAGCATGCCTTTTCAAAGGTCGTGCGGAAAGGAAGGAAAACTATCATGAACAAACTGTACTCCAACATCGGCAAAAAACTGAGAACCCTGGCAATGGTATGCGGCGGCATCGGCATTTTCTGCATAGCGGTCGGTGTTATCGTGGAACTGCTCACCTTCTTCGACTCCTTCAACGGCGTCCTGCTGCTGAGCTGCGGCCTCTCCGGTCTGCTCGCTCTGCTGTCCTCCTGGCCGCTGTACGCCTTCGGTCAGCTGGTGGATGACGTCCATCAGATGGCGGGCAACGGCGGCGTTCAGGCCCCTGCTGCACCCGCTGACGACCTCCCCGAGCTGTAAAGGAGAGGGGAGCCATGAGCGAAAGATACGCAAGGCTTTCTTCCCTGCCTGAAAATCTGTATTCTGTGGGGTCTCCCGTCATCATTGCGGCAGGCGCGCTCCTCAAGGACAACCAGACGGGCAAGGTTCTGGCACAGCTGAAGATCCGCAACATTCAAAACAAGACCATCAAGGCGGCTACCGTCACCATTACCCCGCTGGACACGGTGAATCAGCCCCTGGGCAGCCCGGTTGATCACCAGTACCTGGACCTGAACGCGGCACGAAACATGGATTTCGGCCAAAAAGTCCCCATCTCCCTCCCGGATGCGGCTACACGGGCCTTTTCAGCCACGGTGACCCAGGTGATCTTTTCCGACAACAGCATATGGACCAGCTCCGGGGCGCCCTGGGAGCCCCTCTCCGCCCCTGTGCCGCTGTTGAACGCGTTCCTCGACTCTGAGCTTATAAAGCAGTATCAGATCAAGTTCGGCAGCGACTGCAAATTCGCCTTCAAAGCGGAGCAGGATCTGTGGTATTGCTCCTGCGGCGCACTCAACCACCGGAGCGAGGAGTCCTGCCACAACTGCCGTAGGACGTTCGCTTCCCTGTCAGACCTGGATCTGGAGCAGCTGAAGGCCGACCGGGATGAGCGGCTGCAAAGAGAGTCCGCGGAAAAAGCCGTTGCGGAGGCCAAAGCCAAAAAGACGCGCAAGCTGGCCATGATTCTGGTCCCCGCCGCCATCGTTGTGATTGTGGCCGGCTCGCTGATCTTCGGAAGCATAAAAAACAGCTCCGCATACAACAATGCGGCCGGCCTTCTGGCGTCCGGGGACTATGACGGCGCAGCCGCCGCCTTTGAGGCCCTGGGCGACTACAAGGACAGCGCCGACCAGGCCAAGCAGGCCATGTACGACAAGGCCATGGCCCTCATGTCCTACGGCGAGAGCGGCAGTGATGAAGGTCTGCCTCTCATCGTACCTGAAGGCGAGGCCATCTCTTCCGACGCCAATCTCTCCAAGCTGTATTATCAGGAAGCAATTGAGATTTTTGAGTCCCTGGACACCTACAAGGACAGCCGGAAAATGGCCGACAGCGCACAGTATTATCTGGATCAGAGTGTGAAGTCCGGCGCATACAATAACGTTCTCGAACAGTTGGAGAACGGCCAGTATATCGAAGACTATATAGACGCCTTTTGGACACTCATGGATATTGGCGATTATGAGGACAGCCAGGGACTGGCCAGTCTGGCGGTTTCCAAGATCTTTGAATGTATAAAAGAAGATTTCGGCATCGGCGATGACGACCGCTGGAAGGCCACCTATGATGCAGAGAACCAGCTGGTGACCGTGGCATACAATATGAGTCCGGGCAGCGCCCTGACGCCGGAGGAATTTCTGTCCTCCGTTGACGCCAATTCCCGCGCTGGTATTGAGGCTTCCATCCAGGATACATGGTATGTCTTTGATGACGTCTTTATGGACTATCTGGGCGTCCCCTGTCAGGTGTGCTATTATCTTGACTGGGATAACGGGGAGCCGGTTTTCACTTACGCCGGCTAACCCATATCAGAATCCACGCGGAAACGCAAAAAGGAGGAGAACGAAGCCTTGAAAAAGCGTATCCTCACATCGCTGCTGACCTGCGCGCTGGTTCTCACGCTCATCCCCACCGTCCCGGCAGCAGAGGCAGCCTACACCGACTACGACGGAAACCCCATCCCCACCGGCTACACCCTGTCGGACGGGACCACCATCTCTGTCCAGCGTTTGGACCGCTCCCTGACCTGGGGCCAGCTGTACGAAGGCGGCTATCTGAGTTTTATACGTACGGACAAAGCCACCGGAGACGGCATCGGCTACGGCTTCTATGACGTGAAGAACAACACCATTCTCTTCGAATCCCCCAAAGCGGATTTCATCAGTGATACCGTGCTCTGGGAGAGCAGAAGCTGGTACGACGGACGGGAGGTCTTCGAGGGCATCGACCCCTACACCGGCAAGACCGGCTACGGCGTTCTGGACATGAAGGGCAATGTAGTGGTGCCGCCCAAATATCTCAAGGTCTACGACTATCAGGACGGGATGGCAATGGTCACCGCATATGACTCCACCAATACCGTCCGGATCGGCTATGTGGACGTCAACGGCAACGAGGTCATTCCCCCCATTTACGATGTTGGCCCCTACCCTCAGGCAGACCACTTCAATGACGGCTATGCCTGGGTCAAGGATCCCGATACCTCTGATATGCACCCTAAAAAATGGACAACCATTGAAATGAATTTGGAAACGAGAAATCAAAACGCTGGACAAATAACCGAGTGAGGAAATCAATATCATGGACAGATAAAAAAGTTTGGAATTCATAA
>NZ_JBMNPX010000020.1:0-50864 GCF_050943825.1 Pseudoflavonifractor sp.
CCAGATTTACAGCAACGCCAATCAACCAGCAGAAAAAGCGCCGTGTGGCCGGATACGCCCGTGTTTCCACCGACCACGACGACCAGTTCACCAGCTACGCTGCGCAGGTTGATTATTACACCAACTATATCAAAGGCCGTGACGATTGGGAGTTTGTCGAAGTCTACACCGACGAGGGTATAACAGGCACCAGCACCAAGCACCGTGAAGGCTTCAAGCGCATGGTCGCCGACGCTCTGGACGGAAAGATTGACCTGATTGTTACCAAATCGGTCAGCCGATTTGCCCGTAACACCGTCGATAGCCTGACCACCATTCGCCAGCTCAAGGAAAAAGGCATCGAGGTCTATTTTGAAAAGGAATCCATTGTGGCACGCATCCACGCCACTCTGGACACCAAGGAAAAGCTACTGTCCCAGGTGGAGCACAGGGACGCGCTGCCCCAGGCCGCGGTCTGGACGGCGGACGAGTCCGCCTTTGAGGCCAAGGCCGCCCAGGTGGGTGTCCTGTCCACCAAGGACGAGGACATCCGCTCCCTGCGGGAGCTGATCACCTACGGTCTCAAGGGCCTGTCCGCCTACTCCAAGCACGCCAACGCCCTGCTGCAGGAGGACGTCGAGGTGGATGCCTTCCTCCAGCGGGCCCTGGCCGCCACGCTGGACGACAGCCTGACAGTAGACGAGCTGGTAGCCCTGACCCTGGAGACCGGTAAGTTCGGCGTTTCCGGCATGGCACTGCTGGATAAGGCCAACACCACCGCCTATGGCAATCCTGAGATCACGAAGGTCAAGCTGGGCGTGGGCAAGAACCCCGGCATCCTGGTCTCCGGCCACGACCTGCGTGATCTGGAGATGCTGCTTGAGCAGACCCAGGGCACCGGCGTGGACGTGTACACCCACTCCGAGATGCTTCCCGCCCACTACTACCCCTCCTTCAAGAAGTATCCCAACTTCGTGGGCAACTACGGCAACGCCTGGTGGAAGCAGAAGGAGGAGTTTGAGTCCTTCAACGGCCCCATCCTCATGACCACCAACTGCATCGTCCCCCCGAAGGACAGCTACAAGGACCGTATGTACACCACCGGCGCGGCGGGTTACCCCGGCTGCAAGCACGTCCCCGGAGGCATCGGCGAGAAGAAGGACTTCACTGCTCTTATTGAGCACGCAAAGAAGTGCGCGCCCCCCACCGAGCTTGAGAACGGCGAGATTGTGGGCGGCTTCGCCCATGCTCAGGTGCTCGCCCTGGCCGATCAGGTGGTGGAGGCCGTCAAGAGCGGCGCCATCAAGAAGTTTGTGGTTATGGCAGGCTGTGACGGCCGGGCCAAGAGCCGGGACTATTACACCGAGTTTGCCAAGGCCCTGCCCAAGGACACCGTGATTCTCACCGCCGGATGCGCCAAGTACAAGTACAACAAGCTGAACCTGGGCGACATCGGCGGCATCCCCCGCGTGCTGGACGCCGGCCAGTGCAACGACTCCTACTCCCTGGCGGTCATCGCCCTGAAGCTGAAGGAGGTCTTTGGCCTCAGCGACATCAACGACCTGCCCATTGTCTACAATATCGCCTGGTACGAGCAGAAGGCCGTTATTGTTCTGCTGGCCCTGCTGTACCTGGGCGTCAAGAACATCCACCTGGGCCCCACTCTCCCCGCCTTCCTCAGCCCCAACGTGGCCAAGGTGCTGGTGGAGAACTTCGGCATCGCCGGAATCGGCACCGTGGAGGACGACCTGAAGCTGTTCTTCCCGGAGGCATAAGAGCTGTTCGGACCGCGCTTTTTCATAGGTCAAAACAGATAATTTTCTAAAAACTGGCCCCCTTGTAGGACAAGGGGGCCAGTTTTCACTTATATCAGTTCCAGCGGGACACCATTCTACGGCAAACGACTATTATTTCTTGGAGTTTTTTAAAAGTATACCGGATATTTTCGCATCTGCTCATACAGGATCTGTCCCACTCTTGTGATCACCGCGCTGGAATACAATTCCCCGACAGTCTCTAAAATGGAAGGGATATCATGTCTGGCAAAGGAAAATTTCAATTGTGCTCCATACAATGCTTCGGCGGCCTCGACCTGTACATCAAAGTCCATATCAAAGGGTTTGGCGCGAACACGGCTGATACAATCATAAACATCTCTATCCACAGGATAGTCATTCAAATCCGACAGCAAAGCCAATCCATGGTCAAAAATCGGACAGAGCCGAAATTCCTTTGTCTTTTCATTGCGGATCACCGCCAGATTATTTGTATGGCGGTCCTCATTCAAGAAAAAGGAGTCCAACTCCACCAGCAAGGTCAGATACTTCCCCACACCAGTCAGGCTGGTTGTCTGTTCAATAAAATCTACCGTATATCGAATCCGTTCCTGCGGTTCCTCTATCCCGCCAAGTGCTGCCGCCAGACCTGTGCCCTTATAGGCGCGGTGCAGCCGCTCAAAAGGTACCAGCATCTCGTTCTTGGCGCGAAAGCTTTTGCTTACACAGCCGGGAATATCTTTCCCCTGATACTGCACCCATATGGGCGTATACTCCACAAAGTCGGGTACGTTGGATCGCTTCAGCAACTGCGATACCACAACCTCAGCCAATGCCTCATAGCCCATATGGTCAGCTTTGTACCACTTGCCATCCAGCTGCCATTTTGGCTGGTCACCTTTTGAAGTATGCCCTTGAATCGGTTCCTGCTCAATGGAATCAAGATTGATTTTGTCCATACGCTGCTCTCTCCATCGGGTAATAGTGGAATTTCAGCCACATATCATCCTCAGCCATTCGTCCCCGCGTTTTTTCTACGATCTGCAATGGATCATAGGATGTAAGCTGAAGCTGCTTCAATATCTCCTTCGCATTGCCGCGCGTTGCGGGAAAACAGCGTTCCTTCAAAAACGTCTCGAAATCATCCCAGGTGGGATGCTCAACGACGCCAAATGCACGATGGAGCATGTCCTTTGTTTTATTCTGAACCATGATTCTTTGATTGAGAAAATCCACATCAATGATCGTGCAGGGATGCTGCTGATACATATAAGTCATGCGTAAGGTATAGCCTTCCGCCGGTTTTTCATTCAGATATTTCCCAATTACCTGTCGGGAGGTATTGAAACGCTTCGCTACTTCCTGCATGGTCATTCCGTTTTCAAGCAAGCTGCGGATCGTTTGCACATCCTCCGTAGTGAACTTTTTCTTCCTTCCTGCCTTGCGAGGATTCTTTTCTCTATATATCTGCGCAATTTTTGTGAGTTCATCCACATCGTCCGTTCCAAACAGTTCCAGGCATAATTTGCGGTAATCCACGTTCATTACCTCCTTTCTAAATTATATGTAATTATTTTAATTTAATTCCATTGTAACAAAAATATTGAGATTGTCAACTACCTTTGCGATTCGCAACGAATAGCCGTTTATCGCTTTGCCAATATTCTTAATTACAGTAATCGTGGTGTTCCCCCGCTGTTTCTGTTATTTCTTTCAATCCCGGCACCACTTGCACAAACAGCTTAGGCTCTGTCTCCCACTTTTGAGGGACAGAGCCTAAGCTGTTTTTCCGGAAGTATAAAGCTTCTCAGGCCGCACTTTTTCATGCGGCAAAGTTGATAAATGGCAGCATGTTTTTTGTCTATCCTGTCGCTTACATTAGCTACGGCGGAATCCTGTCCATTTTCAATATTTTTACAGCCCGCAATCCATTGCGGGACAAGGGTTTCAGCGTCACTTACATTAGTTCCGGCGGGATACATAGGACCGGGAGATGCCGCACTGGGCGGCGATTTCACGCTGGGTCAGCGGGTTTTGTCCGCCCAGGCCGTAGCGCAGGCTGATGATCATGGCCTCCCGCTCGTTCAGGCAATCCTTTACGCACTGCCGCACCCGGATACAGGACTCCCGGGCATCCAGATTGTCCAGCATATCGTCGTCCACGCTGATGACGTCCATCAGGGAGAGGGAGCTGCCGTCCCCGTCTGCCTCCAGCGTGTCCGACAGGGATACCTCCCCCTGGAGCTTTTTCCGGCTGCGGAAGTGCATCAGAATTTCATTTGCTATCCTCTCCTGACGGCTCCGCAAGGCCCTCTTCTGCTGCTTCTCCAAGGTTTTCCTCTGTTTGACCGTCCGCGACTCGCTTCCCCAATCCTGCTGGAATTTTGGGAAACTCATATTCATACTCCGAGCCGAACAGCACCACATGGGCGTCCCTCCCATCCCAAATGATTTCCTTGACAAAGGTACGGATGGCTGCCCGCTTCTGCTCCACCGTCATTTTGTCAACGGTGTCCTTGAATGTGGACAGCATCTGCGCTAACAGGTCAAACTCAATGTCCGCCAAGGCATGGCTGGAGGTCAGTTCTTTCAGCTCCGCCAAATGCCGCTTCAAGCCCTCCCCTTTCGCGTGCAGTTCATCAATCTGCTGCATAATATAACTTTCAGCAGAGGTACCAGAGGACTTTCCCAGGGCAGAGACAAGGCCCTTGATCTCCTCCTCGTTTGCGGCGATCTCGGACTCCAAGTTGGAGATCTCCGCATCATAGCTTTGCCGGTTGCCCAGCAGCGCCCGCTTGCTCTGCTCCAGTTGACGGATAAAATCGGAGCCGTCTTCGCTTAAATGCTTCAGCTGCTCTATAATATCGGCATCTAACATGTTGCCGTTGCAGTTTTTCATGTTGCAGACATGGCCCCGACTGCGCTCCTTCATGGAGCAGAGGTAGGTATAAATAAACTCGCCCTTTGTATTCCGGCGCTTGGACAGTTTGGGGCGCATATACTCGCCGCAGTTGCCGCAGACAAGCAGGCCGGAGAGCAAGGCCACATTGCTGCGGGGCTTGCGGTAGCTTTTGGATTTGTTCCGCTCCAAAATCGTCTGTACCTTGACCCATGCCTTCCCCTCGATGACGCCCTGGTGCTTGCCCACCGACACGATCCACTCCTCCATTGGCTTGATCTGGTGGGCTCTACCCGGCTGCTGTAAGGTGCGGTTATAGGCCATGATGCCGTGGACACCATCAAAGTCGCTTTGCTCAGCAAAGAGGTCGACATGACTTTTCGTCAGGTAGTCATAAGCAAATTCATCGGCAATCAGATAAACCGGATTGGACAAAATCCCCTTGACGGCAAAGCGGGTAAACTGTTTGCCGTTTTTTGTTGTATAGCCATTCTGAAGCAGATATGTCTCCGTCTTTGTCAGCGAGCCGGTTTCCAGAAACTTGTCGTAGATCAACTTGACGATGCCGATCTCCTCCGGGAGAATCTTCAGCTTGCAGGCCCTCTTGGTCTTGCCGTCGATGGTCACATGGGAGACACTCTCCGACTCATAGCCGGTGGGGGTGTTACCGCCCAGCCAGCGCCCTGTTTTGGACAGCTCATGCATATTGTCGCGGATGCGCTCGGCAATGGTTTCCCGTTCCAGCTGGGAAAAAACCGAGGAAATATACATCATGGCCCGCCCCATAGGGGAGGAAGTGTCAAACTGCTCCTTGATGGAGATGAAATCGATCTTCATTCTATTCAGCTGCTCGATCAACTTGGCAAAATCGCCGATGTTGCGGCTGATCCGGTCCAGGCGGTAAACAACGATGGCCCGGAAGTTCTTTTCTTTTGCATCGGCCATCATTTTTTTGAATTGGGGACGCTCCAGCGTACCGCCGGAGAACCCCTCATCCTCATATATCAGTGCCTGCTCTGCGGCATCGTCTCCGAACTGCAGCCGGATATATTGTCTGCACATTTCAATCTGGTTTTCGATGCTCTCCCCTTTACCGGTGAACTTGGATTTTCGGGAGTAGATGACGATTGGATTGGCAGCGACCATACTATCACCGTCCTGTAATGTAATATGATATGTTTGTTAGATTAGTATATCATATCGTCCCCGCTTGGTAAATACATAAAATAATTTTTCGGCGGTGCAGTCTATGCCGTTATCCAAAAAAGAAGGATGCGCTGCAAAAACAATCGTTTTGCGGCACATCCTTTTCTGGTGTTTTCACCGTGATAGGATTCCCTTGTGCTTCGAGCAATTATCTGTCAAAATAAAAGCAGATCAGTTTAGGCGGAAAGCGAGGGAAACATGATGTTGGAAGAAGTCCATCCCATACCGCACAATGACCAGCAGTTGGAGAGCGGCCCTTCCCTTTCTCAAGAGTTTCAAGTTAGAAAGCATGAACTGACCGATGATGAAAAAATTGATTTGGCCGCCGCCCGGATTTTGGAAACATACCGAGAGGCATTCCTGGAGTTGGCAAAATAAAGTTGCTTGAAATCAAAGAAGCGCTATCAGACACACAGTTGCTGATTTGTGAGTGCTGGGCGATGTAGCAGGGGGTGTTGGTAAACCAAGCGGGCATATCGTTGGTAGAGCAGCCCCTTTTATTGGAGCCAAAAATCGGAGCAATCCACTTCGGTTATTCCGGCTTGATAAAGTCCCACAGGTGCTGCATGGTCTTATTCATGTTCATTGTATAGATGATGCGTTGTCTCAGCGGGTCAGGGTTGAACGTGGAGCAGACGATTCCAGCGATATCCACATCCCGCCCGTTACAGGGCGCTTTTGGCACCATAATATCAGAAACCCGGCTCATATCTGATGTACAAACCGGGTTTCTGACAGACATGCGGGACGCTCCAAAAGGAGCGTCCCGCATGTCTTGCTTGTTTCAAATTACTGGGAGATGTTCTCAACGAAGCGCATGAGGATAGTCGCCACTTCAACACGGGTAGCGGTGCCCTTGGGATCCAGCAGACCGCCGCCCTTGCCGGTGAGCAGGCCCTTGTCCACAGCCCACACCACGGCGTCCCTGGCCCAATCGGAGGTCTGACCGCCATCGGCAAAACGGGACAGATTGCCCTGAACGGTGCAGTCATATCCCTTGAACTGGGCGTAGCGATACAGGATCGCCGCCATCTGCTCCCGGGTAATGTCATCCTTTGGCCCGAAAGTGCTGTTGCCGTAGCCGTTTACCAGGTCGTTGGCCGCGGCCCAGTTCACCCCTTCGGTGTACCACTGGCCGTCGGAAACATCGGTAAACCGGACGGGATTTCCGTCGGGAGATCCCTCCAACCGCCACAGAATGGTAGCGATCATGCTCCGGCTCAGCATGGCGTTGGGCTGGAAGCTGCTGCCGCCGGTGCCGTTCATCATGCCGCTTTCGAAGG
Source organism: Pseudoflavonifractor sp. (assembly GCF_050943825.1). Classification (NCBI taxonomy): domain Bacteria; kingdom Bacillati; phylum Bacillota; class Clostridia; order Eubacteriales; family Oscillospiraceae; genus Pseudoflavonifractor; species Pseudoflavonifractor sp. Next base: position 7,143 of record NZ_JBMNPX010000020.1, read on the forward strand.
CAAATTGTACCGCCTCGTAGAACCAGTCGCTCTCCTTCACGTCGATGAAGGGCAAGCCAGTGACGTCAGATGCCTGTACGAAGGTGGCGGCAACGGAAACCTTGCCGGAGGGCATGGTGAAGGTATACTGGTTCTCGCCCTTCTGGCTCAGGGGAACGACCTCGCCGGCGGTGTTGGTAACCGTCAGCTGGTCCAGGACATAGCCGTCATCGGGACTGACCGTAATGGTAACAAGGGTACCCTGCGCGGCGTTTTTGGGGCTGACGGACACGCTGCCGTTGGCCGTATTACTTGGGATGGTCACCGCGTAGGTGGGTGTGGAGCCGCCGCCGGAGGTGCCGGAATTGCCGGAGGTGCCGGGATCGTCAGGCTCGTCAGGCTCCTCGGTGACCGGCTGGAAGATCGCGGACACCTGGATGGCGCTCCGCAGATCGCTGATGGTGTAGCTGCCGTCGGTCAGGGAAACCGTCGTGCCGTCCACCTGCAGCGCGCTCAGCGTATAGCCGGTGTCAGCCGTGGGCGTAATGGTCACCGTGGCGCCCTGCTTGATGGTATAGACGCCGTCGGCGCTGCTCTCCACGGCGTCGCTGCCGTTGAGGGTGGCGGTCACGGAAAGGGTGCCGCCGGTACCGGCTGTGCAGGTGACGGTGGGTGTAAGATATTCCCCGCTGACCAGGGCGTAGGCCGAATGGGAGCCGGTGTCGGCGCTCCGCAGCCGGGCGTACACCAGGCCAGTGGAGCCGGCGGTCAGGGTCAGCTGGCCGTTATCGTCCACCTGGAGGGTGCCGGTAGCCGGGGCGGCCTCCCACTCCACCAGGCGGCTGCCGTCCAGGGACAGGGTTTCTCCGCCTTCCAGTACCGCCCGTACCGACAGGGTGGTGGTGCTGGTGGGCTGGAAGGTTTCCTCTGTGATGTCCTGGCCGTTGGCGTAGATGGCGATACTCTCCATCTGCCCCAGGGCCGGGTTGACCACCTGGATGGTGCGGGCAGTCGTATTCCCCGCTGTGTCGGTGGCGGTGAGGGTGAGGGTGTGGCTGGCGACGCTGTCAGACAGATTGGCTGTATAGGAGAAGGAGCCGTCCGTTCCAATCGTCACAGTCTCCGCCGTGCCGCCGTCCACCGAAATGGCGAGGGTGCCTTCGCTCCGGCCGGACACCACGGTGCTGGCGGAGAAGAAGGAGCCATTGAGGGGGCTGGAGATCAGCAGGGCCGGGGGCGTGGTGTCCACCGAGAAGCTCCTGGTGTACAGGAAGGCGTCCCCCTGGCTGTTGGTGCCCTGGAAGGTGATGGTGTGGGAGCCTTCGGTGAGGTTGTTCAGGGCCATCTGGATGGTGCTCTGGCTTTCAACCGCCTGCTCCTCGCCACCGTCCAGGGACCAGGCGCCGGAGACGGCCTGGCCCTCTGTTTCCGTCAGGGTAACGGTGAGGGTATTGGTCTGGTAAGTGGACGTGGAGAAGGTTACTGTTGTATTCTCAGAGGTTGTCACCTCGGTTTCCACCTCTGTGGGCCGGGCGCTGGCGGACCAGATAAACGTGGGCGGGGTAGGGGTGGGGATGGTAACGGAAGCGGTGGCCTCCTCCGAGTAGAGGGTGACGCCATTTACTTCCTTGTAGGCGGACACGCCCATGGTGTAGGTCTTGCCCGCCTCCAGACCCACGGTGGTCTCGCCGGTGACGATGGGGTTGCCGTCCTCGTTCAGTTCCAGGCCAAGCGGCTTTCCTTCCTCATCTTTTGTGGTCTCATATTCCGGCACGGTGGCCTGGCCGCCGGCGGTGTAGGTATTGCCGGCGCTCTTTTCCAGCATCAGGCCGCTGACGCCGGAAACCAGATTTTCGCCGTCATAGAAGTTCACCCGGTAGCCCTCAGCATCCGCGCTGGCGGCGGTGAAGGACACCTTGTAGTCCCCGGCGGACTGCACGTCATCCACCGCAGGCTTGTTGGGCTGGTTGGGATTGTTATACGTCCAGCTGGTTTCCGCAGTGGAGGTCACAGTCGCATCCCCATCCACGGCGATGGCCCGCAGAGTATAGTTCCCGGAGGGCAGGGCGGTGGTGTCCATGGGGACGGTGACGCTGCCGCTGCCAAAGGCACCGTTGTCGCTGGTCACATGGCCCACCATGCGGGAGTTGTCGGGATTCTCCTCGTCCGCCGCCAGCAGGGTGATCTCGGAGAATTTGTTCAGGTCAGTGCCGGTGACGGTGGCTTCGTTTGCGCTGACAGTGACACCAGTCAGCTCCGGCAGGGGGGCCAGACGGTACAGGGTCAGGTCGGCGGGCCGGGCCGTAGTGATGGTGTAGGTGCCCGTGGTTCCCGCCGGGAAGGTCACCGTCATGTAGGCCTGCCCGCTCGCTTCGTCATAGTACACATGGGCGTTGGCGTTCAGATTCTCCGGCGCATTGGCATCTTTTTCCGGATCAAGCCAGTTCAATGTGTAGCCGGAGATCGTTACGGCCTTCCCTTCCTCAATGGCGGCCGCCTCGCTGGCACTCTTCCAGGTGAAGGTCAGCGCGCCGTCGGAAGTGCTGCCCCCTAGGGTCAGCCGGTGGTTCAGGCTGGTGACCTCGCTCAGCAGGGTGTCGCCGTTGGCAAAGAGTATGGGACCGTCCAGACTGGACACCATCTGGGCCTGAGCGGCCACCGATACATTGTTGCCCACAGCGGCATACAGGGTCCTGCCGGTGTTGGGGGAGGTGTACAGCGGAACGGCCCGGAAGGTCATCAGGTCCGGATACCTGGGGGTGGCCTCCTCTCCGTTCCAGCTGACGCCGCCGCCCCAGTAGTAGGTGATGCCTACCTTCAGCCCCAGGGCCTCGGCGGCGCCCCAGATCTTCTCGGCGTTGGCGCCCATGCCCACATCGACCAGGGTGAGGCCGCCGATGAGGGGCAGGGTGCCGGGCAGGCTCAGGGAGGCCCGGATGAAGAACTCATAGGGGCCGCCCTCCTCCAGGACCAGATAGCCGCCGCCCTGAAGTATGCCGGCAATGTTCATATCCACCGAGGCCAGGAAGAAGAACTCGGGGTACCAGTCAAACTCCAGGCTGGCGCTGTCCAGCACGGCCACGGCGTTGGCCAGGGTGCCGTTGCTCAGCTCCGCGCTGATGCCCTGGAGGCTCAGGGCCAGCGTGGCCCGGGCGGAGATGATCTGGAGGACGGAGAACTGTGCCTCCAGAACGAGCTGGAGGGGCGGGATGGACTCGGTGAGGAAGATGGTGTCGTACAGGTTGTTGATGCCGCCGCCGGCGCCCTGGAGCCACAGCACGCCGAAGCCGTCCAGGTTGATGCCGGGGACGAAGCCGCCCACGAAGAAGTGGAGGGTGTCCGGGTAGGGGATGCCGTCCTTGCTCTGGATGGCCAGCTCCGCCTCCATGGCAAAGGTGGCGAAGGAGGCCGCACCGGACACATCCACCGCCCAGTCGCCTACGGTCTTGACGGTGAGCACGCCCTCGATACCGGGCATACCGTCAAAGTAGCTGGGCAGGCCCAGGGCCACGGAGAAGTTGACGCCCAGGTATCTGCCGCCGCCGAAGAGGATGTCGTCCACCTGGATGGTGGCCGAGCGGCTGTCGCCGTCCCCGGCTTCGGCGCCGTCTCCCATGTCGGTGGAGGTCTCAAAGGGGGGCGCGTTGGTGTTCACGGTGTCGGCGTCGTGGGGGATCTGCTCCTCCAGGGCACGCAGGTTGTCCGGCGTGTCCGCCCCTCTTTCGATCAGGTCCTGCTTGGCCTGGTCCAGGGCGGAGGCCTCCGGGGCGGACTGCTTGGCCGCGGGCACCAGGAAGGACAGGTCCAGGCCGCCGCCGAAGCCGATGACGCCGCCTATGTCCTCCATATAGCCCAGCTCGCCGTACTTGAACTCGAAGAGCAGGCCCAGCAGGCTCTGGGCGGCCTGGCCCACGCTGGGCCACAGGAGGGTGATGTTGCCGTCCTCGTCCCGGTCGCCGCTGGCCTCATAGGTGGTGAGGGAATACTCCTCCCCGTCTTTGATGGCGGTGAGGCAGCACCGGCCGGTCCACACCGAGGTGCCCACCCCGGAGACGGTGAGGGAGGCGTCAAAGTCCACCTCGATGGTCCCGTTCTCGTCGGTGATGGTCACCTGGCCGTCCCGGATGTCCAGGCAGTTGTTGAGGGTGATGACGTTGTCCTCTTTCCCCAGGGACACGGCGGTGTAAACTTTGGCGCCGCCGCTTTCCTCTTTTTCAGAGAAGGCACCCCGGAACTCCAGCAGGACGGTGTCGTCGCCCAGCTCCTTGCCGGAGTCTTCGTATTTTTCTTCCGTTTCGTAAGTTTTGACAGAGTAGGTATTATTGCCGTCGGCTTCTACCGTCACCACGCCGTAGCCGTCGTTGCGGTACTCCGGGTCGTCGGTGACCTGGAAGCGCAGGGCAGGGGCGGTGATATCCGGGGTACTCTCATCGGTGTAGTCAATGGTCAGCTGGTACTCCCCCACGGCCAGCTCCTGGGTCAGCACCACCTGGGCGGTGTTGTCCTCCTCATTGATGATAAAGGCGCTGCTATCGATTGCAATGCTGCTCTCTCTGTTAATCTGTGCCCCATCGGTGCGGGAGAGACGGAGGGTAAAATCACCGCTTTTTTGCTGGCTCTCCAGCATACTGAAATTGGTACCGGTGAGGTATAGGCTGCGGTTGCCGGTGGTGTAGATCAGGTCAGGGGAGGCACTGGTGAAGCCGATCTGCGGCACGCTGCCGTTGGTGCCCGGGCAGAGGATCCACACCGTCTCGGCGCACAGCAGGTTCTGGGCCTGGAGGACGGTGGAGGTGCCCTCCAGCTTGTAGGCCTGGAAGGTCAGTTTCCGGTAGGTGGCCTCCTCGCCAGGCACAGCGTGGAATTTGAACTCCATGCTCTGGGACCCATCGGCCTGCAGATTGGTCAGGTCGACATAGTAGGGGTCCAGATAGCTGACGTTCGTCTGAAGGATGCCGCTCTGGTTATAGGGGGTAATATCCTCCCCGGGATAGACCACCACCCGCACGTTGTCCAGGCTCTGGCCGGAGATGTTGGTCATGGAGGCGGTGACGGTAAAGTCGCCGCCGTTTTCATAGGCTTTCCCGGTGTCGTCCATCTCCAGAGCCTGGGGCACATTGGTGAAGTTCAGGGTGGCCCCGGCGGTCTCCGGCACGTCGGCGTTGGAGAACACGCCGTAGTAGCCTGCGGCGGCGGCGCTGCCCCCCTCAGCCACCGTGCCCAGGTCATAGTACAGGGCGAAGGCGCTGTCGGCAGTCAGGTAGTCCCGGTTGTAGGGGGTGGTGAAATAGAGGCTTGTGTCGGGGTCGTAGTCAAAGACGGTGGCCGCCAGGTTGTTCCAGTGGGCAAAGGTCACCTTCGCCGGCGTGCTGGCCGTGTCGCCCACGGAGCCGTTGAGGAAGTAGGCGAACACGCTGGGATTCTGGGGGTCGTCGTAGGCGAAGAAGCTGTTCTGGTAGCTGGAAATGCTCTGCTCGCGCTCCACCGTCAGGTAGCCGCCGCCGGACTGGGCCACCTCGTAGACGCCGTAATCCTGGGTGCCCAGGGCGGTGTCCATCAGCAGCCGCAGCTCCACCCGGGCCGGTTCGCCGCTGTTCTGGGCGGTGTAGCTCAGGTAGGCCATGCCGTGCTCATTGGAGCCGGGATTGGCCAGGCGGATGGTCTGGGTGACGGTGATGCCGTCCACCGACCACACCGCCCGGATCTCCTCCGACGTGGCGGTCACCGCCACGTCAGAGGAGCCCTCGTACTTGCCGCCGAACACATAGTCCTTGGTCACTCCGTTCCGGGTGACCCGGAGGGAGGCGAAGGAGGTGTCGTCCTCTCCCAGGGGGAAGAGGAGGTTCTTGTTGTTGTCGTCCTTCCGGATGGCGTCCCCCTCCAGGGTGCGGATGGAGAAACCGCCGCTGCGTTTATCCACCAGCACCTGCAGGTTCTCGTTGGACAGGGTGTCCACGTTCTGCAGCTCCGCCGCCAGGACGGAGATGGGCAGCAGTCCCGTGATCAGGCACAGGGCCAGCACCCAGGCCAGGAGGCGGGATAGGGTTCGCTTTTTCATGTTCATGCTCCTTTCCGGCCGCTCAGCCCTTGACGTAGAGGTAGTAGACGTACTCCGTCCGGTCCTGGGTGCGGAGGTAGAGGGTATAGAAGCCGGTGGTCGTGAGATTGGCCGTCACGGGCCCGGTGTAGCTGCCGTTGAGCAGCACCTGGGCGTTCAGCTTCATCTGGGCGACGGTCTTGTAGCCCGGTTTCAGCGCCAGGTATACCGGGGTGTCGACGCCCTGGAGAGTCAGGCTGGCCGTTCCCTTGCCGAGGGTGAGGGTGCTGCCCTGGTAGACGGTCTGGCCGTTGACGGTCAGCGTGATGGGCGCCTCCCGGGTGAGCACCAGGGTGCGGGTGGCGGTACTGCTGTTGCCGGAAGCGTCCGTGGCGGTGTAGGTGACGGTGTAGGTGCCGGGGGTGATCAAGGTCACGCCGGTGGTGTCCACAGTGAAGCTGAGGCTGCTGTCCCGGTTGTCGGTGACGGTGACACCCTCCCGGAGCAGCACCAGCCCTTCCGCCTGGGTGATGCCCGCCTGGGCATAGACGATCTGGCTGGGCAGGGAGATCACCGGAGGAATGGTGTCGGGCAGCGCCACGGTGAGATAGGCGTACAGGGTGTTTCCGTCACCGTCCACCGCCTTCAGGATCACGAGGCCCGGATCGCTGGGGAGGGTGAAGGCTATCCAGCTACCCTTTGTCACCTTTACAGGGGAAGCGTTCCCCAGGGTGATGTCGGCATCCCGGGTGGACTTTACATAGAAGGTGTCTCCGGCTGTCAGCCCCAGGTCCGCCGGGTCGGTGACGGCGCCGGCGCCGTCTGCATTTTTGGAGAAGGACAGGGCCAGCTTGTCGTCCAGATCTTGGATGTTCAGGGTGACCTGGGTCACGTTGCCCGCCTGGTCGGTGAAGGTCAGGCTGACCTCCCCGTTCCTGGCGGCCGTATAGGTGTGGGTCTGGCTGAAGCTGCTGTCCCTGTCCGCCGCGGTGGCCTCATTGGTGGTGAAGGTCAGCTCCACGCTCCGCTTGTCGCTGCCGTTTACGGTGTAGGTGTTGCTGCCGCCGGGGGTCACGCCGGTCCCGCTGACTGTGACAGTGGGGACCGCGGTGTCGATGCAGGTGACGGCATCCAGGGTGACCTCAGTTGTCTTTCCGTTCCGGGCATTCAGCGTCAGGGTCAGCGCCCCGGCATTGGCGGAGAAGGTGATCCGGGCCTGGTTGGCCGCCACGGCGGCGGTGACGCCGGTGGCGTCCGAGGGCAGCGTCACGCTGCCCAGGGCGATGTTGGTGTTGATGATGGCGGTGACGGCCACGTTGGTGTGGAGGTCGTTCTGGGCAGTTGTCCAACCCGCGTTGCTGTACGTCTGGCCCCGGCTCAGCCACTGGATGCTATTATCGGAGACTTCCAGTTCCGTGGTGTCGATGCTGTTTACCGTGGCCGTGGCGGTGCCGATGTTGCCCGCCGCGTCGGAGAAGCGGAAGATGTAGCTGCCGTTGGTCTGGAACTCATAGTAGTACTGGCCCTGGTGACCACCGGCGGTTTCGTCCTTCTTCAGCAGGTTGGTGTCCAGCACGGTGAAATCGCTGGCATCCGCTTCGCTGGGCACCAGATAGGCCCGGACGGGCGGCAGGGCCAGGTTGTGCTCCCCATTGCCGCTCACATATGCCACGGTGGCGGTGGGGGGCGTCTTGTCCACGGCGGGGAAGGTGAGGGTCAAAGCGGCGGCGGCGTTGCCGGAGGCGTCCACCAGGTAGACATAGACGGGATTGCCGCTCGTGCCCTCCCAGGTGAGGGTGGAGCCGGTGACCGTCAGGCCGGAAATGGGATCGCTGGCCGTGTCATAGCCGGGGGTTGTTTCGCTGCTGCTCTTGACGATCAGGTTCACCGGGGAGTCGTCCCGGATGGAGAATGCCAGCCGGACGGCCTGGCCCGACTGCGTGGACAGGGTGCTGGCCAGTCCGGCGAGGGACAGGTCGCCGGTTGCGATCTGGGAGTCATAGCTGTTGATCTGGCTCCAGCCGCCGCTGCTCTGGATATAGAGGCTGACGGTATACTCCGGCGCCGTGGTGTCTGCCGGAGGCGTGGTTTCGCCGGTTTCACTCACCACGGCCCAGGGCAGGGTGGCGGTGACGGTTGTGGTGTTGCCCACCTGGTCCGCCACGGCAAAGGAGTAGCTCTCGCCCAAGGCGGAGCCGATTGGGAACACATGGCTGGTCTCCCCCACCAGCAGCTCCGCACATTGCAGGGCGGCGGTCACCGGGCCGGTGACGCTTTCCGCGCCGCTGCCGGCGTTCAGCAGCTGGCCGTCGGGGCCGTAGAAGGCCACGGTGACGGGCTCCACGGCGTTGTCGATGTTGGTGACCTCCACGGTGTAGGTCTCCTCCCCCATGGTGATGGTCACCGTGTCGTTAGAGGCCAGCACTAGGGTGGCGGTGGAGCCAGAGATAGTGCCATTGCCGTTGTTTTCCGAGGTGACGGCGGTGATGGCAGCTTCCCCGGTGACGGTGGCGGTGAGGGTCACCGGTCCACGGGTAGCAGCGGTCTCCGACAGGGCCACCGTCAGGTTCTCCCCGAAGGGGGAGGCGGTGATGTCCTTGGTGTACAGGTTGCCAAACACATCCTCATACTGGATGGTGGCGCTGTTGGTGTACACCGGCAGGGTGTGGGTGGTGGCAACGGTGCCGGCGGTATCGGTGGGCACCGGGTCCAGCACCCGGATGGGCAGGTCGGAGGTGAGGGTCACCTGGCCACCGCCGCCGCTGGCGGTGACGGTGGGCTCCGTCGCGTCATAGGCGACACCCGAAGAAATCGTATAGTAGGCATGGTTGTATTGATCCTTATCTACGCACGCATTGCCCAGATTGTCCTGGCAGGACAGGGTGATCTTCACCGTGTCGCTGGTGGTGCCATAGGGGTACTGGCCGTAGATGAGCAGGTCTACACCACGTGTCTTGCCGTCTTCCGTGTCATTATAGGTGGTGGTGTCTTCCACCTTGTAGATGCCGGCATAGCCCGCGCCGCTGCCGGTCCAGGTGCCGTTTGGGATGATATTAGGCAGGGGCGTGGTGACGGTGGTGCCGCCGGTGTATTCGAAGGTGAGGGCGAAGCTGCTCAGATCCAGCCCCTCGGAGCAGTCGTTGCTGCTGTCATAGTCCGAAACTACCGCTGTCAGGCAGAAAGTGCCTTCGCTCACCGTTACATTGCTGCCTTGGTAGAGGGTGACCCGAGGCGGCAGGATGTCTATGTAGTATCTCGGGTGGACCGTCACTGTGGTAAAGTTGCCGTACTCGTCCATCAGCCGGAGCAGGGGGCTGTCTTTCCAATTTTCCGCCAGCTCCGCCCGGGTCAGGTCCAGGCCCAGGTTGCTGTCCAGGGTAACGGTGATGAGGTTGGTGGATGTCTCCATATTCGACTTGGTAGCCGCCAGGCGCAGGGTGCGGCCGTTGAGGGCCAGGGCCTCCTTCGCGTCCTCGCTCAGGTCTGTGAGCTGCATCCGCAGGCCGCCCGCCCCGTTGGGGGTGAACTCCACTTCAAAGGTGGGGTCGGCGTTATGCACCGTGATGATCAGGGTCTTGGCGGCGGTGTAGTTCCCGTTGGGCAGAAGGGCCCGGTACCGGACGATGTTTTCCCCCTCCATCAGGTAGAGCGTGGTTGCGGAGGACGCCCCCTCGCTGTACATCTGGAGGGTCAACGGGGTGTAGTTCAAAAGGGCTGGGTAGTTCTTAACATGGACGGCATTTTCGCCTAAGCTCTCGTTCCAGATATCGAGGGACACCGGTCCGGTGTTATAGAGGTTCATCTTGGTCGTGGGCGCGACAAAAGAGTCAAAGTACAGTGTGGCATTGCTCGAACCGGTGAACCCCAGGGAGATCTGGGTGGCGTCTTCGCTCAGTTCCACCGTCCGGAATGCCCTGCTCGCGCTGTTGTTTTGATTCAGTTTGGTGGGGCCAAATTCATCGCTGGTCAGGTCGTACATATAGAGCTCGGGGCCTGTAAACTCCTTGGTGGTGCCGTCCAGATAGGTCAGGGACACCTTCACCTGATACTTGCCCGAGGTGTTGTACAGGGGCACGGAGATGGGGTAGACGATTTCCGCGCCGTTCTCCGGCTTTTGGAAGAACTGCTTGCTGCCCGGCACCTCAATGGTGGGATCATTGAATTTGTCCGGGCCCATGAGCTCAATGTAGGAGGCATCGTAGTTGATGTCCTGCAGGGCATAGGCGTCATCCTGCTCGGTGGTCAGGGTGATGGGTACCCGCAGGCCGGTGAGAGTCTGCACCATCTGGGAGGATAGTTGGTTTACCAAAGCGGCGGTAACATCCTTGCCGTTGCTGTCCTGGGGCGTGCCGATGGTGACGGTATAGCTGGAGCCGGTCAGCACCTTCATATGGAAGGACTCCACCTCGCTCAGGGAGGCGACGTTGACCGTACCGTCAGCGTCAGCGGCGGCAATAGCGGTCTCCCAGTCGCTCTCCCGCAGGGTGAAGATGGTGACCGGCAGGTCGCCGTAGGCGCTGGAGGTGGCCCAGCCGCTGCCGTCGGCCACGTAGCCGCTGAGGGTAACGGACTTGTCGGTTACAGTAATACCGGTCACAACGGCGTCGGGCGTGGCGCTGAATATATTTTTCCCGCTCTCGCTGCCCGCCACGGTATAGAGGTTATAGTGCCCCGCGCCGTCGCCCAGCACGGCCACCGTCACCAGCTCGTTTCCTTCCGCGCCGCCGCCGCCCTGGTTGCCGGGGGCCGACAGGGTCAGGGACGGGCTTCCCGTGGCCACCGCGGGGTCGCCGCCCAGGGTATAGCGGTTGACGGTGGTCAGGTTGTAAGTATATTCCTGCGTCTTGGTATTGAAATTTCCGGCCTTATCCTCAGCGGTGACCGTCAGGGTGGCGCTGCCGCTCGTATCCGTGGTGGTATAGGTGGCGGTGCCGGAGAAGCTGGCGGAGGCATTGCCCGAGTCGAGCAGTTCAGACGCTTGGGCTTCATTCCACTGCACCGTCACGCTTGCCAGGTGGGTGCTGTCGCTCACCGAGAAGGGGACGGAGATCTCCCCCTTGCCGGAGACGGTGAAGGTTGTGGGCAGGCTGATCTCCGGGCCGGTCTGATCGAAAGGAATGTCATAATCCACGGTATCGGAAGCTGTATTACCCGCATAGTCTTGGCAGGTGATGGACACGGACAGGGGCATCTTGCCGGTGGCGGGGTCGGTGTCCCAGCTCAGATTGCTGCAGCAGATATGCAGATAATAGGTATCGTTGGTGGAAGCGGGCAGGGGGTAGGTGGGCTGCTGATAGCTCAGCAGCCGGTAGGCGCTGTTATCCTTATCCGGCGCGGCGGCATTATTGGTAATGCAGTAGCGCACCGTGAAAGCGGTGGCAATGTCGATGCCCAGGGCGACCTCCTGCCCCAGAGCCACGCCGGAGCCGACCGCATCCGTCACAGTGAAGGGAATGGTGACGTACCGGCCGTTGCCGCTGGGTTCTACGTTTTTTACATTGACTTGCCCATCCAATATGGTCACCCCAGGCGGCGTCACGTCCAGCCCCAGCTTCTCCGCCGGGGTGGGGATTTCGGAGGAGCGGGACAGCATATTGCCCGCCGGGTCGCCCAGCTGGCCCCCGCCCAGCACCTCCAGGGAGACGATGCTGATAGCGTCGTCCTCCAGGGTCATCCCGGCGGCGGGCCGGAAGGACTGGAAGGTCAGGATGGTGCTGTTGCGCACGTCGTTGACGTTGTCCATGGCGTAGGATACGCTGCTGAGGCCCACCTCAACGGAGTCTCCATCGCCGTCCTTCACGTTGAGGACGGCGGTGACGCCGCTGTTCTTGGTGAGCTGGGCGTAGCTGTCCCCCGTCCACAGCCCCACCTCTTCATTCAAGGTGAGGGTGAAGGCCAGGTAGTCCCCCACGCCGGCCCAGGTGGCGGAGGGGGTGATGTCGCTGGGCCAATTCCCATCGGTACCAACCTTGTAGCCCTGGGTCATGTTGCCCTGGGCGTTAAGCCGGGTATAGCCGGGGGCCACGTCGTCCAGGTACAGGCGGCTGTCCAGTTCCCGGCCGCTGGCCCAGCTGAGGGGGTTGCCCGCCAGGTCGGTGACCAGGCTGTTGACGGTGAAGCTGCCATTGTCCATGGGGCTGCCGTTCTCGTCCAGCAGCTTCAGGTCATAGCTGTTGGTCATCCAGCTCTGCTTGCCGGGTTCAACGCTGACCACGGTGTAGTCCATGTTCTGCCCGCTGGGTACGGTGTAGGAGAAGATCAGCTTGCTGCCGGTGAGGGCATAGAAACCGGCCTCGATGGACGAAGCGCTCTGGCCGGTGGAGGTGCTGATGAGATCCAGGTTCAGCTTCAGATCATTGTGGGCCACGCCGTCGGCAAAACGGATGGGCTCGCTCATCTCCAGGGTGAGGTAGAGGGTCTCCCCGCCCTTGTAGGCGGTGCGGCTTATTTTCTCGCCCGTCCCATCGCTGAGGTAGATCCCGGTGAGGGTGGGCGCTGCCGTGTCGGTGAGGTAGATGTAGACCTTGCTCACCTTGGAGCTGCCGCAGGCGCAGTCGGTGGCGCCCATGCGGAAGCGGAGATTGGTGCCCCCGGAGGTGAGCACGCCGCTGCTGGTGTAGGTGCGGGCCACCCCGTCCGGGTCATCCGAGCTGTTGATAATCTTCAAAATGGGGGAGGTGTTGTAGCCGGCGTACAGATAGGCCTGGGCCCGGTCGGTCAGGTCCTTGTGCGTGCCGAAGTGCATATGCCGGTCCGCCGTCAGCGAGGCGCTGATGGTGGCGGAAATCTGCATGGTGGGGAGCAGCTCCTTCAGGACGTCCCCCATGTCCTCCCACTGGTAGGTGGTCCACCACTTGCGGTTCTCGCTGTGCATATAGGTGCTGGCGGGGTCCAGAACATTCCGGTTCCCGCCGCTGACGCTGACGGCGTTCTGCTCAGTCGTCCATTCGGTAAATTTGCCGTCCACATGCAGGCCGTCCGCCGTCAGCACCTCGGTGCGGACAAAGCTGCTGTCGTTGGCCGCCTGGGTGGGCAGCAGGTAAGCGCCCACCACGTCGGGGTGGTAGCCACCGACCGGGTCCGCCGCCCGGGCGGGCAGGGGGCCCACCAGGGACAGAATCAGGCTCAGGGTCAGAATCAGGCTGAGCCCGCGCTTTCTTCCTTTCATTCCTCAAATCATCCTTTCTTTCGCTGCTTGTTTCGCTCCGCCCAACGGCTGAGCCCTTCCCGCAGCATTTCCTCGGTCAATTCGCCCTGCACGAAGTAATCGGCCCGCAGCCGATAGGCCTGCAGGGAGAAGTCCAGGTCGCTGCTCCAGATGAGGGCGCAGCGGGGGCAGAGCCGGCGCAGGTGTTCGGCGGCGTTCAGCCCCGCCACTCCGTCCATGGCCAGCACCACCCCGTCCGGCGGAGAGGCACGCATGGTGTAGTAGAAGTCCTCCAGCTCCTCCGGAGCCTCCAGGCATGGGAAGTATCCCATGCGGGCCAAATGGTCTCCCAGCTGTCTGCACAGCCGCATTCGGGTGTCCGGCGAATGGCTCAGTACCGCAACCCGATGCATGTTCCTCCTCCTTTCGGCAAACCTGTGGTTTTTCCCTGTTTTTCTTCAGGCTCCGGCCTGAAACAGCAGAGGAGCCCCGCTCCTCTGCGCACTGACAGCATTATGGTATGCTTTGAAAATTGTCGAGGTCAAGGCATCTGTCCCGAACTGTAATTTTCCGGCCTGAATTGTAGCCACAGAAAAAATAATTTGCTATATTATTATCATAAAGGAAAGTACTGCCCGAAGGCCGGGCCGGAGAGGAGGGCAACCATGCGTCTGGCTGTAGTGGATGACAATCCCCGGGATCGGGAGGAGCTGCTGCGCTGGCTCAAAACAGCGCTGAACCAGCGCCGGAATCCGGTGGAATACCTGGCCTTTGCGGATGGGACCTCCTTCCTGGATGCCGCCGTACGGGAGCCCTTTGATCTGGTTTTTCTGGATATCTACATGGAGGGGATGGATGGCGTGACGGTCGCACGCACGCTGCGGGGGTTTGATCCCGACTGCGTGCTGGTTTTTACCACCACTTCCACCGACCACGCCCTGGACGGCTATCGTGTCCGGGCCCTCCAGTACCTGGTAAAGCCCTACCAGATGGCGGAGGTGGAGGAGGTTCTGGAGGAAGCGCTGAACCGCCTACCTCCGGAAGATGCGGTAATCCGGCTGCACATCGGCCGGCAGGAACGTCTCCTGGCGCCGGGGGAGATCCTGTGGGCGGATCATTTCCGGCATCAGATCCACATTCACCTCAGAGATGGAACGGAGACCGCTGTCCGCATGACGTTTGGCGAATTTACCGAGCTGCTCAAGGAGGAGCGGCGTTTCCTGGTGTGCGGCCGCGGCGTGCTGGTCAATCTGGAGCATGTCCGGGACTTTGACGGCGCGGCCTTCCTACTGAACGACGGCACCCAGGTGCCGGTCAGCCGCAGCAGCAGCGAGAGCGCCCGGGCGGCCTTCGGAGAATTTCTGTTCCGGAGGGGGGCGATGCGGTGAATCAGGCTGTACGCGCCGCGCTGGAGCTGGCGGTAACCGCGCCCGCGGGGCTGCTGTGCTTTCTGGCGTTGGGGGAGCATCTGCGCATAGGCAAGGCCCGGCTGGCCCTGCTCTTCCTCCTAGTGCTGGGGGTGTGGGTCCCGGCGGGCGGCTGGCTCTGCGGCCGCCTGGGCTGGGGGAGCAACGTGCTGCTGCTGCCCTCCCTGCTGGTCTTTGCCCTGATCCTGCGGCGGCTGTGTACCCTGTCCGCCTGGAAGTCCATCAGCGTGTTCCTGGGCGTCTGCGGCGCCTTCTCCTGCCTGGCCAATCTGTCCAGCGTGGTAGACCTCTGGGTGGCACCCGATAACCTCAGCGTCTGGTTTTCCCTGCCGGCCTGCCTGGCCTATAACGGTTTCTGCTGGATATTCGTTCTGGCCATGTGGTATCCCGCCGTCCACGCTGTCCGCCATCTGCTCCGGGAGATGGAAATGCCGGGTACCTGGTATGTGTTCTGGCTGCTGCCCCTGGTCCTCACCCTCCTCAATGTGGTCATTCAGCCCATGGGCATCTATGGCCCACCAGCCGGCCGGAACCTCTTTTTCTTTTTCGTCGTGGAGCTGATGCTGCTGTGTCTGCTGCTGCTGTGCTACCTGATGTTCTACCTGATGGCTCGGGGCCTTGGGGAAAATCTGCGCCTGCAGCAGCAGAACCAATTCCTGCAGATGCAGACCAGCCAATATGAAAACCTTCAAGCCACCATTGCCGAGACCCGCCAGGCCCGCCACGATCTGCGCCACCACTTTACCGCCATCGACGCGCTGCTACGCCGGGAGGAGTGGCAGGAGCTGTGTGCCTATGTGGACGCCGCCGTGGCGAGCCTGCCTGACACGGAGCTGAATTTGTGCGAAAATCCTGCTGTTGACGGGGTGGCGGGCCATTATGCCACCCTGCTGCGCCGGGAGGGCGTACCTGCCGAGTACATTCTGGATCTGCCGCGCCTGCTGCCTGCGGATGAAATGGATGTATGCGTGGTACTCTCCAACCTGCTGGAAAATGCGCTGGAGGCCAGTCTGTGCCTGCCCCCTTCCCATCGCTGGGTGCGGGTGCGCGGGGAAATTCATGGAAATGCCGTGGTGTTGCTGGAGGTGGAAAACGCTTACACCGGCGAGATCCTGGAGGACAAGGGCGGGTTCCATTCCTCCAAGCGTCCGGGACATGGTATCGGTCTGCAGTCGGTGCGCCGTATTGCCGCAAAAAATGGCGGCTACTGCAAGTTCCAATATGACGGGACGGTGTTCCGCGCTCAGGTCATGCTCCGGGGAGAGCACTGATGGTGAGGTAAGGTCTGACACCATGGATTCTCGCCCCATTATTTAACGGATTAGCTATTATACGCAAATGGGCGGCGGAGCCGCTTCTCATAGCCGGTTGCCCACAGGCGTGAGCCCTGACGCTGCAGCTAAAAAACCGCTGAAATCGCAAGATTTCAGCGGTTTTATTCTGCTTTTATGTGCTTTTTGGTGATTTCGTTTCTGGAAAATTTTCGTTGCCCCAGACAATGCCACATGCGGGAAAATGCGTGGAAAGGGCCGGAACGCTCTGGAGAGAGTCAGACGCTGCCGGAGAGAAGTTTCCCCATGGTGTTGACCGCAGCTTTCTGGTCCGAAGTGGTCACGTGAGCCCAGGTATCCAGGGTAAACCCGGCGCCGAAAGAAGCCGCACAGCGACCCACAGGGGCAAACAGTGAGGAAACTGCATAGGCCATTGCAGTTCCTCCCTTGCACAGTTATTCTCTTACAGATCCTTTTCTGCATTCCTTTTTAGCAAAGCCGTAATCCTCAATTCTTGAGCGCCGTCACAGGCACCACAAACACCCCGTCCGGCCGCTGATAGGCCGCGTTGGCCATGCCGCACAGGACGCACAAGACTGCGGGTGGCTTGCCTTTGGGATCGGCTTCGATTTGCTTTTTAATCTCCAGCAGGTTTAACGCCGCGGCGTCAATCTGATTGGCTCCCAGTTTAATCTCGAAAGCACACCACTGGCCATCCGGCAACTCAACCACTGCATCGATCTCTTGGTTCTTATAGTCCTGGTAGTGGTAAAGCTGCGCCCCGAAGGACTCGGCGTAGATCCGCAAATCCCGCTCACACAAAGCCTCAAAGAGAAAGCCCAGTGTCTCCAGATCCCCCAGCAGGCTGGCAGGTGTGGCCTTTAGCAGGGCGCAAGCCAAAGACGGATCAGCAAAGTGCCGTTTCTCTGCCTGCTTCACCCGTACAGAGGAACGGATGCCGGAGGAGAAGGGCGGCTGATTGTCGGTAATAAACAGTCGCTTGAAGATGTCCAGGTAGGCTGCCACCGTGTTGCCGTCAATATCCTCGACATCCACAGCCTTAATGTCCTTCATCAGCGTTTTATTGGTGGCAGTGGTACTCTCATTCCGGGCCAGCGAGCGCAGCAACAGGCGCATTTTCTGGGTATCCCGCTTCACACCGTCCATGCGGTACACATCATCGTCGATGACAGCATCCAGGTATTGGGCCGGAAGCAGTGCCGCCTGCTCCAAAGTCAGGCCCAGACTTCCCGGCCAACCACCCCGAATAATCAGTTCGATCAACTTTTTCAAATCCACCTCACCGGTCATGGCGGGGGTCAGTTTCCCCTGGCACAGCTGCTCCAGGGATACCTTGCCTCTGGAGTCCCCGGATTCCCACAGGGACATGGGGCGCATCCGCAGTCGGGCGATCCGTCCCGCGCCGCTGTGGAGAATACCTTTGTGGTTCGGGGTGGCGGAGCCGGTGAGGATGAACTGCCCCTTTTGTGCCGTCTGATCCACTTTATAGCGCACCGCGTCCCAAAGAGGTGGTACTTCCTGCCACTCGTCGATCAGCCGGGGCGTCTCTCCCTCCAGCACCAGAGCAGGAGACAACTCCGCCAACTGACGGTTCTGAAAGTTTCCGGCGGGGTCGCCGATGTAGATCTCACTCTTGCTGTGATAGGCGGAAGTCCATGTCTTGCCGCACCATTTTGGCCCTTCCACGCACACGGCACCGAAGGCGGACAGGTATTCTTCCACCTGCTGGTCAATAATGCGGGGCTTATAGATTTGTTTGTCCATGGCAGTCACCTCAATAATTCAGTGAAATCATTATACTCTATTCAGTTAAATCTTACAACTCCATTCAGTCAGATTTTTGATTTCGAGTGTGCTCAATTTATTTTGTTGGGTCAAGGATAATTACGCTGTGTCCCAATTTCTGTGCGTAGCGTATGGTCGCCGCTGTGCCGCCCCGATACTCGCCGTTATAGACGGCCAGCAGAACATCAGAGTGAGCGGCCAGAAAGTGATTGCGCTCCAGCATACAATTTTTTCGGAAGATCCGGCTGACATAAATAATGGAATCCGCCTGCGCCAGAATGGCGTGATAACGGGCCTGGGACGCAGCGGACCACTCCGTTTCCTGCCCCTTATAGGGAAGAATGCAGTGCAGTTTGATACAGGGGTATTCGGCCCGCAGATTTAAGACAATCTCTGCCGCCAGCAAGTCAATTCCTTCGGCCATTCCGGAGAGGAAATCCGTCACCCCCTCTTGAACCAGTGAACGAATCTGCCGCTCCAGCGCAACTTTCAGTGCGACGCACCGTACATCTGTCTCATTGTAGCCCCAGGGAAGTTTTTTCGGGCGGTGACCGGTGAACGCACAGGTTTTTCTTGCTTTCTTCAAAAAATCATCTCCCGTATTGAGTATGGGGATTATATCCCCTTAATAATGCGGATTATAACCCCCATACTGTATGGTGTCAATGATGGGGGAATGCAGATGATTGTATTTGATAATTTATGGGTGCTGATGAAGGAAAAGGGTGTCTCCACCTATCAGCTGAGAGAAAAATGCGGCATTGACAGTAAAACCATCCGCCGTCTCCGAGCCAACGATAATATGGAGACCAAGACTTTGAACAAGCTGTGTGCCGTTCTGTCCTGCGAGATCGGAGACATTGCCAAATATATCCCGGATGATCCGGCATGAGGCCGCTTCTACACATAAGCTGTGGAGGCGGCTTTTGATTTTCTGTCGAAAGAAGTCGAGAAATTTTTCAATCAACATCATATATATGGCTAAATTGCATTGATAAACACAATATATTGTGGTATATAAAAATTACGATTGATTCTTTGCGCGTACTCGGTGGAACTCCGGGGCAGGATTCACCTGTGAGCGAGAGGGACATCTCGCATTGCGCACGCTGTTAGGTTTGTACGTTTTAGCCGTTTTCCGCCAGGGCAATGCCCTACGGCTTGTCTCCGTTTCAGTGGACAACAAGGGAACCATGTTCATCGGCTGTCTTTTCCTTTGATGCTGTGGTGCTGCGCCGAAGATGTTGACTTCTTCGGATGGCCATGAGAAAGAATACGAGCACTTGTTTGAGGGTGCGAAAAGTTTACTGCCTGTGTAGATCAGGCACAGAAGGAACTTTTCGCACCCTCTTTTTGTGCGTTCATAGCCCCGCACTCCCGTTGGGAGTTGCCCCAGACTCTGCCAGTCTGCGGTAAGGTGCCAGAAGAACTTATCCTAAAACATGGCCGTCTCCCTTCTC
The DNA here is from genome assembly GCF_050943825.1 of Pseudoflavonifractor sp. Classification (NCBI taxonomy): domain Bacteria; kingdom Bacillati; phylum Bacillota; class Clostridia; order Eubacteriales; family Oscillospiraceae; genus Pseudoflavonifractor; species Pseudoflavonifractor sp. The sequence goes on from NZ_JBMNPX010000020.1 coordinate 26,270, forward strand.
CGCGTCGAGGTGTGCGGAGTGACTTGGGGGGCTGCACCTCGGAGCCTGTGGCAGCAGGCTCACCCCTCTTTGTTCCGGCACAGTGCCGGTTCGGCAGCAAAGAGGACGCAATTCCCCTGATCCCAGCCGGAGGGATCAACAGACACACGCAGGCTGTGGTTCTTTACCGCAGTTTGCAGCCGAGTTTCAGCGGTTGTGTCGGCAGTCGTCATCGGAGCAATGCCCTCCGATGGCAGGGTCTATCCCCATACTGCACTCGTACTGACCAGGTTCCAACTGAAAAAGAGACAGAGATTCGCCGTTCATGGCTCGCTTCCTGGAAACGCCTCTGCTGCAAGGGGTTCCGAAGCGATTGCCCCCAGGCTCCAGGAAGATTTTCCTGGAGATCCGGCGGAAACAGACGGCTCTGCCAAGGGGCGAACTGTGCCCATCCGAACTACTTATGAAAGAAAAGGAGCACTTTATTATATGACACGATCCATTCAAAACAAGGGTCTCTATCTGGCCCTGGTGAGCCAACTGAACAAGTTAGCCCGCCATAATCGTCAGGGCAGTTTCCGCACCAAGGATCGCTATTACGAGGCGTGCAAGCGGTTCTGCGGCTATCTGGCTGATGAGTACCACCTTCAGAAACTGAGCAACATCAGCGGCAAGCACCTTGTTGGCTATGTGCTGTATTTACAGGAACATGGGAAGTCGGCTTCCACCATAAAAACGGATTTGGCAGCCATTCGCTTCTTCCACGACAAAATGAGCAACCCCAAATATGCGCTGCCCACCAACAGCGAACTGGGAGTCGAACTGGAGCGCCGACGCTTCGGCGGTGTGGACCGTACCTGGAGTACAGAGGAGTTCAACCACATGCTGGGCAAGGCCCTGGCCGCGGAGCGTTGGGATTACATTCTGGCTCTCTACCTGGCCCGTTACGCCGGGCTCCGCATCCACGAGTGTTTCCGCATCGACACCGCCGCGGCAAAGCAGGCCCTTCGGGAGAATGCCGTCACCGTCAAGGGCAAGGGCGGCAAGATCCGCACCGTCCCCATCAACGAGCAGATCGCCATTGCCCTGCGGCGTCAACTGACACACACCCAGCGGGGCCACAAGTTGCTGGTACCGGACGATATGCCCACCGACCAGGCCATCCACCGCCTGCAGCTGTTCATCGTGGCGCATCGAAACAGCATTCAAGTAAAATCTGACCTTCCCCTGACCTTTCACGGACTTCGCCACACCTTTGCAGCGGAGAAGTATAAGGAACTGATGGACAAGGGCATGGGCGCTCTGGACGCTCACTTCACGGTGTCCCGGCTGCTGGGCCATGAGCGGGCGGATGTAACCAATATTTACCTGGCTTCGCTGTCCACAAAGAACATGAAGGACAAGCATTGACGCATATACTGCCTTACCAAGGAGGAGGGTATGTGCGTTGGGCGTTATTATGCATTATCCGACAACTCCGGAAAAGCAGGAAGAACTTTCCAAGAAAGTTGCCGCCGTCCATGCGCAGACGGTCATGGAACAAATCAAAGCCATGCCCTGCCCCGTGGAGCAGAAAGCGGAGTTGATTGAGGCAATCAAGCGAATACATCAGCAAAGGGATGGGGCATGACCCCATCCCTTTGTGTTATCCTCTGACTTTCAGTCTGCGCCATGTCTGCTTGCAGATCTGTACCCTGTCTCGTTCCCATGCTTTCAATGTATCAAGGGGAACCCCAAGCCGCCTTGCATACTCTGCCTGGGTCATCTGACGCCGCCGGCGCATTTCTTTGATCTGCTGTCCCTGCCCATTGTAGAGGAACAAATTAAACTCGTCCAGCAAATCCGTGACCGGCACGGCGAACAGCTCCGCAATCTTCTGCATCTTCTCGATGGGGTAGTAGTCCCGCTGGGTATTCTCATAGCCGGAATATGTGCTGCGAGCCAGACCGGCGTAGTCTGCCACATCTCTTTGCAGCAGACCATGCTGGTATCGGTACCACCGCAGCTTGTCCGCTATATTATCGATTTGAGTTGGATCTGTGTAGACAAGATTGAACTTCTCCGCCTCCACCAGCGTGTGGGGCTGGACAAGCCGGAAACTATGAATATACAAGGGCGCGTAACTGACCACATCGAGAGCATAGCGTGTCATGACTACCATGTGTTCCGTAGGTTGGCAAAACACCCTCCATTTATCCCTTAAGTCGGTGCGATCCGCCACATGATGGGGCAAAAGGTCCGCTGCGATAGGGTAGCATTCTCAATACACCGGCTGGCATAGGTGGCTAGGCGCACGTTCTTGTCCGGCTTGAAGGTGGAGATGCCCTTGATGAGCCCAATAGTGCCGATGGAGATCAGGTCATCCTGGTCGTCTGTCTGGGTGTAGTATTTCTTTATGATGTGGGCCACCAGGCGGAGATTGTGCTCTATCAGAATATTCCGGGCCTCCAGGTCTCCGGCGGCGCAGCGCTCCAGGTACATCCGCTCCTCCTCCGCCTTCAGCGGACGCGGGAAGGAGCCTCCGTTCCCCCCTGAGAGCCGCAGTGTGACAAAGAGTCCGTTGAGCATCAGAAGCAGCCATGCGGTAAGCATACCATCACCCTCCATTTTTCTTCATGGTAAGTATCCTATTCTCGCCCGGCACGTCCTTATGTGCCACCCCTTCTGACAAAGAGCCGCCCGGATGCATTACATGCGTCCGGGCGGCTCTCATAGTATTCTATTTACTTACCTGCGGACACGCATTTGCGAATCGGGAGGAGCAGAAGAAGCAGGCTGACCCCCAGCAGGATATGGCCGATGCCGGCCACACCGGACAGGGCGCCGTTCATGGCGGAGGACAGGTTGGTCCCCAGCACCTGAGTCACACCCCGGAGCAGGAAGGTAAGGCCGGTCAGGTTCAGGCCCACATGGTACACGACCAGCACCTTCCCCGTCCCTGCATCGGAGAAGCCAATCGCCTTTTCCAGCAGCAGGAGCAGCAGGAAGAAAGCCACACCCAGCATGAAGTAGTGGGGGTGGATGGCGGAGAGCACAGTCCGGCCCTCAAAGCCGTTGAACTTGGTAAATTCCCGGTAGAACACGCCGAAAAGCATAGCAATCACAGCGTAGACCACGGCAGTATTGGCATATCGCTTCATAAAAAATTCCTCCTTATTTCTCGTTCTTCATGGCCTGGTAGCCGATGAGCACCGTCCACACGTAGGCGCAGGTCTTGGGAATCATCAGCATACCCACCATGGGCACGGCGTCCGCCCAGAGGACCACCGGGATATAGAACCCGAAGCTGAGGACGATGGTCAGCCACATCCAGCGGAAGGCATGGTCATTCCGCTCCTTGGCGCTGCGGTAGAAGAGGACAATGATCAGCATGCCCAGCAGGGCGAAGGGGATGTTCCGCCAGATACCCCAGGACAGGGGAGCGGAGGCGCTAAGCCAGTCGTTCTGAGGCATCATGCACAGGATAATCCGCAGCCCGGCCAGGATGTACACGGCGGCGGTGATGCCGTTGCGGCCCTTGATCTGATAGCGCTGACGCCAGACGTAATAGAGAATCACATAGAAGATGGTCATGGTGATGGAGGTGATCCACTTGCCTAGTCCCAGGGGCACGGTGTAGTTCTCCAGGCCGGTGGTGCACAGGGCCAGCGCACGGGGTACCAGGTGGAAGGAGTCTCCCGCGCCCAGCACCACAGCCATCACGCCGAAGAGCCGGTACTGGCTCCGGCCTTTGCTGCCACGGATCATGAGAATGCCGATGGTAATGACGGAAATAAGATAGACCGCGTCAAACAGGGTCTCTACAATTGCCTGCATAATGAATATTCCTTTCGTTCCGTTTTGCTTTTTGATTTATATCAACCGCACGCTGCCGCGCGGATCGCTCTCCCGTAGTTGCGGCCGAACAGGCATCCCGCCAGCAGCAGGGATGCCCCCAGGCCCGAGTAAAACACGGCGATGAACCGCTCCGGCGCCAGTCCGGAAGCCCGCAGGCCAATGCCCCCGGTCATCATCACCGCCATGATGGCAAAGGCCTTACCGTCGAAAAATTTCAGGAAGAACTGGGGCTTCTCCTCCATACCCGCGATGCGCCCAGTGTGCTTTTTCACCAGCTTGCCAAACACAAAGCGCTGGAACAGCCCAAAGACCACGACGGACAGCGGCAGATTCACCACAGTCACGTAGGCCGGGTAGGCCATCAGGCCAATCCGCAGGATATTGAACCCCGCCGCCCCCCACACCAGGCAGGCCAGCAGCAGGAGGGTATTCTTCTGTACTTTCACGAGATATCACTCCTTTATCTGAACATTGTTCATTTTGTTTCCAAAAAAGACCCGGTCCCAGCGTCCGGCCTCTGGCCGGGCGCGTGGGAGCACGGGATATTTTTGATTGCAAGGGTTCCAAAGTCGGTCAATAGACTGTTCTGCGGATCAGCTCCAAAACAGAGGCGGGGTTGTAATCCCCCCGGAGAAGCGCGGATAAAAAGAGGGAAAACAGGATATCCGCAAACTTTTCTGCTGTAAACTCCTCGTCAAAGGCGTCGGGTCTCACCTTGGGGTCCTGCTTCAGCACAACGCCCAATCCATTCAGGATGTGCTGCCACGTCTGCTCCATCCGCTGTCTGCCGTCGGACTTCTCCATCCCCAGAAAACCCATGGAGTGGAGGTTGAAGAATCCCGGGTACTGCCGGCAGCCGTATTCCATGCGCTGATAGATCCAGGAGACACAGGCCAGCGTGTCCCGGAATACCTCCTCCTGCTCGGGCAGGTGGAAGATATCGCACCAGACGCTCTCCACCGTGGCGGACACCAGGTCGGCTTTGGAGTCGAAGTAGTTGTAGATAGACCCCACAGACACACCGCAGGCCCCAGCCACAGAGCGGATGCTGATGGCGGACCAGCCCTGGCTGCGGATCAGCTCCCGGCTGGCGGCAAGAATTTCCTCTTTGGATGTGACAACGGTATTCATGGTCCGACCCCCCCCAATATGAACGATGTTCATTATAGCGGCGACACCCCATCCTGTCAAGTATCCCGCTCAAATTTTTTCTCTCGCCCTATGCCGTTGTATCCGGCATGAAAATCACGTATAATGAGGGTATCCTCTGCCGTCAGGCTATTCCACCGAGGTGATAACCATGGACAATCCGGAACATCTGCTGGCCCATACCCTCCCCTTTTGGCCGGAGCTCAGTCCGGAAGAGCAGGATACGCTGAAACGGAGCGTTCTGCCCTCCACCGTACCCAAGGGCACGGTCACCCACCGGGCGGACCAGGAGTGTCAGGGCCTGCTTCTGCTCCTGTCCGGCCAGCTGCGGGTGTATCTTCTGTCCGAAGAGGGCCGGGAGGTCACACTTTACCGGGTGAGAGCGGGAGAACTGTGCGTCATGTCCTCCTCCTGCCTGATGGACGCCATTGTGTTTGATGTGCTCATTGAGGCCATGGAGGACACCCAGGCTGTCACCATCCCGTCGGCCATCCTGTCCCCCATTCTCCAGAACCACCCCAGGGCTGAGCTTTTTCTCTATAAGACAGCCAGCGAGCGGTTCTCCGATATCATGTGGACCATGCAGCAGATTCTCTTTATGGGCATTGACCGGCGTGTGGCCATCTTTTTGTGGGATGAGATGCTGCGAAACGGCCCTGTCATCCCCCTCACTCACGACGAGATCGCCCGCTGCATCGGCAGCGCCCGCGAGGTGGTCACCAAGGTGCTCCGCTACTTCTCCCAGGAGGGCATCGTATCCCTCAGCCGGGGCAAGGTCACGGTCATTGACCGGGAGAAGCTGCGCGCCCTGACCTGAAGTGTAAGACAGTCACATACACCGCCCCCCGGTTTCGGTATACTGTACTGGAATTGGGGGGCGTCTGTCTGCCCGCCTGAAATCAGAGAGTTTTGGAGGTCTGTATGCTGTCAAAACGAGTTGCTGAGGTGGATCGGTCGCGGTGCGTGGCCTGCGGCGCCTGTACAAAGGAATGTCCCAGAGCGGCTGTGGCAGTCCATCGGGGCTGTTTTGCCGCAGTGGATCCGGTCCGCTGCGTGGGGTGCGGAAAATGCGCCAGGGTCTGCCCTGCGGACTGCATTACACTGATGGAACGGGAGGGTCAGGCATGAAAAAGACACATTGGTACGACTATCTCTGGCTCTGGTCCATTCTGTTCTTTGCCCTGGGCTTCTTCAACATTCTGTTCGCCTGGCTGGGCATGATCGACTTTCTCCTCCCTCTGGGCCTGGCCATTTTTGGTGGAAACAAGTTCTTCTGCAACAACCTGTGCGGACGGGGACAGCTCTTCTCCCTGCTGGGCGGACGGCTGAAGCTGTCCCGCGGAAAGCCTGCGCCCCGCTGGATGGCCTCCAAGGGCTTCCGGTACGGCTTCCTGGTCTTCTTCCTGGCCATGTTCGGCAACATGCTGTTCCAGACCTGGCTTGTCTTTGCCGGAGCCTCCTCCCTGCGTGAGGCCATCAAGCTCTTCTGGACCATCCGGGTGCCCTGGGGCTGGACCTATACCGCCGGTATGGTCCCCGACTGGGTAGCCCAGTTCAGCTTCGGCTTTTACAGCCTGATGCTCACCTCTCTCCTCATCGGCCTCATTGTCATGGTCCTCTACCGGCCCAGAACCTGGTGCTCCTTCTGTCCCATGGGCACCATGACCCAGGGCGTGTGCAAGCTCCGGAACCGTGAAGGAAAGGAACAGGCCTGACATACCGCGGATTCTGTGCTATACTGGGGGTACATCACAGCGGAAGGGGTATGGATATGGACGCCATTCAGGAGAAGCTGTTTGCCCTCCAGGACTTGAACTACCGGCAGTTTCAGGCCAAACTGATGCCCACCGTGGACCCGGAGCAGATTATCGGCGTGCGGATGCCCGCTCTGCGGAAGCTGGCAAAGGAGCTGAAGGGCACCGCTGAGGCAGAGTCCTTCCTTGATGCCCTCCCCCACCGGTACTACGACGAGAACAACCTCCACGGCCTGCTCCTCTGCGCCCGGTCCGGCTACGAGGAGACGGTTGCCAGACTGGACATTTTCCTCCCCCATGTGGACAACTGGGCCACCTGCGACCTGCTCTCCCCCAAGGCCTTCCGTGCCCACCCGCCCCAGCTCCCGGAGCAGATCCGCCGCTGGCTGGACAGCGGGGACACCTACACCGTCCGCTTCGGTCTGGAGATGCTGCTGTCCTTCTATCTGGACGAGTGCTTCCGCCCGGAGTACCTGGACTGGGCGGCGGAGGTGAAGAGCGAGGAGTACTATGTGCGGATGATGGTGGCCTGGTACTTCGCCACCGCCCTGGCCAAGCAGTATGACGCCGCCCTCCCCTATCTGACCGGCCGCCGGCTGGAGCAGTGGACCCACAACAAGACCATCCAGAAGGCAGTGGAGAGCTACCGCATCACCCCGGAACAGAAGGACGCGCTCCGGGCTCTGCGGTGGAAAAACAGCTGAAAAAACGGAAGGCCTCACGGCCTTCCGTTTTTTATATTGTGGATGCTCAGCCCTTCAGCTGCTCCGCCGCCTTGATGAGACGGAGGACGTTATCAGCCGTGAGGGTCATGTTCTCCACGCTCTTGTGGCGGGAGACCGAGAAGTCCTGGGGCAGACGGTTGATGGAGAACACGGCGGTGACGCCCATGCCGTAGGCAGGGTCAATGTCGTTGTCCGCGCCGCCCACAATGACGGTGACGGGCACGTTCTGGAGCTTGGCCCGCTTGGCCACGCCGATGACCACCTTGCCCCGGAGGGACTGGCTGTCAATCTTGCCCTCGCCGGTGAAGATCATATCCGCGTCGGCAATGACGTCGGCAAAGCGGACGGTATCCAGCACGGTCTCAATACCCATCTGGAGCCGAGAGCCGAAGAAGGCCACCATACCCGCACCCATGGCGCCGGCGGCACCGGAACCGGGCATGAGGGCGATATCCTGGCCCAGGTCCCGCTTGATGACCTCGGCCAGATGCTTGATGCCCTCGTCCAGGAAGAGGACCATCTCCGGGTCGGCGCCCTTCTGGGGTCCGAACACGTGGGCCGCGCCGGTGGGGCCATACATGGGGTTGTCGATGTCGCACATGGTGACGATCTCCACGCCCTCCAGGCTCTTGTCCCGGCCGGACATGTCGATGCGGGCGATCTCATGGGTGGTGCCGCCGGTGGGGACAAAGGTCTCGCCCTTGTCGTTGTAGAACTTCACACCCACAGCGGCAGCCGCGCCGCAGCCGCCGTCGTTGGTGGAGCTGCCGCCCAGGCCCACGATGATCTTCTTCACGCCCTTGGCGGCAGCGGCCAGAATCAGCTGGCCCACGCCGTAGGTAGTGGTCTTGCGGGGGTCCTTCCGGTCCTCCACCAGGGGCAGACCGGCACAGGCGGCCATCTCGATGACGGCAGTCTCGCCGTTGTCAATGAGGCCGTAGAAGCCCTCCATATCCTCAAAATAGGGGTTCTTGACGGTGACCTTCACCTTCTCGCCGCCCAGCGCGGTGAGGAAGCAGTCCACGCTGCCCTCGCCGCCGTCGGCTACGGGGATGGACACCACCTGGCAGCCCGGGAAGTGCTCGGCCACCTTGCCGCCGATGATCTCGCAGATCTGGGCGGAGGACAGGGTGCCCTTGAAGGAGTCGGGAATCAGGACAACTTTTTTCACATTTATTCCCCCTGAAGTGTAAAACCCCGCCGCCGCACCTGCGGCGGCGGGGTTTTCTTTGAATTTTATGTCTGGCCGGTCAGGCTCAGATGACGATGACGGACACGCCGTCGGGGATGGCGCAGACGCTGGCGTTGGGATTGCCCACGATCTCCTCGGCCTTCTTCATGGCCTCCTCCAGGGAGTGGGCGGGCACCATGTGCAGGTCGGACACCATGTCATCGGGAGCGTCGGAGATGTAGATGACGGTGGCGCGCATCAGCAGGCGGGCGAAGATCTGGGACTGCCACTGGTCGATGCGGGTCTGGTCCTTGGGGGTGGCCAGGAAGGTGGCCATCATCCGGTTCAGGTCCTTCTCCTCCTTGAAGGTCTTGTAGAACTCGGCGCCGCCGTGGCCGTCGTTGGACTTGGCCAGCATGATGATGACGCCGCCCTCCTTGACAGTGGCCTCGGCCGCGGTCATGCCCTTGACGGCCTGGTAGATGTTCTGATCCAGGGGGTAGCCGCCGTTGGTGGAGATGACGATGTCGCTCATGACGGAGTCCACCTTGCACTTGGAGCTGAGGAACTCACGGCCGGCAATGTGGGCCTGGTCCACGTCGCCGGAGACGGCGTAGATGACCTCCTTGTCGGAGTTGATGACCACGTTGCAGATAAAGGCCAGGTGGGCGGCACGGGCGGCATACAGCATGTCAATGTGGATGGGGTTGCCGTCCACGATGCCGGTGCGGGCCCGGTCGCTGGCGATGAACTCGGCGTTGTGGTTGTAGATGACGGTCTTGCGGCTGGCGATGCCGGGCAGCACGCTCTTGCGGCCGCCGGAGAAGCCGGCGAAGAAGTGGGGCTCAATAAAGCCCTCGGCCACCAGCAGGTCGGCCTCCACAGCCAGGCGGTCCACAATCAGCTCGCCGCCGGAGGGCAGCTTGCCCAGGCTGACCTGGGTGGGATCGTCGCAGTCGTGGATGACGATCTTCTCTTTGGCCACGATGTCGGGACCGAACTTGTTGACCAGCTCCTCCTTGGTGGTCTCACGGTGGCAGCCGGTGGAGATGAGGATGGTGATGTCGGCGTCGGGGTTGCCCTTGCGGATTTCGGCCAGCATCTGGGGCATGATGATCTTGCTGGGCACGGGGCGGGTGTGGTCGCTGGCGATGATGACAACCTTCTTCTTGCCCTCAGCCATAACAGACAGCTTGGGAGTGCCGATGGGGTGCTCCAGGGCCTCGCGGACCAGCTCCTCCTGGGACAGCTCGGGCTTGTAGTGGTGCATCTCAGAGGTCAGGACGGCGCTCAGCCGCTCCTGGGGAATGTCAATGGAAAGGGTCTCCTTACCGTAGGGAAACTGAATGACGGGCATGGGTATTTCCTCCTTCATTGTGTTGGACGGTAAAACAGGGCGGCGCAGGCGCCGCGCCCCGCGTAAGAGAGAATGGCGGGGAGCGGTCCTGATCGCCGCCCCGCGTACGACCGTCTGTTGTTTCTCAGAGCTTTTCGCCGATCTCAATGGCCTTGAGCAGGCTGTCCTCTTTGGCAATGCCCTTGCCCGCAATGTCAAAGGCAGTGCCGTGGTCCACGCTGGTACGCACCACGTCCAGACCGACGGTGATGTTGACACCCGAGTCAAAGGCCAGCATTTTCAGGGGAATGTGGCCCTGGTCGTGGTACTGGGCCACCACCATGTCAAACTCCCCCTTCACCGCCCGCAGGAACACGGTGTCCGGCGGAACGGGGCCGGTGACGTTGATGCCCTCGGCCTTGCAGGCCTCAATGGCGGGGCCGATCTCCTTGATCTCCTCGTCGCCGAAGATGCCGTTCTCGCCCGCATGGGGGTTGAGACCGGCCACCGCGATGCGGGGATTCTCGTAGCCCACCTTTTTCAGGGTGTCCCAGGCCAGGTGGATCACGTCCATCTCCCGCTCCTTGGTGCACAGGTCGCAGGCCTGGCGGAGGGAGACATGGGTGGTGACGTGGATAGCCTTCAGCTTGTCGCTCCACAGCAGCATGGCGAAGCGGTCGCCGTGGGTGAACTCGCCAAAAATCTCCGTGTGGCCGGCGTAGTTGTACCCGGCCAGGTGGAGGGCCTCCTTGTTGAGGGGCGCGGTAACCACGGAGGTGATCTCCTTGGCCAGAGCCGCGTCAATGGCCGCTTTCACGTAGAGAAAGGCACACTTGCCGCCTGCGGCACAGACCTTACCCACCGTAATGTCCTCCAGGGCGATGGGGTTGGGGTCCACCACGTTGAGGCAGCCGTCTGCCGCCTCCGCTGCGTGGGAGACAGTACGGATGGTAAAGCCGTGGCCGAACTTCTCGTTGTAGTGCTCCAGCAGCGCCGCGCTGCCGAAGACCAGGCAGCGGTCCAGGTAGTCGCTTCTGGTTTTCAGTGCTTTCAGAATGATTTCCGGGCCGATCCCGCAGGGATCGCCCATGGTAATGCCGAAACGGGCCATTACTCGGGGATCACCTCCTTCAATTTTCTCAGTGCAAAGGTGATGGCGTCCTCCTTGCCGAAGGCGCCCGCCTTGGTGACCACCTTCAGCCCGGCGAAGGGACCGCCGGACAGGCGCATCATGGGGATGCCCACCGCAATCTCGGTGACAATGGAGGAGCCCAGGCTCCGGGCCTCCATAAAGAAGCCCAGTGCGGTGTCTCCGCCGGTGAGGAACATGCCGGAGATGGGGGTCTGCTCCAGGATGGCCCTGATCATCTTACCCATGACCATCTGGGTGTAGCCGCTGACCTGTTCCCGGGTCATGTTCAGCTTCTCGCCCACCGCCACCGAACGGTCCAGCTCAGCCCGGTTGCAGGAGGCGGAGGAGGCCAGGATGGCGTCCTTGCCCTCCTTCAGCAGGGCAACGGTCTGCGCCACATAGGTCTCCAGCTTCTGCTCACCGGTGAGCAGCTCGGGGATGGGGACGCTGACCAGGGGGATACCCTCCCCGGCGGCGAAGTTGACCTGCTCCCGGCTGACGGCGCTGACGCTGGCCACCACGGCCAGAGCGGGGGGCACGTCCACCTCCACGCCCAGCAGGTGGTCCGCCATGGCAGCGGTACCCACCCACAGCGTCCGCTTGCCGGTGGCCACCGCCGCCTGGATGACGGAGCGCAGGTCGGCATTGGTGGCGCTGTCGCAGGTAAAGACCCGGCCGCCGGAGAAGTCGATCTCCCCAGCGGACACCTGGTCCTCGGAGATGTGGGTCACCGGCTCGTCGTACACTGCCTCCAGCAGCTTGGTGATGTTGTCCTCGGTGACGGGGGTCTTGGGGTCCTTGGCCAGCTCGGTGCGGGTGATGGGGATTCCCTTGAGCAGGTGTACGCCCCCCACCGTGGTACGGCCCAGGTCGGGCAGAGCGGGGGCAAAGACCACCAGCTCGCTGCCGTACAGCTCGTCCACAGCCTTGATCTCGGCGGCCACGCTGCCCCGGAGGGTGGAGTCCACCTTTTTCATCACCCGGCCGAAGGCCGTCAGGTCCACGCCTTTCAGACCGGCACGGACCGCGGCGGCAGCCTCCTCCGGCCCCAGCGCCCTGGACTCGGTGTCCAGGACGAAGGAGCCCTCAGAGGCGATAAATTCGCTGGAAAAAACCACGCTGGTGGGAACGCCCCGCCGCTTCAGCTGTACGCCCGTGTCATTGGCGCCGGTAAAGTCATCCGCAACAATCAGATATCGGTTCAACGGTGTCCCCTCCTATGTAGTATGAATGTGCTGTTGTGTCTGGTCCGTCAATCAGACCATCTCACCGTCAATGGCGGCCTTCTCGCGGTTGTCATCCACGTAGCGCTCGGGGTGATTCTTCCGCTCCACCCGGTCCAGGAAGGTGACCAGCAGGGGGCAGAGGATGGCGGTGACGATGATGGCGGCGGAAATCTGGACGGTGGCGGCAGCGGCGACCACGGCCAGAGCGGGGTCAGCGGCGGCCACAGCCTCGGGAGTGGCGGCAGCGTTGCCGGCGGTGGTGCCGATGGCGGCGCCGACCTGGGGACGCTTCACGCGGCCGATCTTATACACCAGGTAGCCGACAAGGCCGGTAACCAGGGTGCAGACCACGCCCAGCAGGATGCCGGGGAGACCGGCGCTGACCAGGTTGGTGAAGGTGAGGCCCGCGCCCAGAGGGAAGGCGAAGAAGGGGATCATCATGGTGGCGCCGGGAGCGCAGAAGCTGCGGATGTCCTCGTCAATGTTGCCCAGGATGCAGCCGACCACAATGGGGAGCACGCAGCCAACCAGGGTCATGAAGGGGATGTCGGCCATACCGGTGGCGCCCAGGGCAAGCATGGTGAAGAAGGGACCGTCATTGATGGACAGGATGGACACAGCGCCCACGTCGGTCTCGTCGCCGAACTCACCGGCCAGAGCGGCGTACAGGCCGCCGTTGGAGTTGGAGATGGCGCCCACGATGGCCAGAGGCGCGATGCCCAGGATACCGGCGTCGCCAAAGATCTTGTTGACCAGCACGCCCAGCAGGATGCCCAGACCAACCTTGACGGTGGTCAGGACCACACCCTTGGCCAGGGGGATACCGGCACGCTTGACGTTGATCTGTGCGCCGTTGCAGAACAGGAACACTGCCAAGATGGGCATGGCGCCCGACTTCCACAGGTAGGACGTGAAGGTGCCGCTGCCGCCCAGGGTAATCAGGCCGGGCAGCCAGGTGTTGAAGGCAGCACCCAGGAGCAGGGGGACGATCATCAGACCGCCGGGGACTTTCTTGACCATTTTCAGGATATGCATTACGAAATCCCTCCTATTCAGCTTTGCCCGTCTCTCTCCGGGCCACGTATTATTTTACTAATGCAAATCCCGTGCCAACTTGAAAACCCCTTGATTTTGGGAATTCTATGAACAAACTGCAAATGGACGTTTCTTTTTGCAACGCATTTACGTTTCATTTCGCAACGTATGTTGTAAATTAAAACGACATCTGTCTATTCTTTCAGCCGTCTCCAGAGAGTTGTACGATTTATGCCAAGAATTTCACAAGTCTTTTGGACATTTCCCCCTGTCCGTTGATATACCATCTCAATATATTTCTGTTCCAGGCTCCGCAGGTCAAGCCCATCCCAGTCCGGAGGCAGAACATCAGTGCACACCGGCCCATTTTCTTGCACCGGCGGCTGACTTGCACGGCGCTCCCCATCCCCCTCGGCCAGAATGGCGTCAAAGGAGGAGAGGATGACGCACCGCTCAATCAGTCCCTCCAGCTCCCGGATGTTACCCTCGTACTTCCGGTTGAGCAGGCAGCTCTCCACGTCCGGAGTGGGCTCCAGCAGGGGCTTGCCGTACTTCTCCGAATACTTGCGGATAAAGTACCGGGTCAGGGCCGGGATGTCCTCCCGGCGGCGGTCCAGAGGTGGGATGCGAAGGGTGAGGACGTTGATGCGGTAGTACAGGTCCTTGCGGAACCGCCCCTCCTCCATCTCCCGTTTTAAGTACTTGTTGGAGGCGGTGATGATCTTCACGTCGATGGGGATGACCCGGCCGCCGCCCAGACGCATGACCTGCTTCTCCTGGAGCACCCGGAGCAGACGGCCCTGGAGCTCCATGGGAATCTCGCTGATCTCGTCCAGAAACAGCGTGCCGTTGTGGGCCAGCTCGAAGATGCCGGGCTTGCCCTTTTTCCGCGCACCGGTGAAGGAGCCCTCCTCATAGCCGAAGAACTCACTCTCAATGAGGGAGGGAGCAATGGCCGCGCAGTTTATCGCCACAAAAGGCCCCAGGTGGCGGCGGCTGTAATTGTGGATGCTCTGGCAGAACAGCTCCTTACCCACACCGGAGGCGCCGCAGATGTGGATAGGGGTGTCGTACATGGCAAACTTCTTGGCGGTCTTGATGCACTCGCCAATCTGGTGGCTGGCGTAGACGATGTCATCAAAGGTGTACTTGGCGATAAACCCCTTCTCGTTCATGGAGCGGCGGATTTTTTCCTCCAGGTTCTGCACCTCGGTGACATCCTGGAAGGTGGCCACCGCACCCTTTACCTCCCCATCCACCGTGATGGGCACCCGGTTGGTGACGATGCGGGAGTCCCACAGGTTCTGGATCTCCCCCAGCTGTGCCGTGCCGGTGGCCAGGATTTCGGGCAGCTTGGTGTTGGGCACAATATCGGCGATGGGCCGCCCCTTGGCCCGCTCCCGGGGTACGCCGAACAGCTGCTCCGCCCGGCGGTTATACACCGTAATCTTCTCGTTCTCGTCAATGGCGATGATGGCGTCATGGACAAAGTCGGTGATGGTGGCGATCTGCTGGGCCCGGCGCTTTTCCTCCTTCGTGGCCTTGAGAATCCGCCGGGCCTCCTGGATGGCGGTATGGATGGAGGCCTTCTGGGACTGGATCATAATGCCGTTGCAGTTGAGCTCCCGGATGATGCGGGTGATGTTGGCGTCGCCGATGTAGGTCTTGATGCCCCGGCGCTTGTGGTCCTCAATGACGGCGTAGATGTCGCTCTCCCGCTTCAGCTCCACCAGCACCACCGGGTTGGGCAGCAGGCGGCGCAGCAGGTCGTACCCGTCCACCACGTTGGAGTAGCCCACCACGCCGATGGTCTCGTTGGGGTCGTCCACCTGCTCAAAGCTCTGGAGCACGTCGTAGGCCGACACCTTAATCTCCACCACGGGGACGGGAAAGGCCTCCTTCACCAGCTGGTAGGTTCCGCC
The DNA here is from genome assembly GCF_050943825.1 of Pseudoflavonifractor sp. NCBI lineage: Bacteria > Bacillati > Bacillota > Clostridia > Eubacteriales > Oscillospiraceae > Pseudoflavonifractor > Pseudoflavonifractor sp. The sequence goes on from NZ_JBMNPX010000020.1 coordinate 41,536, forward strand.
CCGGCTGACAATCAGCTCCGCGCCCTCGGCAATGGCCTTCCGGGCCACCTCCACGCCCTCGCTCATGCTGCCCAGCAGCACCTCCACATTGTGGTAGCCCTGCTCCCGGACAATCTCCTCCGCCCGGTCCTTCATCTCCCGGAGGGGGGTCAGCACTACAATCTCCTTCACGGCTCTCTCTCCTTCTGGGAACCCTTATCTTATTTTCAGTATAGCGATTTTCTCCCGGCAATGCAAGAAAGAGCCTGTTTTCCCGTCCGTTTCCCCACCCATGTGCGCCACAGAGACAGTGCCTCCGGCGAGAGGAGAAGAATGGCGGTCAGGTTGGGCAGGGCCATGAGGCCGTTGAAAATGTCCGCCATCTGCCACACGGCGGACATGTCCCCAGCGCCCCCCACCACAATCATCGCCAGGAACACCGCCCGGTAGGCCCACCGCAGCCGGTGGGAGCCGGTCAGGTACTGGAGCCCCCGCTCGCCGTAGTAGCTCCACCCCAGCAGAGAGGTGAAGGCAAAGAGCAGCAGGCACACTGCCACAAAGGCCCCGCCCCACGGGCCGTACACGGTGGAAAAGGCGGCGGCGGACAGCGGCGCGCCCAGCATGGAGTCGGACACCGTGCCGCTCTGGATGGCGGCCAGGGCCTCCGCCGGGTGGTAGACGCCGGTGGTGAGGATGACCAGGGCGGTCATGGTACACACCACCAGGGTGGCCACAAAGACCTCAAAGATGCCCCACATCCCCTGCTCGGCAGGCTCCTTTACGTCGGAGGCAGCGTGGGCCATGGCGGAGGAGCCCATGCCGGCCTCGTTGGTGAACACCCCACGGGCAATGCCGTACCGCATGGCCCTTGCTACACCGTAGCCCAGGCCGCCCCCCACCACTGCAGACGGGGTCAATGCCCCGGTCACAATGGACTCCAGCGCCCCAGGCAGGGCGGAGGCGTTGACAGCCAGCACCACCACGCTGCCGCCGATAAACAGCAGGGCCATGGCGGGCACCAGCTTCTCGCTCACCGCGCCGATGCGGCCGATACCCCCCAGGATGACCAGACCGGTGAGCACCGCCGTCACCACCCCCACCGCCAGCCGGTCCCAGCCGAAGCTGTGGGCCAATGCGGTGGCAATGGAGTTGGCCTGGACCATATTGCCGCCCCCCAGGGAGGCCCCCACGCAGCACAGGGAGAAGAAACAGGCCAGCCCCCGGCTGCCCAGGCCGTGCTCCATATAGCACATGGGTCCCCCCTGCCAGCCCCCCTCCGGGGAGGGCTCCCGGTAGCGGACGGCCAGGGTCTTTTCCAGGCAGCCCGTCATCATGCTCAGGAAGGCGGATACCCACATCCAGAACACCGCTCCCGGCCCGCCGTAGAAGATGGCGGTGGCCACCCCGGCGATGCTGCCCGTGCCGATGGTGGAGGCCAGGGCGGTGGAAAGAGCCTGGAGCTGTGTGATGCCCTTGCCGGTCTTTTTTCCCCTTCCCAGGAACACCGAGCCCAGGGTGGTTTTCATCCACAGGGGCAGGCCGAAGAGCTGGAAAAAGCCCGTCCGCACCGAGCAGTACAATCCCGCCAGCAGGAACAGCCCCAGCAGCCACGGGTTCCAGATAAAATCCCCCAGCCGCTCCAAAAACGCCATGGTACCACCTCCTCTGTCCACAGGTATGCGTCCCCCGGTGGAATTATGAGGACAGCCGCATAGGATGGAGGGAGTTTGGAAAACTGGGAGGGGACGCCTTTGTGTACCATCAGCCTGTGTATGATTGTGAAGAACGAGGAGGCCGTGCTGGGCCGGTGTCTGGAGAGCGCGGCGGATCTGGTGGACGAGATTGTGATTGTGGACACCGGCAGCACCGATGGAACAAAAAAGATTGCCAGGAAGTTTACGGATAAGCTCTTTGACTTCCCGTGGGTGGACGACCTCGCCGCCGCCCGTAACTTCTCCTTTGAACAGGCAAGCGGCGACTACTGCATGTGGCTGGACGCGGATGATGTGATAGCAGAGGACGACCGATCAAAGTTCCGTGCCATGCGGAAACAGCTTCTGCCCCAGGCCGACGTGGTGATGATGCCCTACCACACCGCCTTTGACCCCCAGGGCCAGCCCACCTTCACTTATCACCGGGAGCGGGTGGTGCGCAACGAAGCCCGTTTCCGCTGGGCGGGGGTTGTCCACGAGGCCATCACCCCTGCCGGGGAAATCCGCTGGTCAGACGCGGCGGTGTCCCACAAAAAGGAGGGTTCCGGCGACCCGGACCGCAACCTGTGTATCTATGAGGCCCAGCTGGCCGCAGGCAAGGCCCTGGACCCACGGAATCAGTTCTACTACGCCCGGGAACTGTGGTATCACAGCCGCTTTGAGGAAGCTGCCAAGGTGCTCACCACCTTTCTGGACAGCGGAAAGGGGTGGCTGGAGAATCAAATCGAAGCCTGCCGCCTGCTGTCCCAGTGCATGACCGCCCTGGGCCGGGATGGGGACGCACTCTCTTCCCTGCTCCGTAGCCTGACCCTGGACACCCCAAGGGCTGAGGTGTGCTGCGACATCGGCGGCTGGTTTCTGGCCCGGGAGCAGTGGCGGCAGGCCGCCTTCTGGTACGAGCTGGCCCTTACCCGAAAGCGGGACGACACTTCCGGTGCCTTCGTCTCCCCAGACTGCTACGGATACCTCCCCGCCATAGAGCTGTGCGTCTGCTGGTACCATCTGGGGGATGTAGAGAAGGCCAAGGCCTTCAATGAGCTGGCCGCCTCCTTCCGTCCGGAGGACCCATTTGTCCTCCAGAACCGGACTTTTTTCTCCTCTTTGTCTTTCTCTTGACGTTCCTTGACAAGCTACCTTTAAAGATAGTATACTTTTTCGGTCGAATGTCCATTTTTACTGTTTCACGCTGCTCTTGACGAATTCATACTGAAATAGTATAATTAGCTCAAGCTAACCATTGCGGTATTGCAATCCGCCCGGCAGCCAAATCTGTACAAAGGAGACTTCTATGGAAGAAACGCGCATCGCACCGGAGTGGGACTCCTTCACCCCCGGCGTATGGCAGAAGGAGATCAATGTCCGGGATTTCATCCAGAAGAACTACACCCCCTATGAGGGCGACGAGTCCTTCCTGGCCGGCCCCACGGAGGACACCAAGGCCCTGTGGGCCCAGGTGATGGACCTGTCCCGCCAGGAGCGGGAAAAGGGCGGCGTGCTGGACATGGACACCAGCATTGTCTCCACCATCACCTCCCACGGGCCCGGCTACCTGGACAAGAGCAGAGAGAAAATCGTGGGCTTCCAGACCGACAAGCCCTTCAAGCGGGCCCTCCAGCCCTACGGCGGCATCCGCATGGCGGTGAAGGCCTGCGAGGAGAACGGCTACCATGTGGACCCCCAGATTGTGGAGTTCTTCACCAAGCACCGCAAGACCCACAACGAGGGCGTATTCGACGCCTACACCCCTGAGATGCGCGCCTGCCGCTCCAGCCATATCATCACCGGCCTGCCCGACGCCTACGGCCGCGGCCGCATCATCGGCGACTACCGCCGGGTGGCCCTCTACGGCGTGGACCGACTCATCGAGGACAAGCAGCACCAGAAGGACACCACCCGCATCATCATGTACTCCGGCGTCACCCGGGAGCGTGAGGAGCTCAGCGAGCAGATCAAGGCCCTCAAGGAGCTCAAGGAGCTGGGCAGGATCTACGGCTTTGACATCTCCCGCCCCGCCGCCAACGTGCAGGAGGCCATCCAGTGGCTCTACTTCGGCTACCTGGCCGCCATCAAGGAGCAGAACGGCGCGGCCATGAGCCTGGGCCGCACCTCCACTTTCCTGGACATCTACGCCCAGCGGGACCTGGCCGCCGGCACCTTCACCGAGGAGCAGATCCAGGAGTTTGTGGACCACTTCATCATGAAGCTGCGGCTGGTCAAGTTCGCCCGCACCCCCGAGTACAACGCCCTCTTCTCCGGCGACCCCACCTGGGTCACCGAGTCCATCGGCGGCATGGGCATTGACGGCCGGAGCATGGTCACCAAGATGTCCTACCGCTACCTCCACACCCTGGAGAACCTGGGCACCGCCCCCGAGCCCAACCTGACGGTGCTCTGGTCCACCCGGCTGCCCATGAATTTCAAGCGCTTCTGCGCCAAGACCTCCATCCTCTCCTCCTCCATCCAGTACGAGAATGACGACCTGATGCGGGTCACCCACGGCGACGACTACGCCATCGCCTGCTGCGTGTCCAGCATGCGGGTGGGCAAGGAGATGCAGTTCTTCGGCGCCCGGGCCAACCTGGCCAAGTGCCTGCTGTACGCCATCAACGGCGGCGTGGACGAGATCTCCAAGAAGCAGGTGGGTCCCCGTTACCGCCCCATCACCAGCGAGTACCTGGACTACGACGAGGTTGTGGAGCGCTTCCAGGACATGATGAAGTGGCTGGCCAGCGTGTACGTCAACACCCTGAACATCATCCACTATATGCACGACAAGTACTGCTACGAGCGCATCCAGATGGCCCTCCACGACCGGAACGTGAAGCGGTGGTTTGCCACCGGCATCGCCGGTCTGTCCGTGGTGGCCGACTCCCTGTCCGCCATCAAGTACGCCAAGGTGCGCACCATCCGGGATGAGAACGGCATCGTGGTGGATTACGAGGTGGAGGGCGACTTCCCCAAGTACGGCAACGACGACGACCGTGTGGACTCCATCGCCTACCACGTGGTCCAGGGCTTCATGGACTACGTCCGGGGCAATCACACCTACCGGGGCGGCATCCCCACCACCTCCATCCTGACCATCACCTCCAATGTGGTCTACGGCAAGAACACCGGCTCCACCCCCGACGGCCGGAAGGCCGGCGAGGCCTTCGCCCCCGGCGCCAACCCCATGCACCGCCGGGACTCCCACGGCGCCGTGGCCTCCCTCAGCTCGGTGTCCAAGCTGCCCTTCAAGGACGCGCAGGACGGCATCTCCAACACCTTCTCCATCATCCCCGGCGCCCTGGGCAAGGACGACCAGATCCTCTTCGACGACGCCATCACCTTTGAGATGGACCCGGACTGCGCCTGCTGCGAGCCCAACCTGAGCGACGAAGAGGAGTAATCCCGTTTTCCACACCTCACCCTCGAAAGGAGCAAAATTCCATGCACGTCACCGATTCCCAGATTGACAACCTGGTTGCCCTGCTGGACGGCTACGCCGAGAAGGGCGGCCACCATCTCAACGTCAACGTGTTCACCAAGGAGACTCTGCTGGACGCCCAGGCCCACCCGGAGAAGTACCCCCAGCTCACCGTCCGGGTGTCCGGCTACGCGGTCAACTTCCACAAGCTGACCAAGGAGCAGCAGGACGAGGTCATCGCCCGCACCTTCCATGAGGGCATGTAACACGGGGCGCATCCACTCGGTGGAGAGCTTCGGCACGGTGGACGGTCCCGGCATCCGCTTTGTGGTGTTCTTCCAGGGCTGCCCCATGCGCTGCCTCTACTGCCACAACCCGGACACCTGGGGCACCGAGGGCGGCACTGAGATGACGGTGGACGAGCTGCTGGCCGCCTACCAGCGGAACAAGGGCTTTTACCGCCAGGGGGGCATCACCGCCACCGGCGGGGAACCCCTGCTCCAGCTGCCCTTCCTCACCGAGCTGTTCTCAGCCGCCAAGGCGCAGGGCATCCACACCTGCCTGGACACCTCGGGTATCGTGTACCGGCCCGACCGGCAGGAGGAGTTTGACGCTCTCTTTGCCGTCACCGACCTGGTGCTGCTGGACGTGAAGCACGCAATCCCGGAGGGCCACCGGCACCTCACCGGACAGGACCAGTCCCCGGTGCTCGCCTTTGCCCGCGCACTGGATCGGGCCAAGGTGCCCATGATTGTGCGCCATGTGGTGGTGCCCGGCCTCACCGACTCCCCCCAGGAGCTGACCACCCTGGGCAGGCTCATCGCCCCCTTCCGGAACCTGAAGGGACTGGAGGTGCTGCCCTACCACACCATGGGCGCTGCCAAGTATGAGGCGCTGGGCATTCCCTATCCCCTCTCCGGCGTACCCGCCATGGAGAAGGAGCAGGCCAGGGCCGCCCGGAACCTGATTCTGGACGGGCTCCGGCAGGCCAGGGGCGGAGCGCAGCACTGAATATCAGACACGCAAAAGGACCGGCTTCCCGTGGGATGGGAAGCCGGTCCTGGTGATTTATGTCGGTCTGTTCGCTGGGGGCCATGGTTTTATTCCTGGAAAAGGCGCTTAATCTTTCCCCAGAGGGTGTTGGGCGGGTAGCCCTTGGAGCGGCGGAACTCCTCCTCCGCCCTACTTGCCTGCCGCATGGCCTTTCGCTCAGCCGCGCCGAAGGGCGGAAGGCTGCACTCTTTTTCAATCAAATCAACGTTCATCCTGACTCTGCAAGACACATCAGCAAACATAGAAATACCTCCTAGTTTACACACGAACAGGCTTTCTCTCGCGGACAATGATGCAGGCATCCTCAGAATGTTCTTTGCAAGAATATGTCATTTTTCTTCTTTTCTCCGTCTGAATTATAACACATCAAGACATTTAACGTCAACACCTCCAGCCCTGCCTTCTTTCTTTTTCTTAATTTGTGCGTCTGACGCGCACACAAGATCACCCACGCAAAACACCCGGCCTCCCAAGTGGGAAGCTGGGTGTTTTGTATGCTGTGCTCAGTCTCTGGACAGCTTGCCGGAGAAGCAGGCCGCGATCATGGCCACGATGGACACCAGATAGCTGACCAGGCCCACGATGGAGATGTTCAGGGCGGTCTCCTCGGCGGCGGGGTAGTTGACGGGGATGAAGTACACGTCGGCCACCAGGCTCACCCGGCCCAGGGCAAAGAGGGCAAAGCTGACGATGAGGAGCACGGTGGTGGCCAGGACAGCCAGGTCCAGCACCCCGCCGCCCAGCTTATCGCCGGCGGCGGCCAGGACCACCGCCAGCACAATGGCGATGACCGTGCACACGATGGGGGCGGGGTTGGTGGCGCTGCCGGCCAGATAGCCGGTGAAGGAGGTGACCAGATAGACCACCAGGCCGATGACGGCGGTCACCAGGGCCACCCAGACGGACAGACCGGATTTTGCGAGCTTCGTAGTTGCCATAATTCTTTCCTCCTGTTCAGCGCGCCTGCGCCTTTTTCTTCCGCTTGCTGAAGACAAAGCCGATGAGGCACACCACGGTGGCCACGGCAAAGACCACAATCAGCGTGATATAGAGCACACGCCACCAGGTCATCACGTTCTCGGTGTGGGTGGTGGAGTTGACGCCGTTCATGGCAGCGCTGTTGGCCATGGCGTAGAGGATGTAGTGGGTGTTCTGGCGGATGGCAGCGAGCATGTCGTGGTCGCCGCTGAGAGCCTCAGGATTCCAGTAGGTCACGTTCTCGCTGACGCCAAAGCCGCAGAAGGCGGTGGTGCCGTAGAGGATGGACTCTTTGGGGGCGGCCTTCAGGTCCACACCGGTGAAGTCGGTGACGTTGTAACCATTGAAGTCCCACTCGTTCCGCATGATCTGGACCATCACGCCGTAGTTGGCGCTGGGGGCCACGGCGCCGATGCGGTTGTAGGAGGACATGACGCCCAGGGCGCCGGTGGTGTAGGTGTCGGCCTTGGTCTCGTCATTGACGAAGGAGGCAGGCTTGCCGTTGGCCTCAAAGGCCTGCTGCAGGTTGCGCAGCTCCAGCTCACGGGCTTTCTGCTCGGTCATGAACACGGCGATGCCGGAGCGGTTGATCTCCTGGTCGTTGAAGCCGGCGTGCTTGATGTTCACCAGGCAGCCCTTGGACTGGGCGCCCTGGACCACAGCAGAGCCGATGTAGCCGGAGAGGATGGGGTCCTCGGAGTAGTACTCAGCGCCGCGGGAGTTGTAGGCGTGGCGGTGTATGTTCATGCCGGGGCCGATCATGATGGGCAGGTTGAGCACCAGGGTGCTCTCGCCCAGGATGATCTCACCGTTCTCATAGGCCAGCTCCTTGTTCCAGCTGTAAGCCAGGTTCTGAGGGGTGGGAGCCACGCGGGTACCGTAGTCATAGTCAGCAGCGTCCTCGTAGGGCACGCCCTGGTAGGAGCCCTCGGTCAGGTAGTGGGAGTCGGAGCCGCCGGGGCCGTCGTCAGCGGCATACTGGAGCAGGCCCACGGAGGGGATGGCGGCGATGTTGTGGAAGGCGTTGGAGGCAAAGTCCAGGAACTCCTGGACGGTGACCTTGTTGAGCAGCTCGTCCCAGCGCTCGTCGTCAAAGTCGGCGCCCTTCATGTCGTTGATGGTCAGGGTGCTGGTGGTGTCGCCGAACACCAGGTCGGAGGTGTCCTCATCGGTGGCCAGCTCAATGAAGTCGTTGCCCAGCAGATGGGAGAGCTCCTCGTTGGCGGTCAGGCCGCTGATGGTCTTGGGGAAGGTGCCGTCCCAGTCGCTGCGGGTCAGGTAGGTGACGGTGCCGGGCAGGAAGTAGTTGATGTCCATGGCAGAGTCGCCCTCGCTCAGGGCGTTGGTGATCTCCACACCCGCCTTGCTGACGGAGAAGGTCTCGGCGTCCACGCCGCCGGTCCAGGTCCACTTCCAGGTCTTGGCGGCGTTGCCGTCGGCAGTCATGCCGTCGGCGGTGGTGTAGCCCTGGGCGGCCAGGATGTTGTTCAGGGCGTCGTGGGCGTCATCGCCGATGGCGAAGTAGTAGTCGCCGTCCTCCACGATGAAGGTCTTGGCGTTCTCGGAGTCATAGCTGGCCAGGTTGGCCATGTCCACGTTCATGGTGATGGTCTGGCTCTCGCCGGGCTCCAGAGTGTTGGTCTTCTCGAAGTCCATCAGCTGCACGGCGGACTTCTCAATGTGGTACTGCTTGTCGTAGTCGGTGTAGGGGGCCTGGGCGTAGAGCTGGATGACCGACTTGCCGGCCACGTCGCCAGTGTTGGTGACGGTGACGGTCACGGTGGCAGTCTTCTTGTCGCCCTTAATCTCCACGCTGTCCAGGGTCTGCTCAAAGGTGGTGTAGCTCAGGCCGTAGCCGAAGGGATAGACCACCTCGTTGCTGTAATCCCAGATGCCGTCGGCGGTGGCCACGGTGCCGTCGGCATTGGCGTAGGTACCGGCAGAGGCCTCGGCGCCGCCGTTGCCCATGACGATATCGGCATAGCGGGTCTCATAGTAGCGGTAGCCGGTGTAGATGCCCTCGGCCTCCACCAGATAGGAGTTGACGTTGGCCTCGGAGGGGAAGTCGGCGGCGTTGGCCCAGGGGATGTTGCCGTAGTTCATCATGGCAGGGGCCAGGGCGCTGTTCTTGGCGAACACGTCGCCCAGGTGGGCGGAGGGAGAGACGGTGCCGTTGAGCACGTCAGCCACGCCGTAGAAGC
>NZ_JBMNPX010000021.1:0-48401 GCF_050943825.1 Pseudoflavonifractor sp.
AGATGTTGACAACGAACACGCAGAAAAAGATCGGATTGGTGGTGGAAGGCGGCGGGATGAAGTGCGCCTATAACGCTGGGATTCTGGATGCCTTTCTGGACGAAGGGATTACGTTTGATTATTGCATTGGCGTATCCGGTGGATCTGGCAATCTGGCTTCCTATCTGGCGGGGCAAAGAGGCCGGAATCTTCGTTTTTTTACGGAGCATATTCATTCGCAGAATTACTTCGGTTTGAGAAGCCTGCTGAAAACCGGAGATCTGTTTGGATTGAAGTACATCTATGGTGAATTGACCCGCAAAGAAGGAGAAGATCCTCTGGATTTTCCCGCTCTGATGAACAACCCGGCGGAGTACGAGATTGTGGTCACAAACGCGCTGACAGGATTGCCGGAGTACTATGGGCGGGAGATGATGGCGCAGGACGATTACCGCCTGATCATGGCCTCCAGTGCCATCCCGGTTGCTTGCCATCCGGTGGAACTCAACGGAGTGCCCTACTTTGACGGAGGCCTTACCGATGCCATCCCGGTTCGCCGCGCCCTGGAGCAGGGGTGTGATAAGCTGGTGGTCATTCTCTCCAAGGACCGGGACTATGTACGAAAGCCTCAGGGTATGCGCAGGCTGTATCGGCGGGCCTGCCGCAGTTACCCCAACATTGTGGATGCTATTGATCGTCGCCATGTAGTGTACAACGAAAATTGGAAGGATGTGTTTTCCCTGGAACGGGATGGGACTGCCTTTGTCTTTGCTGCCAGTGAGCCCATCCGCGTGGGGACTTACTCCATGAAAGAGGATGCGGAACGAAACCTATATGATTTGGGGTTGCGGGATTTTGCCGCATGGAAAAACGATTTGTTGGAATTTCTGAGTATTTGACCATAAATGAGCATTAGCAGAGGAAAGGTATGTGAAACAAACGATGGAACCAATGGAACTTTTGACAAGCAGCACTCCGTACAGCGTCTATAACTTTCATCTTCCTCAAAGTCTGAAGAAAAATGCCGAGCAGCTGTGCTGGGAGTATAATCAGCTGCCGCCCGGGCAGGAGGAGCGGCGCAGAGAGATTTTGAAAAAGCTGTTTGGTACATGTGATCCGAAAACCTTTGTCATGCCTGGGTTTCGTTGCGATTATGGGTTCAATATCCATACTCACGGACTGGCGTTTATCAATTATAACTGTGTGATTCTGGATACTTCCCCGGTGCATATCGGGGCCAACGCCTTTATTGCCCCCGGCGTATGTATCAGTTGTGTGGGCCACGCCATGGATGCCCAACAGCGGGCAGAGACGATTACCACATCGGCCCCTATTACCTTGGAGGAGGATGTGTGGATTGGTGCCAATGCTGTGATATGCGGAGGAGTCACCATCGGGAAGGGTTCCATCATTGGGGCTGGAAGCGTGGTGACCCGGGACATCCCCGCGGGCGTTGTTGCCGCAGGAACGCCCTGCCGTCCCTTAAGACCGGTTACAGAGGCAGACAAGCTCGACTTGCGTACCGTTTCCTTTTAAAAAACGCCGGAATGATTTGACCGATTGTCAAACCATTCCGGCGTCTCTTGTTGTTTTGGAGAACTCTTGGAAAGCCACTTGCTCAAGGGATATATTTCATGCCCCACTGGGAGATGGCGTAGAAAATGGGCAGCAAATCCGTTCCCTTTTCTGTCAGGGAATACTCTACTCGGGGCGGGATCTCATTATACTGCTCCCGGTGTACCAGACCATCCCCCTCCAGCTCTTTCAATGCGTTGGTGAGCATGGTGTTTGTGATAGGTTTGAGCATCTTTTTCAGTTCCCCAAACCGCATGGGAGACTGGATACAGAGCTCGTAGATGATCTGGAGCTTCCATTTCCCCTGGAGCATCTGAACCACCGGGGTCACCGGGCAGTTTCCGTTTTCGGTCAGGATAACACTGCCCACTCGGGCTTGAAATTCCTCATAGGTCATGGATTGATTCATAACGCAGCACTCTCTCCATCGGTATGGTTTTTCGTACCAAGTACAAATAATCTGCGTACTTGCACCGTTATTTCTTCTAAGTATAATAATTATATCGACATCAAAATGGGATGTCAATGACAGAACGAATTGAGAGTGAGGTATTGATTTATGAAAGAACTGAACATCATGGAGGCCACTGTCCTGACCTCCCCTAATCTCCTGACCCTGATTTGTTCCCAGAATGAGGACGGCACCACGAACCTGGCCCCCATCTGCTTTGTGTCCTACCTGTCCTTCAACCCGCCCATGGTCGGCTTTGCCACCGGCAAGCAGTCCCATACCGGCAAGCGGGTGCGGGAAACCGGCAAGGTGATTGTGACCGTTCCGGGGGAGAGTCTGACTCAGGCCGTGGTGGCCTGCGGCAGTTCCACCGGTGCCACCAGCCACAAGGTGGAGGAAAACCACATTGAGATGACCTCCGTAGAGGGCAGCGACATTCAGATTCCTGCGGATACCCGCCTTGCCATGGTAGCTACTTTACAGCAGACTGTAGAGGTGGGCGACCATATCCTGCATATCTGCCAGGTGGACAAGTTCCTGGGTGACGAGAGCAAACAGGGTCTCTATGCCTGGAATGGCTTTGGAAAAGTCGCCCCGGCAGTGGAAGGCTAAGGCAGAAATGACTGGGGGAGATTCCAATGGCGGTGTGCATCAAATCCCAGATTCAGAACATGAATCTGGTCATTGGCTGTACCATCGGCTGCAGCTACTGTTATGCCAGAAATAATGTACGGCGGTTCCATATGATTGATGATTTTGAGAAGGCGGAGTACTTCCCCGGAAAATTGCGGCTTATGGAGAAAACTCGCCCCCAGATTTTTCTGCTTACTGGAATGAGTGACTTTTCCGGCTGGAGAGCAGAGTGGCGGGATGAGGTATTTGCCAAAATGGAGCGCAATCCCCAGCACCAGTATCTGTTCCTGACCAAGCGGCCGGAGGAAATCGATTTCTCTACCCATCTGGATAACGCCTGGTTCGGCGTGACCGTTACCTCTTGTAAGGAAAAGAACAGGATCCTGGCACTGCGAGAGCATATCCGCGGCGGACATTATCACGCCACCTTTGAGCCCATGTTTGACGACATCGGGCCAGTGGATTTCACAGGGATCGAGTGGGTGGTCATCGGAACTGAAACTGGACGCCGAAAAGGAAAATCTGTATCCAAGCCGGAGTGGGTATGGAACCTGACCGACCAAGCCCATACCCTGGGTATCCCGGTCTTTATGAAGGAAGACCTGCTTCCCATTATGGGAGAGGAACAGATGATACAGGAATTACCCACCGCATTTCATAAGGTACTGGAGGAACAAGCCAAATGGCAGAAATGATGGAAAACGATATCCTGATCCGGGATGTGGAGACAAAAAACATCATGACCAAATCCAATCTGCCCGTAGGAGGCTACTCCGTAAACCCCTATGTGGGCTGCACTCACGGCTGTAAGTACTGCTACGCCTCCTTTATGAAGCGCTTTACCGGGCACACCGAGCCCTGGGGGACCTTTCTGGATGTAAAGCACTGGCCGGAGATCAAAAATTCTCAAAAATACCGGGGACAGCGGGTGGTCATCGGCTCGGTGACCGACGGCTATCTCCCCCAAGAGGAGCAGTTTCAAAACACTCGCAAGCTGTTAGAGCAGCTGAAAGGCAGCGGGGCGGAGATCCTCATCTGTACCAAGTCCGACCTGGTGGTGCGGGATATTGACTTGCTCCGGGAGATGGGAAAGGTGACCGTCTCCTGGTCCATCAATACACTGGATGAGGATTTTCGTAGGGATATGGACAAGGCAGTGAGCATTGAGCGACGGCTTTGTGCCATGAAGCAGGTCTACGACGCGGGTATCCGTACGGTCTGCTTTATCGCGCCGGTATTTCCCGGTATCACGGATTTTAAGGCCATTTTCCATCGAGTGAAGAATCAGTGCGACCTGGTCTGGCTGGAGAACCTGAACCTGCGGGGCGGATTCAAGCAGGAGATTTTAGACTACATCCATGAAAAGTATCCACACTTGATCAACTTGTATCAGGCCATCTATCAAAAGGGTGATCGGAGCTATTTCCGTGACCTTGAGCAGCAAGCAGAGCAGCTGGCGATCGAAAATGGCTGTCCCTTTGTGGATAACGAACTGCCCTATGGCCTGGCGGAGCCGGGCCACCCGGTGATTGTGGACTATTTCTACCACGAGGAGGTCAGGGGGTCGGAGAATACGGGGAAACGAAAAAGAACCTGATGTCGCAGGCAAAAGGAAGGCCGGAGCAACACCGCTCCGGCCTTCCTTTTGATATTTTGTTTGGCCGTTTCGTGAGAGCAGGAATCTCAAATGGATTGTCCCAGTGCATAAGCCTGCTGAAGCTCAGGTTTTCCGTCAATATCCCCCACATCTGCGTTTCCGCCGGCCAAAACATGACCAAGTTCTGTCCATCGAAGATGCTTCATTAGGTGGCTGTAGTATGCCTGTACATCTTCAAAATCGTGGCCTTCCGCAGCCATCAGTAGCACGCCAAAGCGGTCATGTCCCCGGAGCAGATTTCCATCGTTCTTCTCCAGCGCAAAAAGACGGTCCATGGCTGTTCGAAGCTGGCCGCTCAGGTTCCAGTAATACAGCGGCGATGCCAATACGACCACATCGCTCTCCCGCACCGCCGGATAGATCTGATCCATGTCGTCTCTCTGGATACAGGGACATTCTTTTGTACTGTGTCCACTGAAGCAGCCCTTACAGCCGTGGATATTCATATCGCTCAAAAAGAATTCCCGGACGATATGCCCGGCCTTTTCCGCACCCTCTGTAAAGGCGCGTACCAGGGCTGAAGTGTTTCCTTTTCGCCGGGGACTGCCATTGAGAATTACGATCTGCTTGCCCATTCCTTTTCTTCCTTTCAGATCTTATCCACCAGCTCTGCGGCCTGCCGGCAGCCGTCCGTCTTGTAGATGTCGCCTGCGTTCAAGACGCCGGGAATCAGCACTTCGCCCACCATCTTCCACTTGTTGAGGGCAGCTGTTCGCTCCATGGGGATGCGCACACCGTCCAGTACAGACAGATCCTCCTCCTCGCAGCAGGCGATGAGGGCGCACTCTTTCCCGGCAATGTCCTTGCCACCCACCACCAGGGAATAGATCCGGTCGATAACGCCTTTGATCTGGGCGGGAATGGAGTACCAATAGACGGGCATGGTAAAGACAATGGCATCAGCCTTCAGGATAGCCGGTGCGATGATATTGAAGTCATCGTCAAAGGAGCAGGCCTTCCCAGTTTTGAAACAGGTCTCGCAGGCATGGCAGCCGCCGATCTTCATCATGGCTGCGTCAAAGCGGGTGACGGTGTGTCCCTTTGCCTCCGCTGCCTGGATGAAACTATCCGTCATGGCAAAGCTGTTGCCATTTTTTCGGGGACTACCTGTAATGACTACGATGTTCTTACTCATAAAATTTCCTCCTTGTCCTTGAGAAATTGACTTTCTCACCTGCTGATAGTACAATCATAGCAAGAATGGGAAAAAGAACAAGTACGCACATCAAAGTGCGATACTTGCGTAGAGGTTTAATACTTACGAAAAGGAAAGTGTTTATGAGCGAGTTAAAGGAATATAAAACCTGCATTTCATCTGCCAATCTGGCCGATACCGGGTTCAGCTATACTTTATCTCTGATCAGCGGCAAATATAAAATGACTATTCTCTATACCCTCATGTGTTTTGGGGTGGTTCGCTTCAACGAGATGAAAAAGTATATTGGGGGGATCTCCTACAAGACGCTGAGTTCCACACTGAAGGAACTGGAGGCAGATCAGCTGGTCCACCGGGAGGAGTATCCGCAGATTCCCCCGAAGGTGGAGTATAGTCTCACTGAGCGTGGAAAGTCTCTGATTCCCATTCTGGACCAGATGTGCGACTGGGGAGAGCGAAACAGACTGTAACCATAGATTGAAGAAAAGGACTGGAGTTGTCATGGATGACTCCAGTCCTTTTATATGTTAAGAAAACACTCACTATTTGCCCAAACAGAAGAACCGTTTGCCCAAACGGAAGGATATCGTCCTGAAACATTGACGGCGGGAGGTTCACCGGCTATGATGACACTACAATTAAATACTTGCTTAATCGTAATAGCGAAAGCAAGGAATTCAGAGAGGAGTTTTCAAGATGAAAAAGACTTACAAGATCGAAGTGGACTGCGCCAACTGTGCCAACCTGATGGAGGAGGCTGCCCGCAAGACTCCTGGCGTTCAGACTGCCACCGTAAACTTTATGACTCAGAAGATGATCGTGGAGTTTGAAGAGGGTCATGAGCCTGCCGGCGTCATGCAGGACGTGGTCAAGGCCTGCAAAAAGGTAGAGCCTGACTGCGAGATCTTTCTGTGAGGAGACCGGTAGAAAGGAGTATAGACGATGCAGGAACTGATCGTGAATATCCTTCTGGCTGCAGTAGCCCTTCTGGCGGCGGTGCTGCAGCTCATTGGCCAGAAGTCCAGCAGCGGTATGACAAAAAAACAAAAGGTCATGCTCTGGCGCATTCTGGCAGCAACGGTCTTGCTGTTGGGCCTCCAGTCTTTGGGGACATCTGTCTTTGATTCGCTGGGCAGTTCAGGCCGTTGGCTGCGGCTGGCTCTCTATTTAGTGGACTACCTGGTCATTGGCTATGATATCCTGCGGAAGGCCTATAAGGGCATCCGTAATGGTCAGGTATTTGATGAAAACTTTCTGATGGCAGTGGCCACACTGGGGGCCTTGGCCCTGGCGGTCTATGAAAACGGGGACTATCTGGAATCCATCGCGGTGATGCTGTTTTATCAGGTGGGTGAGTGGTTCCAAAGCTACGCTGTGGGAAAGAGCCGCCGGAACATCAGCGACCTCATGGACATCCGGCCCGATTACGCCAATGTAGAGCGGGACGGCAAACTGGAACAGGTGGATCCGGATGAGGTGGACATCGGCTCCATCATCGTGGTGCAGCCTGGGGAGAAGGTACCCATCGACGGCACGGTGGTGGAAGGAGCCTCTACTTTGAATACCGCCGCCCTGACCGGAGAATCTCTGCCCCGGGAGGTGCAGACGGGAGATGCCATCATCAGTAGATGCATCAACATGACCGGGCTGTTAAAGATCCAGACGACCAAGGCGTTTGGGGAGTCCACCGTGTCTAAAATCCTAGATTTGGTGGAAAATGCCTCTTCCCGTAAGTCCAAGTCGGAGGACTTTATCTCCCGCTTCGCTCGGATCTATACCCCTGCTGTGTGCTATGCCGCCCTGGCGCTGGCCATTCTCCCGCCGTTGGTGCTCATGCTGGGATTGGGACAATCTCCCGCCTGGGAGACCTGGATCTACCGGGCGCTCACGTTTCTGGTAGCCAGCTGTCCCTGCGCCCTGGTCATCAGTATTCCCCTGAGCTTCTTTGCCGGCATCGGCGGAGCCAGCAAGGCCGGTGTATTGGTAAAGGGCTCCAACTATCTGGAATCTCTGTCACAAACTCGCATTGTGGTGTTTGATAAAACCGGCACTCTGACCCAAGGGGTCTTTGAGGTCAACGGAATTCACCACAATGAAATTGAAAACGCCAAACTGGTGGAATATGCTGCGCTGGCGGAGTCAGCCTCCAGCCATCCCATCAGCAAGAGCCTGCAGCGTGCCTATGGCAAGGAAATCGACCGCAGCAGGGTATCCCAAATCCAGGAAATCAGCGGCAACGGAGTCACCGCCGTGGTGGACGACCACACCGTGGCGGCCGGCAATGATAAGCTGATGGATCGTCTGGGTATTCCTTACATCAGTTGCCACAGCGTGGGAACCATCATCCACATGGCGATTGACGGACAATATGCCGGGCACATTGTCATCTCCGACTTGATAAAGCCCACCTCCAGGCAGGCTATCCAGGCATTGAAGTCCGCTGGTGTATACAAAACGGTGATGCTCACCGGGGATGCCAAGCAAGTGGCCGATCAGGTAGCGGAGGAGCTGGGGGTGGATCAGGTGTACAGCCAGTTGCTCCCAGCTGACAAAGTGGAAAAGGTAGAGGAGCTACTTGCCAGAAAGCGAGGCAAGGAAAAGCTGGCCTTTGTGGGGGACGGTATCAACGACGCCCCCGTGCTGGGCCGCGCCGATATCGGTATTGCCATGGGTGCCATGGGTTCTGACGCCGCTATCGAGGCTGCAGATGTGGTTCTGATGGATGACGATCCCATGCAGATTGCCAAGGCGATCAAAATTTCACGCAAGTGCTTGGGCATAGTGTATCAGAACATCGTGGTGGCCATCGGGATCAAGCTGCTCTGCCTGGTGTTGGTCGCTTTGGGATTTGCAAATATGTGGCTGGCGGTTTTTGCTGATGTAGGTGTCATGATTCTGGCGGTTCTCAATGCGATCCGGGCTCTTTTTGTAAAAAACCTATAAGTACAATACACGCAATTCCGGGCATGTAACTTCTGGTTATGGCAAGGGGCTGACGGTTTTGAAAACAAGAGAGTATTAAGCCTGATTATATCAATCGGAACCTTTGGAAGACTAAGACAACTAAATTATTGAAAAATATAATAGTGGATATTTCCTCGAACCTGTGCTATTGTGTCTTGCTATAAGGAGGCGAGGCACATGAATGACACGCTGAAACTACTGTATGACAGATTTTACACTCCGTTGCCTATGGAGGAAACCGAGCAGGAAATTGATGACTGTCACCGGCAGCTCATCGAGCGATTGGAAAAACCAGAAAGGAAGTTAGTTTTACGGATTATCGATGCCCAGAATCTAATTGCAGAGCAACGCTCTGTCGACAGCTTTATCTGCGGATTCCGTCTGGCGTGGGAATTGGCATACGAACTGAATCATTTTGAAATAGACAGGCATCCATCTTCGGAAGAAAAGGCGGAGATGGATGCCTGACTCTATCCCTACTGAATGGCAAGGGTGTCGCCAAGCCGATACCGACACAGTCCAAAGCCAGTCTCGGAGCGCTCCAGGATGGTCTCTGGAATCTGCTTGAGATACTTTCGCCCAAAGCTGGTGGTGCCGAAGTACGCGTCAAAGTTGGCCACCGGCAGCACCACCCAGTCGGAGTCCTCCGGCTTATTGGCAAGGTAGTAGGCCGCCAGCGTCTTCACCATCTCCATCGGAACGCCCTTAGGCGTGAGGCTGCGAAGTTGCTCCACCAATGCGAGTGGAAGTATCGGTTCCTCCGTCCGGAGCGGCCCCAGCTCCAGAGCCTGGGCCAGAAAGCTGTCAAACCGCAGGCCCCACTGCCCCTTGGTGGTGGGAGCAAACAGGGGAATCTGCATCTGAATCACCTTGTCCCGCCAGGCCTGGTCAAAGCCCTTCTCAATGGCGGCACACTTCTTCTGGGCGCTGCTGGATACCTTCCCTGGATTCTCCCGCACAAAAGCCACCACCCGATGCACATGGCGGTGAAACCATCCGCTGCCGTTTTCATCTACAAGACCATGGAATTCCGAATGAAGGTTCCTAAAATCACTGCCGAACTGCCACGCCTCCCGGGGCGTGGCTTTTTTGCTGTCCGGCACACTGCACCAGGCACACAGGCCCCGCTTGGCATAGTCGATGCGTTCCCGGGGTGCTTCGGCGGGGCTGCCATCCTCATTATGAAACGCAAACCCTCTTGCCAGGATGGTCAGCACCCGGTTGAGTCCCTCGAAATCCAAAATGGTGTCGAAGGTAAAGCGGCCCAGATAGGTGGTGTCCTGCTTGTTCCGGGCGGTATAGTTTACCGCACCGGTGTAGTCCTGAAATTCCTTCCACTCATTCAGCATGGTCCACCTCCAGAACATGTTCCTCGATGTGATCCGGCAGCAGGTCCCACAGCAGGTTCCGCTTACCCAGGGCTACCACATAGGGTACCGCCAGGCTGGGACGGATAATCTTATTCAACAGCTTGCGGCAGACCTTAGACACCACGGCCCGCTCGTTGCCGCTGAAGGGGGCAGACAGATAGGCCTCCATCATCTTCTGGAAAGCTGGAGAATCTGTTGGGCGTCGGAGCTGTTTCCGCTCCCGGGCCGCCTCCAGATCGTCCATATCACAGACCAGATCCCCCAGCAGACGGAACCCACCGTGGCGGAAATCGGTCAGAAGATCATAGTAGTCTACCGCCTCCGGCAGATGCTCCCGCAGAAATGGTTCTCTCTGTCCTTCTGCCATCAGGTGCCACTGCTGTTCCACAATCTCCTTTCGCAGAGCGGCGATACGCTCCGGGGAGAACTGCTGGAAGAAGGCATACAGTTCGTCGCTGTCGTAGACTTCTTCCTGTCCCCTGGCGTAGAGAATGCGGTCGATATCCGTTTTCCGCTGCTGTCCCTTGGCAGGGGCGCGGCAGGCCCGGATGCGGGAGAGGCAGTGCTCGTAGTCCCACAGCAAGGCAGAGACAGAAGAAAGAATGTTTTGGTCCAGATGTTTCTTCCAGCTTCGTTCCTGGGCGAAGGTGAATAGTTCGCTGTCCTTCGCTGGTTTCTCCTGAATCTTCGGCGTGTTGCGCTCCAGCTGGCGGGCCAGCCAGGGCAATCGCTCCACCGGGGAGTCCACCGTGTCCCAGTCGATCCCGGCAAAGAAGGTCTCCAGCCGCTCCCGGTGGGTGGGCTCATACCAGGCGCGGTTACGCTCCTCTGCACGCTCCACCAGGTACTTGTATTGGAGAAAGGGGGTGCGTTTCACGCTTTTCCTGCTGAGAAATTCATCCAGATTGGGGCGCACACCGGTCTTGGCCGCGTCGATCTCCAGCCCGCTGTAGATGGCCAGGGCCTCCAGATCCCGGCGGCACCGCTTGCGCTCCTCCGGGTCGGCGTGGTTGTTGTAGGCGATGACGCTGCGATCCAGGGCGGCGTTGCATATCTGTCCAATGCGGGCAGCAAAGGTGTTCTCCACCGTCTGAAAACGAGCCTGCCAGTCGTTGGCGTCAGACTTGGGTGCGGATAAGGATGGAATTTTCAGCAGGGGCAGGTTGGCGTTGTTGGAGAGCTGCTGATGGACATCGTAATCATAGTTCCGCTTCACACAGCGGTTCAGGATGGGATCGGCAATGGTCTTGATGAGGTCGCCGTCATAGTCCGCGCCGCCCAGCCGTTCCGCGGCCAAACTGTCAGCGGACACCATGACCACATCGGTGAGGTGGCCCAGGTAATGCTGACGCAGTGCGTCTCCCTCTGGGTACACGGACAGCTGCAATTCCTCGTTCCGGGCGATGTGGGGATTGCGGAGAAGGGTACAGCTGTCCTCATGGTCATAGGCCGCGCCGGGCGCAAAGAAACTGTCCTCCGCAAAGAAATCTCCCAGCACCTGATTGCAGAAGTCCCGTTCACCGGGCAGCTGGAACACACGGGGCGCAATTAACTGCCGCAGCAGTTCCAACAGATCACCTGAGAGAAAACGGTTGTCCCCTGACACCAGCAGCCGCCCAACGGCGTAGCCTCGGAGAATCTTCCGGGCCTGTCCGTCCAGCTGTTCCGCATAGATAGATTCCCGAATAAACTTCGGATTCTTCTCCAGCACCCGGGCCATGATGTGCGCGCGGCTCCCCTTGGGTTGGCTCAGGCTCCGGCGAAAGTATTCCTGCTGATATGCTTTATTGGCACGAAAGTTATAGT
Source organism: Pseudoflavonifractor sp. (assembly GCF_050943825.1). Lineage (NCBI taxonomy): Bacteria > Bacillati > Bacillota > Clostridia > Eubacteriales > Oscillospiraceae > Pseudoflavonifractor > Pseudoflavonifractor sp. The sequence continues at coordinate 11,592 of NZ_JBMNPX010000021.1, forward strand.
AGGCCGTCTCGGTGGCCTTGGTCAGCCACTGCCGGGGATCATCCTCCGGACTGTGATCCCAGCCCTCCGGCAGGTCGTTAGGGCGAAACTCCTCCGGCTGAATGGAGAGGGTGGAGAGGAACTGATAGTTGAGCTCCACCAATTTCTCTGGCTCCACCTTGCTCAGATTGGTGATGTACAGGGCGTGGTTGTAGTCCCGAAAGGCGTCCCAGTAGTCCTCCCAGGTCATACCGTTCTCCCGCAGCCAGCCGTATGCCTTGAACTGACTGCGGGTGAGGATGATGTCCACACTGCGGACAGGGTGCGCCTTGCCCCAAATATCTATGATGCTCTGGGTACCGCTTCTCTTCAAGAAGTCCTTGAAGTCCACCTGATGGAGCATCCCTTTGATGTAGGGCATACGGATCTGGAAGGAGGTGTGGGTATGGCTGCCGCAGCAGGCCTTGTCCACCATCTCCGCGTACTCTTTGGAGATGAGGCCCACGCCGTCAAAGCAGGTGATGTCCAGATCTTCCAGTGTATCTGCCCGGTAAAAGGTTCCCAGCTCATCTCCTTCCCGCAGGGTGATGACAGGGGCTCGCTCCACTCTCTTGGTTGGATTGTCTATGACGATGACCCGGTGTTTTTTGTCAATGCGGATGCCGTCCACCCGGGTTCCACTGGAGAACATGAGACCATTGCAGGGTAGCGTTTGCTGAGCTGGCATCGGTCCAGCTCCATATTCAGCATGATCCGCTGGCGCATGGGCTCGTACAGTTCCGCCCGGATAAAGGAGAGACGGGACTGGCGGCTCATGCTGGCGGAGCGCTCAAAGGCCACATAGCGGTGTAGACCGCTGCCGAAGTCCAGGGTGATCCCCTCGGGGCGGAACATGTCTCTGGCCTTCTCCCGGCGGGCCTGCTGCGTCCTTCCGGTTCCACGCCGGTCAAAGATCCCGGCGAAGTCCATATAGAACAGCACATCGGAAAGAGCTGTGACTTTCTCATCGCTACGCTCCCGCCAACCCTCCCCGTGGAGTTGGTACATCAGCTGATGGAACATAGCGCAGCTGTCCTGCTCGTGCTTGGCACCCGGTACCTTGCAGTGCTCGGTGGCACTGCGGTTCAGAGCAAAGGTGTAAACACCGTCTTGCTCCGCGGCATAACTCATCACCGCCCGGGCAGAGAGTTCGTAGATCTGATAGGTCGCCATTGGCTCACCTCCGTCTGCTCCATTCTACCATAAACCATTTCAAAATCAAAATGAATACTACTCCCACTTCTTTTGAGGTGGGAGCTTTTTGTATTCAAATTCTTGAAATGGAGGTACCAAACATGAGTAGCAAAATGAACCATCCCCTCATCACTGTGGACGGCAGGACTCTGATGGATCGTCCGCTGGAGCCGCCCAATTTTGTGGTGGACACCCTGATCTCTCAGGGCCTGCACATCCTGGCAGGCTCCCCGAAAGTGGGCAAGTCCTGGCTTGCTCTATGGCTGGCGGTGACAGTTGCCAAGGGAGAACCGGTCTGGAACATGACCACCAAGCAGGGCACCACACTGTACCTCTGTCTGGAGGATTCCGTCCTCCGCATCCAGAATCGACTCTTTGAAATCACTGAGGACGCACCAGACAGCGTCCACTTCTGCACGGAGTGCGCCCTCATCGGCCAAGGGTTGGAGGAACAGGTGGACGCATTTGTCGCCGCACACCCGGACACGGTACTGGTTATCATCGACACGCTGCAGATGATCCGACCGATCCACGACGCCACCTACGCCAATGATTACCGGGATCTGTCTGTGCTCAAGCGGCTGGCGGACAAGCACGGCATTGCCATCCTGCTCATCCACCATCTGCGCAAGGAAAAGGCGGAAGATGTGTTCCACCGGATCTCCGGGACCACCGCCATCAGTGGTGCGGTGGATTCCAGTTTCACGCTGGTGGAGGAACGGCGGGGCAGTGGCAGAGCGAAGCTCTCCTGCATTGGCCGTGACATTGAATACCGGGAGCTGGAGCTTCGCCGCAGCGAGGAAAATGTGTGGGAGTTGGTTTCGGACAGCAGAGAAGAACCCGTGCTGCGTGAGGATCGGATCGTCGTTCTCCTCTCTGCATTTATGAGCACCAGAACAATATTTATCGGCACTCCCACGGAGCTCTCTGAAAAGATCGACCCTGATAAGTCCGAAGGGATAACGCCCAAAAAGATTTCAAGGCTGATCCTGCAAAGCGTTGAGGCCCTAAGGAAGAACGGAATTGCTGCAGTGATCCGCCGAAGCAACGGCAAGCGAGTGATTGAGCTGCGCCGTGCCGATAGTGTCGATTTGGAGGGTGCCGGAGAAATCGTCCCTATCGACCCTGTCGGGGCGCTGTGCGGCGATTTGCGGGCGGTTTCCGTGTGCGGCGAGTAAACTCCCACAAGGCAAAAGAAACGCCGTGTTGGGCCGCTTGTGGCCAAAGAAGGAGTGCGGGTGTTCGGCGCGGGAGAATCACCTCCTTGGAGGTGGCCAGCATCGCGTTTGTCTGGTCACCGACAAAGCCGCCGCCCGCCTTCCGCATAATTTCCGGGCAGAAGCCCGGACCCACTTTATCTGCGGTTTGGAGGAAACGACATGAAAAAAGATATCAAGTTCAGTACCCGGATGACATCCGCAGACCGGGAGGCCATCAAGGAATTGGCGAAACGCTCCGGGATGTCCATGAGCGATTATGTGACAGCCTGCTGTCTGGGAAAGCAGGTTGTGGTCGTCGATGGACTGAAAGAAGTGCTCAAGGAGCTGAAGTCAATCGGCAGAAATCTGAATCAGCTTGTCACCCTGGCGCACATGGGACGCGTCACGGTAGTCAATCTGGACAGCGTACGCCAGGCATTCTCTGAACTCTGCGCCGCTGTCCGATTGATCCTGGAACGAAAGCGGTGGTGAGAAATGGCGATCATCAGCTTCACTAACTACAAGCGAGGACAGACCACCGGATGCATGGGAGCTGTGATGCGGTACACCATGCAGAACAAGAAAACCAAGTGTGACGGTCAACAGTTGGTCACAGGCATCAATTGTCAGCCGGAATCTGTCTACGCGGACTTCATGACCACCAAGCGGCTGCATCACAAAACCGACGGCGTACTGTTCTACCACATGGTGCAAAGCTTCCCAAAAGGCGAAGCGGTCGACCCGGTCGCTGCCCATGCGGCGGCATTGAAGCTGGCTGAGTACTATGAGGGTTATGAAGTTCTGGTCTGCACCCACACAGACCGGGAACACATTCATTCCCACTTTCTCATCAACTCCGTCAACTTCGACACGGGAGAGAAACTGCACATCGCAAAGGAGCAGCTCCAGGAACTGCGGCAGCGCAACGATCAGGTCTGCATGGAGTTTTCTCTCCCTGTGTTCCTGCCTAAGGATAGAAAGCAGAAAACCAAGACCATGACGGTCGGTGAGTATCACACCGCGGCCCGTGGCCAGAGCAAGAAGCTGCAACTCATGAATATCATCAACGACTGTATGCGCCACGCCTCCAGCCGGGAGGAGTTTATTGTGCTGATGGAGAGCGAGGGCTACAAGGTGCGCTGGGAAGCGTCCCGACGGAACATCACCTACACCACACCCAGCAGCTGGCAGTGCCGTGACCGCCTGCTGTTCGGGAAGAAATATCTGAAGGAGAATATGGAATATGAATTCAGGATCAGAGAAGAAATTATCTATGGACGAGCTGTTGGAAAAGAATCGTCCCGCGCAGATGGTACAGACCACGCCGCAGCCTCCGGCGCAGGAGCTGACACCGCCTCCCGAAGACCATCCTACGAAAGCGGAGTGGGAGGATCTGCTGAGCAGCCTCTACACGCTGGGGTATCACACCGAGAGACAGACTGGCTATCTGAAGAAGAGCAGCGAACTGCTGGCGCAGCTCCCGACCCGGACGCAGATGGACGAGCTGCTGAAAGCAGTGAAGCATCTGGAGCAGATGAGCGAACAGGCTGGGAAGCGGAACGAGAAGCGTTTTTCTCTGCCCGGCATCAGGCTGCTCAGACTGAGTCTGCCGGACATTCCGTGGACCAGTCTGCTGTTGGGACTGGTGGCCCTGGCGCTGACTGGGCTGATGCTGTGGGTGGTGTGGTCCAGTTTGGCCACGCTCTGGAGCGCGGCCAAGGGGCTGCTCCCGTGAGGGACGCCACCACCACGCACCACCACGCCGACAACAAAGCCCTTCGGAAGGAACGGCAAAAGAAAATCGCCCAAGGCCACGCCGAGGACGACCACGAAGAAGAACAAACTTGGCAGCAGACCATGTAAAGGAGGATGATCATATGAGTTATCAGCAGGCAATGTATGATCGGGAGCATCCCCGATACTCTGAGCCGACAGAATATATCACGATGGAAGTGGACGGACTGATTGTTGCCCTCCGCTTCAAAAATACCATTACACAGCCTGACACAGTATCTGCAATTGAGCAGACGCTGTTAATGGCGCAGGACTTTGAAAATCTGAACAAGCCTGCTTGATTCAGTAGACTTTTTACCAGTGGTGTGGGATACTGTGTGTGCATATGAACCTTGACAATTTAATCTGAGCAAACCATATGCACCGCAGTCCTATACCAGAAAGGACAAGGTGCAATCATGGAAAAAAACAAGCGAGTATATTGCCTCTATCGAGTCTCTACCAAAGGACAGGTAGAAAAAGATGATATCCCGATGCAGAAACAATACTGCCGTGAATTTGCGGAGAGCCGGGGATGGACGATCATCAAAGAATTTGCGGAAAAAGGTGTCTCGGGTTTCAAGGTGGCTGCTGCTGACCGCGACGCGATTCAGGAGATCCGTCAGAATGCCGAGGAACGGAAGTTTGACATCCTGCTGGTGTTCATGTTCGACCGCCTGGGACGGAGAGATGATGAGACGCCCTTCGTGGTGGAGTGGTTCATCCGTAACGGAATCGAAGTGTGGAGCGCAATGGAAGGGCAGCAGAAGATGGATGATCATATCGACAAACTGCTGAACTATATCCGTTACTGGCAGGCCTCTGGCGAGAGCCTCAAAACCTCTGCCCGCACAAAGACCCGTCTGTCGCAAATCGTGCAGGAGGGAAGGTTCCGCGGCGGAATCGTTCCCTATGGATACCGCCTGGAAAAGCAGGGGCGCTTCAATAAAAAGAATCACGAAGTCAACGAGATTCTGGTTGACCCGGATGAAGCTGCGGTGGTGCGCATCATCTTTGAAAAATATGTCTATGAGGGGTTCGGCGCACAGCGGTTGTCCCGGTGGTTATATCACAACGGCTATCTCAATCGAAAGGGGACCAACTTCGCCAATACCACCATCATCAAAATGCTGAAGAACATCATGTATGTGGGAATCCTGCGCAGTGGGGAAACACGCTCAGAAATCTTTCCGGAGCTACAAATTGTTCCGCTGGATCTGTATGAGCGGGCACAGGAGTTGATGGAGGCCAGGACAATGCACCACAATGAAGTGCCCTTTAACTCCAAGGGGAAGGCGCTGCTCTCCGGGATGGTCTACTGCGCCCACTGTGGTTCCAAACTGGTGCTGACCACCAGCAGCGGCAGACGAGCCAAGGGTGAGCCCAAACGGGAAACCCATATCCGCTACGCCTGCCACTACAAGATCCGTCATCCTCAGGACTGTGATGGTCAGACCGGATACTCCGGTGAGAAACTGGACGGCATTATTGATAAGATCGTCATCCAACTCTTTGAGCGGATGAAGACTGCACCCAGGAGCCAGCTCATTCAAAAGCAGCGGGAGAAAGAACTCCAACTGGCAAACAGTTCGGTGGCCAATCTGGAGAACCTCCATACTGCCGCAGAACGGGAACTGGAGAGCTACAAGAAAGAGATCATCAAGACCATCAATGGGACTGGCAGTTTTGGAGCGGACATCCTCGGTGAGATGATAGAGGACACCCGAAGCAAACTGGCGGCGCTGGCACAGGAATTGGAACAGGCCAAGGAAAAAGCGGCTGATCTGAAGAGCTCTGCCGTTGCCGTCCAAAAGGAGTATGACAAGATTATGTCCTGGGCCGACCTGTATGCGGGGAGTAGTATCGAGGGAAAGAAGATGATCCTGCGGCAGCTCATTGAGCGGGTAAATATCGGGAGGAACTTTGAAATCGAAGTGGAATTCAAAATCAGTGTCACACAGTTCTTCGACTTCCTGCATCCGGAAGGGGACAAGAGTATGTACTATCGTGCATCCTGAAAGCATGAAAAAACTCGGGAGATCTCAAAATGAGATCTCCCGAGTGTGGTGGACCTAATCGGGATCGAACCGACGACCTTACGGATGCGAACCGTACGCTCTCCCAGCTGAGCTATAGGCCCAAATCAACAGTTCCAAAAGCGGAACAGAAGAATAAATCAATATGAAGTTATAGATGTGGCAGAAAACCGAACCCTTTGCGCTCCCAGCTGAGCTATAGGCCCAAATCAACAGTTCCAAAAGGGGAACAGAAGAATAAAGCAATATGAAATTATAGATGAGGCAGAAAACCGAACCCTTTGCGCTCCCAGCTGAGCTACAGGCCCATATAGCGGGCTGCTGAACAAAAGCTCGGCAGACACGCATATTATTATAGCATGCTTTTCCCAGAATGCAAGAAAATTTTTTCTCTGCAAATAAAAAAACTTGAAATGTGGATATTGATAAATAGAGAAAAATGATGTATGATAAACCGGTATCAGCCTTCCGATGACCAGACGGCCTCCGTCCGGCCAGAGGCAAGGCCGCACTAGTCGGGGAGATAGCGGTGCCCTGTACCCGCAATCCGCTACAGCGGGGATGAACCCCGGCCCCCGGATCTCTGCTGTGCCGTCTGCTCCTTATAAGCGGCGATGAGGAATCGGTCCCGCGCAACGGGGCCCCGCGAACCGTGTCAGGCGGGGAACCGAGCAGCACTAAACGGAATGCCTCGTGTGCCGCGGAATTCCCGTTTCCGAGCTGGCTGTAAGGGTTACGGGCATAGCACAGACTTCAAAGGCCGGTGTGCGGCCTTGCCTTTCGCCGGACGCGGAGGGCGGTGCGGAGAGCGAAGCGACTTGGCTCGCTCGCTCTCTTTTTTTATTCCAAAAAACAAGGGGTGTGAGGAAGATGTATCAGGCGCTCTACCGCAAGTGGCGGCCCAGAAGCTTCGACGACGTGGTGGGCCAGAGCCATATTACCGACACCCTCAAGCGGCAGGTGGCCACCGGTCGCCTGTCTCATGCTTACCTCTTTACCGGCACCAGGGGCACCGGCAAGACCACCTGCGCCAAAATCCTGGCCCGGGCGGTGAACTGTGAGCACCCGGTGGACGGTAACCCCTGCAACCAGTGCCCCTCCTGTCTGGGCATTGAGAACGGCTCCATCCTTGACGTACTGGAGCTGGATGCCGCCTCCAACAACGGCGTGGATCAGGTCCGCGCCCTGCGGGACGAGGCGGTGTACACCCCCGCGGCGGTTCGCAAGCGGGTGTATATCGTGGACGAGGTTCACATGCTGTCTACCGCCGCCTTCAACGCCCTGCTGAAGATTCTGGAGGAGCCTCCCGAGCACCTGATGTTCATTCTGGCCACCACCGAGCTGCACAAGGTGCCGGCTACCATTAAGTCCCGGTGCCAGCAGTTCGCCTTCAAGCGGATTCTGCCCGGGGACATCGCCCGGCGGCTGAGCTATGTGGCGGAGCAGGAGGGCATCGGTCTCACCGCGGAGGGCGCCGCCCTGCTGGCCCGGCTGGCCGACGGCGGCCTGCGGGACGCCCTGTCCCTGCTGGACCAGTGCGTCAACCCCTCGGGCACCATCGGCGAGGCGGAGGTGCTCTCCGCCCTGGGCCTGGCGGGCAACCTGGAGACCGCTGCCCTGATGGAGCAGATCGCCAAGGGGGAGACCGCCGGAGCCCTGGAGACCCTGGCCCGGCTGTACGGCGCCGGAAAGGACGTGGGCAGCCTGCTGAACGAGCTGTCCGCCCTGGCCCGGGACCTGCTGATTCGCAAGACCGCCCCCCAGAGCGGGGCAGCTCTCCTGACTGGAGGATATGATGAGACCACCCTCCGCCGCCTGGACCGGCTGCTGACCCCGGCCCGGCTGGCCCAGATACTCAGTCAGCTCCAAGCCACCAGTGCCGACCTGTCCCGCAGCGGCAACCGGCGGACCGACGCGGAGCTGTGCCTTATCCGGCTGTGTGATGAGACCCTGGACCCCAGCCCGGCGGGACTGAATGCACGCCTGACCCGGCTGGAGGAGCAGCTGGCAGGGGGAGGTATCCCCGCCCGGCCGGTCCAAAGCGCGCAGGCACAGCAGGTACAGCAGACAGCTGCCCCTGCGACACAGCAGCCGAGGAAGACAGCCGCGCCTGCCAGGAGCGAGGACCGTCCTCCCTGGGAGGAGGAGCGTCCGCCGCTGCCTGAGGAGCCGGGCGAGCGAGTAAATCCCACAGATGTGATGAAGCCCGCCAGACCGGCGGCCCAGCCTCAGCGGACGGCGGAACCGCCCCATCAGGCCGCGCCTGCACCTCAGCAGGGCGCTCCGGCCCAGCAGACTCCGGCACAGACGCCTTCCCCGGCCCACACCGCTCCGGCGGGGGACTTCTGGCCTGAGCTGGCAGCCTCCCTGAAGGGACGTATCCCCATGGGGGAGTACACCTTCCTGGCCAACCCGGCTATGGTGCAGGGCAGGGTGGAGAACGGTATGCTCACCCTGTATGCCGAGAGTGATTTTACCCGGTCCATGATCAACAAGCCGGGCATCCTCAGCGTGGTGGCCCAGGCGGCCACGGCCCGGCTGGGGTATCAGATGAGGGTGACAGTGACGGTGGGACAGGCCCCGCCGGTGAGCACCGCTCCGGCGGCTCCCGCGGCAGACACTCCGGCCCACGACAAGCTGGACGACCTGCTGGCCTTTGGGCAGCAGTTTGACAATATCATCATTAAATAACAGCCTCCGCCCCTGGCGGGCGGGCTGAAAGGAGAATGAACCATGGCAAAAGGCTTTGGACGGCCCGGAATGGGCGGACTGGGCGGCGGCATCAACATGAACATGATCAAGCAGGCCCAGAAGATGCAGGAGAACATGCAGAAGATGCAGGCCGAGCTGGAGGCCAAGGAGTACAGCGCCCAGGCCGGCGGCGGCGTGGTCTCCGCCACGGTCACCGGCAAGCGGGAGCTGGTGTCTCTGACCATCGACCCCGAGGCGGTAGACCCGGAGGACGTGGAGATGCTCCAGGACATGATTGTGGCCGCTGTGAACGAGGCCATCCGCAGCGCGGAGACCGACATGGCGGACAATATGCGTCAGATTACCGGCGGACTGAACCTGCCGTTCTGATCCGATCCATACGGAGGAGACGGGGACAGCCCCGTCTCCTCCGTGCAGTCTGGAGGCAACTGTGGACAGAAATAAATTTCCGGGCGTAGGCATGCGCATGGTGAAAACCGCTGTGGCGGTGGTGCTGTGCTATTTCATCTTCCTGCCCTTCTGGCTGAGAACGCCGGTGGGGGAGTATGACCCACTGCAGGATGTGGGGCCCTTCTACGCCTGTATCGCGGCCATCATCTGTATGCAGAGCTCAGTGGAGCAGTCGGTGCGGCAGGGCGTGTCCCGGGTCATCGGCACCTGCATCGGCGGCCTGGTCGGTCTGGCCATCCTCTTTGTGGACGACCTGCTGAACCAGCCCATCTTTCTGGGCCTGATGATTGGCCTTGGAATTATCCTCACTATGTGGATCTGTAATCTGATCCACCGTCCGGCGGCCTGCTCCATCGGCAGCATTCTGGTGTGCGTGGTGATCTTGAACCACGGCGGACAGGAGCGGTATTTTTACACCCTGTTCCGGGTGATGGAGACCATCGTAGGCATTGTGGTGGCGGTGGCAATCAATCGCCTTTTGCCTGACCGGAGAGAAGAGCCCCTGGGAAAAGGAAAGAGGAAAGTGCCGGAGGGACCTAAGCCCGGAGAAGGAACCGGGGCTGTCCCGTCCGGCGGTGAGACAAAGGAGAAATCATGATGGAGAAAGCCAAGGTATACTTTACCAACCTGCGCACCAAGCCCGGCCAGAGCCAGCTGACCAAGCTGGAGAAGCTGATCCGCACCGCGGGCATCGGGGACATTGACTTTGAGAAGAAGCTGGTGGCCATCAAGATGCACTTCGGCGAGCCGGGCAACCTGGCCTATCTGCGGCCCAACTGGGCCAAGGTGGTGGCCGACGTGGTGAAGGAGCTGGGCGGCATGCCCTTCCTCACCGACTGCAACACCCTCTATGTGGGCCAGCGGAAGAACGCCTACGACCATCTGAATGCCGCCTATGAGAACGGCTTCACCCCCTTCTCCACCGGCTGCCACGTCATCATCGGCGACGGCGTGAAGGGCACCGATGATGTGGCTGTCCCCGTGGTGGGCGGCGAGTACGTGAAGGAGGCCAAGATCGGCCGGGCCGTGATGGACGCCGACATCTTCATCAGCCTGAGCCACTTCAAGGGCCACGAGGCCACCGGCTTCGGCGGCGCCCTCAAGAACATCGGTATGGGCTGCGGCAGCCGCGCGGGCAAGATGGAGCAGCACAACGCCGGCAAGCCGGTGGTGCACGAGGACAAGTGCCGCAAGTGCCACGCCTGCGCCAAGAGCTGCGGCCAGGACGCCATCGACTTTGACGGTACCGACGGCAAGGCCCGCATTGACCACGACCGCTGCGTGGGCTGCGGCCGCTGCCTGGGCGCCTGTAACTTCGACGCCATTGAAAATCTGGAGAGCAACACCAACGCGATTCTGGACTACAAGATGGCTGAGTACGCCAAGGCGGTGGTGGATGGCCGTCCCCACTTCCACATCAGCCTGGTCATCGACGTGTCCCCCCTGTGCGACTGCTACGGCGGCAACGACGTGCCCGTGCTGCCCGACCTGGGCATGTTCGCCTCCTTTGACCCGGTGGCCCTGGACCAGGCCTGCGCCGACGCCTGCCTGCGTCAGGAGCCCCTGCCCGGCTCCGACCTGGAGGAGAAGATGCACGCCCACGGCTTCTGTGACCACCACGACCACTTCAAGAACCTGGAGCCCGACTCCGAGTGGAAGGCCTGCCTGGAGCACGCCGAGAAGATCGGCCTGGGCACCCGCTCCTATGAGCTGATCACCGTGAAGTAAAAAGAAAATCCCGTCTGCACTTGTTGTGCAGACGGGATTTTTTCTGCTCAGTCCACCGGGGGTACGTCATCCTGGCGCTGTGTGCCGCCCGACTCGCCCTGAACCGCGGAGGCGAAGGTGATGGCGGTTCCGCCGTACTTGTCCCGGATTTTGTCCATGGTCCGCTCCAGCCGCTCCAGCTTGTCCCGGTGGGGGGCGGCGCCGGCAGCAAAGAGGTCCAGCTGCTCTCCCGCGTCGGCCTCGTCCACCAGGTTCTGACCGGTGACGGTGAGAGCCCGGATGGGCAGCTTCAGGTTCCAGGAGGAGAGCAGCAGTTCCAGGGCGGCGGCGGAGATGTCCCGGGACACATAGGTGGGGGCGGCCAGCCGCTTCTGGCGGCAGATGTCCCGGAAATTGGGGTCCCGGATGGTGACCTGCACCGTGGTGCATTTGAGGCCGTGCCGCCGCAGCCGGGCGGCCACCTCATCGGACAGGGCGGACAGCCCGGCGCGGACATCCTCCAGCCCCAGCAGGTTGCGCCGGAAGGTGAGTCCGCTGCCCACCGACTTGGGGGGCGGCAGGTCCCGGGCCGGGATGACCGGCTCGTGCTCCGTTCCGGCGGCGTAGCTGTGGAGGGCGGCGCCCTGCTTGCCCAGAATGGTCACCAGAGCCTGGGGGTCAAACCGGGCCAGGTCCCCGATGGTCTGGACGCCGTAGCCCCGCAGTACCTTGGCCGCCGCGCCGCCCACAAAGAGCAGGTCGGTCACCGGCAGGGGCCAGAGGAGCTGGCGGAAGTTTTCCCGGGTGATGACAGTGGTGGCGTCCGGCTTCTTGTAGTCGCTGCCCATCTTGGCAAAGACCTTGTTGAAGGATACCCCCACCGACACCGTCAGCCCAGTCTCCGCCTTCACCGTCTCCCGGATTCGGTCGGCAATGGCTTTCCCGTCCCCGCCCCACAGGTGCATGGAGCCGGTGATGTCCAGCCAGCTCTCGTCGATGGAGAAGGGCTCCACCAGGTCGGTGAACCGGTCATAGATGGCGTTGACAATGCGGGAGTACTTCCGGTATTGGTCCCGGTGGGCGGGGAGGAGCACCAGGTCGGGGCACTTCTGCCTGGCCTGCCAGATGGTCTCGGCGGTTTTTACGCCCATGGCCTTGGCGGACTCGTTCTTGGCCAGAATGATGCCGTGGCGGGATTGGGGGTCTCCGCACACGGCCACCGGCTTTCCGCTCTCCCGCAGCTCGGGCAGGGAGAGCAGCTCCACCGAGGCGTAGAAGCTGTTGAGGTCACAGTGGAGTATGGTCCGGTCCATGGCGCGCACCCCCTTGATGCCGTATTTCCTCAGCCTGTCGAAAAAGCCTTTTCGACAGGCTGCTGCACTTTTTCAAACTTTTAAAGTTTGAAAAAGTGATCTGATTGCACGCGAAAGACAACCCTGACGGTTTTCTTTCACACTATCTTTCCCTCCGAAACCTTGGGTCACAGGGTTTATCGATAGCCTCTTTCTATTTATCAGTATACTATTCTGCATGAGAAAAGTCAAACTAATGTTCTATAAATGAGCAAAAAAGCAGCCCCGTCCACATAGGGACGGGGCTGAAGGGATACATTAGATGACACCGGCCAGAACCAGACCCAGCAGCACGGCGGTGGCCAGCAGGATAACGGCCACGATGGAGACACCGATGGTGCGGCGCTTCTGGACCTGAGCGGTGCTCTCGTGCTCGGGGGCCAGACGGGCCTTCCGCAGGGCGGTGACCACGGGCTTGTAGAGCAGCATGGTGAGAGCGCCGTTCATCAGGGCCTTGACCAGGTTGAAGGGGAGGAAAGCGGTGGGCAGCATGGCGACCACCACATCACGGGGAACATTCATGTACAGGGGGGTGATGAGGTAGTTCCACAGCAGCATGATGCCGGTCATCAGGATGCCGCCGGTGACCAGGCCCGCAACAGCGGCAGAGAGGGTCTGACGGCGCTTGTAGATGAAGGCGGCGGGGCAGACAAAGGCGATGGTGGACAGCACATTCATCAGCAGGCCGATGGGGCCGGTCTCACTGACGGTGACCATCTCGATGAGAGAGGTAATCACAGAGATACACAGGGCGTTGAGGGGGCCGTACAGGAAGCCACCGATGGCGATGATCACGTCCTTCAGGTCGAAGGTGAGAAAGCCAGCCACAGGGATAGGGGCAAAGATGGTCTTGGAGATGAACATGACCACGTAGGCGATGGCGCAGAGCATACCGGTGCAGACAATGGTGCGCACATCCAGCCGCTTGGCGCTGGACTTGGGAAGGGAAGAGGACATAACGGACATAAAAACCACTCCTGAAAGCAAAGTAACACCTGAAAAGCAATGCCTTTCAGGTGTTAAATACAATCGAGGAGGGAGGTGCATCCATCGCATTAACACATCTTCTTCCATCCAGACTTCGCGCGTTGGAGCCTAATGCGCGTCACTGTCGGTCCCGGAGTTGCACCGGGTCAGCCGCATTGCTGCGGGTCGCGGACTATACCGCCGATCGGGATTTTCACCCTGCCCTGAAGACATTCTCTGTTCAGTTGTCCTAATGCTATTATAGCGTGTGTCAAACAGATTGCAAGTCTTTTTTGAAAAAAGTTTTCGCACTGGTGTTCGAATATGGCGTTGACTTGGGCCGCGGGATATACTAGAATGGACACAATGAGACGAAGGGAATCAGTGAGGAGAACGCTATGGAACGAGAGACCACCTGCTGCTTTACCGGGCACCGGCCCGACAAGCTGCCCTGGCGTGACGACGAGTGGGACCCCCGCTGCCAGGCGCTGAAGGAGCGGCTGACCGCCGCTCTGGAGGAGGCCTATGACAGGGGAATGCGCCATTTTATCTGCGGCATGGCCCGGGGCGCAGATTTCTATTTCTGCGAGGCCGCCTTGGCCCTGCGGGATCGGCGGCCCGGCGTCACGGTGGAGGCCGCCCTGCCCTGCGAGGAACAGGCTGCCCGCTGGAAGGAGCGGGACCGGAACCGGTACTTCAGGCTGGTTGCCCAGTGCGACTATGAGACTATGGTTCAGCACCACTACGACAAGGGCTGCATGCTGCGGCGGGACCGGTATATGGTGGACCGGTCGTCCATGATCATCGCCGTGTACGGGGGTGTGCTGGGCGGCACCATGTACACCCTGTCCTATGCCATGAAAAAGGGCCTGGAGCTGAAGATTTTGAATGTGGAAGTACAGGAATAACGGATTGCGGGAGGAAAAACATGAAATACGCATTTCTTGTCATGGGGAGCTACGACAGCAGGACAGACCGGGCGGAGATTCAGAACGGAGCCACCCGGATCATCGGCGTGAGCAGCGTGGAGGAGGCCTGTGAGATTGCCCGTACCCTCCAGGCGGAGGGTGTGGCCTGCATTGAACTGTGCGGCGCCTTCGGCGAGGAGGGAGCCCGCCGGGTCATTGACGCCACAGGCGGAACCCTGGCTGTGGGCTACGTGGTCCACTTCCCCGAGCAGGACGGACTCTTCAAGGCCGTGTTCGGCTGAGCAATAACAAAAACCGGCGTGCTGCCTGAATGGGCAGCACGCCGGTGTCGTTTATTCTTCCGCCATGTGGCCTTCCAGCCAGGCGAGCACGTCCTGATACACCTCGTCCCGGTTGATCTCATTGAGCATCTCATGCCGTCCGCCGGGATAGAGCTTCATGGTCACATCCTTGACGCCGGCGTCCTGGAAGAAGCCGTAGACCTTCCGCACGCCCTCGCCCATGGCGCCCACCGGGTCCTGGTCACCGGAGAAGAGGTAGACCGGAGTGTCCGGGTCCATTTTGGCCAGGTTGTCCGGGTCGGCGATGAACTGCAGGCCCTCCATCATGTCCCGGCTCATACCAGCCGTGGGCAGGAAAGAGCACAGCGGATCGGCCACATAGGCGTCCACCACATCGTTGTCCCGGGAGATCCAGTCCGCGCCGGTGCGGTTGGGGGCAAACTTCTTGTTGTACATCCCCAGGGACAGGTCGTTGAAGAACTTGCAGGGGATGTGATAGCCCCGGATGGCACCAAACATGGCCAGCACACCCTTGCCGAAGGCGACGGTGGCTGCGGGCTCCTGACCGGTGCCCGAGAGGATGCAGCCGTCCAGGGTATTGGGCCAGCGGATGAGGTAGGTCCGGGCCACAAAGGAGCCCATGGAGTGCCCCATCAGGAAGTAGGGCAGGCCGCCGTACCGCTCGCCGGTCAGCACCCGCAGCATGCGCACGTCGTCGGTGATATGGGTCCAACCGTCCTGCTCGGCCAGGAAGCCGTACTCCTCGGGACCGGTGGCGGTGCCGCCGTGGCCAAGATGGTCGTTGCCCACCACAACAAAGCCGTGGTCGGCCATAAAACGGGCGAAGCCGTCGTACCGCAGGATATATTCCGAGATGCCGTGGACCAGCTGGAGCACCGCCCGAGGGGCGCCGCTCTCCGGCGTCCACTCAGCCGCGTGGACCTGGTGGGTGCCATCGCTGGAGGGGTAGGTAAATTCCCGCAGATTCGCCATAGAAAATTCACTCCTCATGTGATAAAATAATAACAGCCCTGTGTATCCCGCCGGAGAACAGGCGGGCAGGGGAGAAAAGTGGTTCTGATACAAGTCTATCCTGAACCGGAACGTTCGTCAATATACAACCCGGGCAGGTTGTCCCGTCGGGAGGCCCGGATACAGAAAGGAAGCCTGAATCATGAATGCAGCAGAACGGTTTCTCCGCTATGTAGCCTATGATACCCAGTCTGACGAAAACAGCACCACCGTGCCCTCTACGGAGAAGCAGAAGATTCTGGGCGCGGCCCTGGCTGCCGAGCTGTCCCAGATGGGGCTTCAGAATGCCCACATGGATGACAACGGCTATGTATACGCCTGGCTGCCTGCTACTCCCGGGTGTGAGGGTGTGCCCTGCGTGGGACTCATCGCCCATATGGACACCTCGCCCGACGCCTCCGGCGCCAATGTGAAGCCCCGGATTGTGGAGTACCAGGGCGGCGATATCGTCCTCAATGAGGAAAAGGGTATTGTGATGCGGGAGGCGGAGTTTGAGAGCCTGGCCCGGTACAAGGGACAGCACCTCATCGTCACCGACGGTACCACCCTTCTGGGGGCCGACGACAAGGCTGGCGTAGCGGAGATTCTCACCGCCGTAGAGTACCTGGCGGCCCATCCTGAGGTGAAGCACGGCCGCATCGCCGTGGGCATCACCCCCGACGAGGAGGTGGGCCAGGGCGCCGACCACTTCGACGTGGAGGGCTTCGGCGCAGCCGTGGCCTATACCGTGGACGGCGGCGAGCTGGGTGAAATTGAGTACGAGAACTTCAATGCCGCCAATGCGGGTGTCTATTTCCACGGCGTGAACATCCACCCCGGTTCCGCCAAGAACAAGATGAAGAACGCCCTGTTGATGGCCATTGAGTTCATGAACATGATGCCCCCGGCCGAGACCCCTGCCCACACCGAGGGCTACGAGGGATTCTATCATCTCAACGCCATGAAGGGCGACGAGACCGAGGCCGAGCTCCACTTTATCATCCGGGACCACGACCGGGAGAAGTTTGAGGAGCGGAAGCAGTACCTGGGCCGGGTGGCCGCCTATTTGGACGGCAAGTACGGCAAGGGCACCGTGGAGCTCTACCTGAAGGACTCCTACTACAACATGAAGGAGCAGATTGAGCCCCACATGTACCTCATCCTCCGGGCCCGGGCGGCCATGGAGAAGGCGGGCGTGGTGCCCCAGGTGGTGCCCATCCGGGGCGGCACCGACGGCGCCCGGCTGAGCTATATGGGCCTGCCCTGTCCCAACCTGTCCACTGGCGGCGTCAACTTCCACGGCGTCCACGAGTACATCCCCGTGGAGAGCCTGGAGAAGATGGTGGAGGTGCTCATCAACCTGGTGACGGTGGAAGAGTAAGCCATAACAGAATAAATGCGATTAAAAGGCCGGACCCCGACGGGGTCCGGCCTTTTCTTCTGATGTACGAAGGGATAAATTAAACAGCTGCGTCAGAGGCGGAAGAAACCGTAATGGTCACTTGTGCATTCTCGGAAACATACTGCTCAAGGGCTGTTTTTGCGCTCTCGGAGGGAACCTGGAAGGAACCGCCGGTGATGGAGATGGAGGGGGTGACACCTTCACCGATGTTATAAGTAGAGAGTTCAATCTCGAAAGCACCAGCCGCGATGGTCAGGTGAGCCTTTTCGGCAACAGTGCTGCTTCCGGTTGTGTCACTTCCATACTCAATCTTACCGACAATTTTACCAGTCATATTCTCATCGACGGTGACAGAGACGCCGTCGCCGTAGCCGTTGCTGGGCCAGTAGTACAAATCAAAGGCGCACTGTCCATCCTTGGCAATGATGTTGGTGTTTCCGGTGATAGTAATGCTGCCAAAGTTGTTGCTCAGGTTGTAACTCACAGAATTGGTCCCCTGAGTAGCATCCAGGGTCACGCTATCCAGGGTCAGGTTGCAGTAATTCTGAACAAGCATCTTAACATCGGCAGAGTCGGCGAGAACAGTACCGTCCTTCAGAGTCACAGTGTTGCCACGCTCCAGATGGAAGGCCTGGGACTCTGTACCGGAGGAGCCGACGGCAGGGCCAACACAGGTATAGGTATGGCCGCCGAAATCAATGGTCAGACTAACACCGACATCGCCATCTTTATTAAACAGGCCGATGCCAGCGCCTTCGCAGTCCTTGAGCAGAGTGACAGTGCCGGTCTTGTCCTCAGAAGTGGTCACGGCATCGACCGCACTGACCAGAGTGGCAAACAGCTCATTTCCAACACGGGCCTGCGCGAGCTGGGGAATTACGGTGAAATAGTAAATCTGGGTACCGGTATTATAAGTATACAGGCTGTCAGCACCGATGACCACACCATCCGCTTCAGTGGTGCCGTCAATCCAGATGGCAGGGACATCGGTGTCGCTGCACACCACAGTGGCGCCGTTGATATTCAGCGTGCCGCCATTGTCGAGGCCGCTGCCCTTGCACACCTCGATGCCGCCCCACTCGTTGTCGGAAACAGTGATGGTGCCGGACAGGGTGACCTCGGAGGAGTTGACCTGGATGCCGGCGTTGGCGGCGGTGACGGTCACGTTCTCCAGCTTCACGCCGGTGGCGTTGTAGACCTTGATGCCGTACTCGCCCTCATCCCAACTGGTGGTGTTGTTGGGGCCGGAAACCGTCAGATTCTTAATAGTCGCGGCGGCAGTCACCAGAATACCGGCGGAGGCGGTGGCGTCCTCAGCGTTGTTGGCGCTGAGGATGGTCTTGCCGTTGCCGTTGACGGTGAGGGCGGCGGAGAGGGCCAGCTGGGTCTCAGCGGTGAAGTCGGCGGTCAGAACAATGTTCTTGCCGGCCGCCACGGCCTCGTTCCAGCTCTCCACGCTGTTGACCTGGGCCCAGGCGGAATCATAGGCGCCGCAGGAGCAGACGCCGTCCACATAGCTGTGGGTGTGGACAACGCCGCCGCCGGAGGTGCTGCCGCCGGTTGAAGGCTTGGTGGTGGCGGAGTCGCCGGCTTCCACAGTGCCGCTGCCGGTGGTAACGGACTCGGAGCTGTTGTTCTCGACCTTGGTGCCATCGGTGGTAACGGTGGTGCCGGTAGAGCCCTCGGCAGCCTCCACCTTGCTGACAGTGCCCTCGCCTTCCACGGTAGTGTTGCTGCCGGAGGTAGTGACGGAGTCAATCTTGGCACCGCTTTCTGTCTTGATAGAGGTGCCTTCAGCGGCCTCGGTTACAGTTACTGCCTCCACGGTGCCGGCCACGGTCAGAGTGGCATTTTCAGCAGCAGTGGTGACGTTGTTGACAGCGGCGTCCTTATTCACGATAACCGTGGAATCGACAGCCGTCTCGGTGACACTAACGGTGTCCACCTGGCCGGCAATTTCCACGGCGGCGCCGGCGCCCTCCACGCTGACAGTGCCCAGTTCACCTTCCAGCTTTACGGAGTCGGTGCCCTGATCCACAACAACCACGGACACCTGAGCGCTGTCCTCCACGGCCACGCGGACCTTGCCCTCCTGGCGGGAGACAATAACCTGTGTAATCTTGGAACCGCCCTTGATGACGATAGAGTTGGCACCGCCGCCGCGGACCAGCAGACGGCCGTCCACAGTGACATTGTCCAGCTCCACATGGCCCTCACCCACACCCTCGGCTATAATGAGATCGCCGGTAATGTGCATATCCTTGAGGGTCACGGCATCAGCGCTGATGACGGCGGAGCCATCCACATCGCCGGTGTACTCGCCGGAGGTGTTGTAGTTGGCGGAGAAGATATTGTCCAGAATGGTGACGACCTCAGCGCGGGTGATGGTGTCGGCGGGGCGGAACAGACCGTTGCCGCCCTGCATGTACCCGGCAGCAGCCATGGCGTTGACAGCGCCAACAGCCCAGTCGGGGATGGCGTCCTGGTCCTGGAAACCGGCATCAGGCGCGGACTGGGTGTCCAGATTCAGCACCCGGGCGAACATGACAGCGGTCTCCTGACGGGTAATGGACGCGCCGGGCTGGACAGTGCCGTCACCCATGCCCATGATGATGCCGGCGGCATTGGCGCCCAGAATAGCGTCGGTGTACCAGTTCTGATCCAGGTCGGAGAAGGTGTTCTGGGCCTTGAGCTGATAGGCCATGACCCGATCCAGCATGACGGCCATCTCGCCACGGGTGATGCCGCTGTCAGGCATGAGGTTGCCGTCCTCGTTGCCTTTGATAACGCCGTAATTCTGCCAGGTATCCAGCGCATCCTGCGCCCAGTGACCCGCGGTGTCACCGGCGGCAAAGGCAGGAGCGGCCTGAGCCAGCACCAGAGTGCCGGCCAGAAGGGAAGATGCAAGTTTCTTCTTCAATGGGAACAACTCCTTCTTAGATAAAAATATAAAATGTAGACACGCCTGTCTTTGGGATTCCGTCATCTGGAAAAAGCTGTTACAAATTATAACCGAAAAAAGTTATAAAGTCAATTTAAAAAACATTTTCTGCGTTTTAAATATTACCAAACAAAAAGCCGGCAGGAAACTGAACAAAAGAAACAAAAATACACAAAATGGAAAAATATAATACCGGTTAAAGCGAGGGTGGCCGCAGGCGAACAGTGATGAGAGAGAAAAAAGCAGTCTTAACAGAAAGTTCATCGGTATTTCAGCCTGGTTTCAGCTTGGGCTGGTATGCTCTGTTCCGCATGAGTGCCGCCTTGGGGCGGCGGAGCAAAGGAGGATATGGCATGATAGAAGTACGCGACCTGGTGAAGCGCTATGGCCGCCACACAGCGGTGGACCATCTCAGCTTCACTGTGGAACGGGGGCAGGTGTACGGCTTCCTGGGCCCAAACGGCGCGGGAAAGTCCACTACCATGAACATCATGACCGGCTATCTGGGCCCCACAGAGGGCGAGGTGCTGGTGGACGGACACAGCATGACCGACGAGCCGGAGAAGGCCCGCCGTCACATCGGTTATCTGCCCGAGCAGCCGCCCTTGTATGTGGATATGACGGTGAAGGAGTACCTGGGTTTTGCTGCCCAGCTGAAGAAGGTGCCTGCCAGGGCGCGGAACGGTGAGATAAAGCGGGTCATGGAGCATACCATGATTACCGATGTGTCGGGGCGGCTTATCCGTAACCTGTCCAAGGGCTATAAGCAGCGGGTGGGCATTGCCCAGGCTCTGCTGGGCAACCCGGAAATTGTCGTTCTGGATGAGCCCACCGTGGGCCTGGACCCAAAGCAGATCATTGAAATCCGCACCCTCATCCGGGAGCTGGCCAAGGAGCATACGGTCATTCTCAGTTCCCATATTCTGGCTGAGGTGCAGGCGGTGTGTGACCGGATTCTCATCATCCACCACGGGAAGATGGTAGCCGCGGGCACAACCGAGGAGCTGGAGCGTCAGCTGGCCGGCACCACTGCCATGGAGGTCACACTGAAGGCGGACGAGCCCACGGGCAGAAACCTGCTGCGGCAGGTGCCCGGTACGGGCGCGGTGTCCTACCGGCCCGGCGCGGCGGAGGGGGAGAGTACCTTCCGGGTGGAGAGCCGCCAGGGCGACCTGCGGGAGAAGATTTTTCAGGCTTGCGCGGCGGAAAACGTGGCCCTGCTTGGCCTGCGCAGCGCCGGCATGACTCTGGAGGATGTGTTCCTCAAGCTCACTGCCGATGACAGTATCCGGGAGGAATTACCGGTGTCCAGAGCCAGAAAAAAGGCACGGGCAGACAAAGCCGCGTCCGGTGGAGAAGAGGAGGATAAGGCGGAATGAAGGCCATCTACAAGCGGGAGCTGCGCTCCTATTTCACCAGCATGACGGGATATCTCTTTATCGCCGTGGTGGTCTTTTTTATCGGTATCTACTTCATGGCCAACAACCTGTACTACGGGGACCCCGGTTTCTCCACCACTCTGGTCAACGTGATGGTGGTGCTGCTGGTGGCGGTGCCTGTGCTCACCATGCGCTCCATGGCCGAGGAGCGGCGCAGCCGCACCGACCAGCTGCTGCTCACCGCGCCGGTATCCGTGTCCGGCGTGGTGATGGGCAAGTACCTGGCCATGGTGACCATCCTGGCCATCCCCATGCTTCTCTCCTGCATCTGTCCCCTTATCATCGCTGCCAACGGCACGTCCCAGCTCATGTCGGACTACGCGTCCATCCTTGCCTTTTTCTTGATGGGGTGTGTGTTCGTGGCGGTGGGCATGTTCATCTCCGCGCTGACGGAGAGCCAGATCATCGCCGCTGTGGGCACCTTTGCCGCCCTGCTGACCCTCTACCTGTGGGACAGCCTGATGCAGTTCCTGCCCGACGTTCTCTCCGACGTGCTGGGACTGTTCTCCTTCAGCTCTGTGCTGTACAACTTCGCCTATTACAGCGTGTTTGATGTGCGGGGCGTGGTGCTCTACCTGACCCTGGCCGGGCTCTTTGTATTTCTGACCGTGCAGGCGCTCCAGAAGCGCCGCTGGAACTGAGGGGGTGACCGCTTTGAAAAAGACACATCGCAAGCTTCGCCAGGGCGGTTACCTGGCAGCCACCACCGCCATTGTGGTGGCCATTGTGGTTTTCCTCAACCTGATTGTGGGCCAGCTGCCCACCCATCTGCTGGAGTTCGACCTGTCGGACAAACAGCTCTACACCGTCACCGACACCTCCAAGGAGTTCCTGGCTGGGCTGGACAAGGACGTTGAGATTGTGGTCCTGGCCGAAGAGAGCAACGTGGACGAGCGTATCGCCAAGTTCCTGGACAACTACGCCGCTCTCTCCAGCCATATCACGGTCACCGAGGTAGACCCGGTGGCCCACCCCTCTGCCGCCGAGAGCTACAACGCGGCGGTCAACTCCCTGGTGGTCCGGTGTGAGGAGACGGGCAAGGCAAGAGCTATCTCCTTTGACGACATCATCGTCTATGACCAGATGTACTACTACATGTACGGCCAGATGTACGAGACCGAGTTTGACGCCGAGGGCCAGCTGACCTCCGCCGTGGACTATGTGACCGGCGACAACGACACGGTGATCTACACCATGGAGAACCACGATGAGACCGCCCTCTCCACCCAGGTCACCGACGCCATTGAGAAGGCCAACCTGACCCTGGACAGCACCAGCCTGCTCCTCACCGGAAGCGTGCCTGAGGACTGCAGCCTGCTCATCAGCTACGGCGCGTCCAAGGACCTGACCGACGATGAGCTGACCCTGATCCGGGAGTATCTGGACGGCGGCGGACAGGTGATGTTCGTCCTGGCCCAGACCGAGGAGGAGATGCCCAACTGGGAGACCCTGATGGCGGAGTACGGCCTGACCCTGGCCGACGGCTATGTGGCGGACACCGCCCGGTACTACCCCCAGCTGGGCAGCGTCTATGCCATCGCGCCGGTGCTCTCCTCCTCCAGCTCCATCACCAGCGGCTTCTCTGACGACGACCTGACCCTGATGCTTAACGTCCGGGGTATGACCGAGCTGGAGACCCTGCCCGACAACGTGACCGTCACACCCTTCCTGGAGACCTCCTCCTCCGGCGTGGCCGTCACGGAGGACGGCACCCAGACCCAGGGCACCTATCTCCTGGGCGCAGTGTGCGAGAAGACCGATGAGGATGGAAACGCCGCCGGACGGCTCACCGTCATCTCCTCCGCCTCTCTGGTGGACGAGAGCATCCTCAACACCATCCCCAACGGCGTCAACCTGGACGTGTTCATGAACGCGGTCACCGACGGCTTTGAGGACATCGACAACGTCTCCATTGAGGCCAAGAGCCTGGAGACCACCTATAATACCATCCAGAACGCCGGCAGCTGGAGTCTGCTCTTCATCGCCGTCATTCCGCTGCTCACCCTGATTGTGGGCCTGGTGTACTGGCTGCGCAGGAGGAAACTGTAATGAACAAGGCGACCAAGCTGATGTATGTGCTGGTGGGCGTGCTGGTGGTGTGCATGGCGGCCTACCTGGGTCTGCGCTGGTGGAACGATACCGCCGAGGACCGGGTGGTGGACGACAAGACCTATCTGGCCAAGCTGGAGGACATCACCTCTCTCACCTGGCAGCGTTCGGGGGAGACCCTGTCCTTTGAAAAGGATGAGGAGGGGGTGTGGCACGATGTCTCCGACGCCGACTTCCCTCTGGACCAGAGCTATCTGACCGCCCTGGAGACCACGCTGTCCCAGCTCTCTGCTGTCAAGGTCATTTCCGACCCGGAGGAGGACAGCTCCTACGGTCTGGACGCCCCTGACCTGACCCTTACCGCCACTGCTGCTGACGGGGAGAGCCTGGAGATCACCGTGGGCAGCGAGGTGGACGGCAACTACTACGCCCGTCCCGCTGGGGACAGCCAGGTGTACACCATCGCCGCGGCGCTGATGAACCAGACCGAGTATGGCCTGATGGAGATGATTGAACTGGACACCATCCCCACCGTCACCGAGTCCAGCGTGGAGTCGGTGGAGATCACCTCCGGCGGCGTCACTACCCTGTTTACCAAGGAGACCGTCACCGGTACCGATGAGGAGGGGAATGAGACCACCTCCTATGTCTGGAGCCGGGACGGGGAAGCGCTGTACAGCGAGGACGAGAATCTGGAGGACGGCGTGGACGCGCTGGCTGGGCTGGCCTTCACCTCCTGTGCCTACTGGGAGCCCAGCGACGACACTGTGACCACCTGCGGGCTGGACGATGCCGCCACCAAAATCACCGTGACCTATGAGGGCGGGAGCTATGTCCTGCTTCTGGGCGGCACCGATGAGAACGGCTATTACTACGCCCAGCTGGAGGGCTCGCAGCAGCTGAATCTGATGTACGCCACCACCCCGGACAACCTGCTGGGGCTGCTGACCGCCCAGAGCCAGGCGGAGGCAGACGCCGCTGCCCAGGCGGAAGAGACGGAATCTGAGACGGCGGAGGATACCTCCGGCGAAACGGACAGCGCTGCTGAGACGACTGACAGCCCTGCGGAGACCGAGAGCGGAGCGAAATAATCCCAATACGATTCCACAGAGGCGAGCACAGCGGTTTTCCACTGTGCCCGCCTTTTTGTGGACGATTTCTCTGAGCAGGAGGAAAAATACGGACAAACCGGGGCGAAAAGCGGCAGAACAGAGCGGTAAGGGTGTTGACAAACGGACAGTTTGTGATACAATAACTAGGCTAAAGGCCATGACGAAGCCAAGCGGGCCACGCCGCGACGAGCGAGAGGGGATGGTGAGAGCCCTCCGCGACACGGACCCGCGCGCCACTTCACCAGCCGCCCGCGACGAGCGGGACGTGAGTCCGCGTTATGGACGCAATGAGATGTGCCGGACACAGTCCGGCATAATCAGGGTGGTACCGCGAAGCCTGCGCTTTGCCCCTGTGAACGGGGGTGGAGCGCTTTTGTTTTGCCCCGAGAGAGGCGCGGACAGCCCGCGCCGGACATTTTAGAGGAGGTCATTCCCATGGAACCCAAAAAGTACGGTCTCAACGAGCTGCGGGAGATGTTCCTGAAGTTCTTCGAGACAAAGGGCCATCTGCGCCTGCCCAGCTTCTCCCTCATCCCCCAGAACGACGCCAGCCTGCTGCTCATCAACTCCGGCATGGCGCCCATGAAGCCCTTCTTCACCGGTGAGCAGGAGCCCCCCCGCCACCGTGTGACCACCTGCCAGAAGTGCATCCGCACCGGCGATATTGAGAACATCGGCCACACCGCCCGCCACGGCACCTACTTCGAGATGCTGGGCAACTTCTCCTTCGGCGACTACTTCAAGAAGGAGGCCATTCACTGGGCCTGGGAGTTCCTGACCAGCCCCGAGTGGGTGGGCCTGGACCCTGAGCGGCTCTATCCCTCCGTGTTCGCCGGCAACGAGACCACCCCCGCCGATGACGAGGCCTTCCGCATCTGGCACGAGGAGATCGGCATCCCCGCCGAGCGCATCTTCAAGTTCGGCAAGGAGGACAACTTCTGGGAGCACGGTTCCGGCCCCTGCGGCCCCTGCTCCGAGATCTACTATGACCGCGGCGAGCGCTGGGGCTGCGGCAAGCCCGGCTGCACCGTGGGCTGCGACTGCGACCGGTATATCGAGGTCTGGAACGTGGTGTTCTCCCAGTTCAACAACGACGGCGAGAACCACTACACCGAGCTCAAGCAGAAGAACATCGACACCGGCATGGGCCTGGAGCGTCTGGCCTGCGTGTGCCAGGACGTGGCGTCCCTCTTCGACGTGGACACCGTCATGAACATCACCAATAAGGTGTCCGAGATCACCCACGCCCACTACGGCGAGACCGCCGCCAAGGACGTGTCCCTGCGCGTCATCACCGACCACATCCGCTCCGCCACCTTCATGATCTGCGACGGCGTCCTGCCCTCCAACGAGGGCCGCGGCTACGTGCTGCGCCGTCTGCTCCGCCGGGCCGCCCGCCACGGCAAGCTGCTGGGCGTCAACGAGCCCTTCCTCTATGAGGTGTGCGACACCGTCATCCACGAGAACGAGGGCCACTACTCCGAGCTGCGGGAGCGCCAGGACTATATCACCAAGGTCATCCGCACCGAGGAGGAGAACTTCGCCCGCACCATCGACGGCGGCCTGAAGATTTTTAACGACATGCTCTCCGGCCACAAGGAGAAGGGCGAGAAGGTGTTCTCCGGCGCCGACGCCTTCAAGCTGTACGACACCTACGGCTTCCCCATCGACCTGACCATCGAGATGGTCCAGGAGCAGGGTATGACCGTGGACCAGGAGGGCTTCAAGGCCCTCATGGAGGAGCAGAAGGTCCGTGCCCGCAAGGCCCGCGAGGCTCTGGGCGACCTGGGCTGGGCCGGCGTGGAGTTCGGCAAGGACGTGCCCGAGACTCAGTTCGTGGGCTATGACCACACCTCCATCGACGACGCCAAGGTGGTTGCCCTGGTGGTGGAGAACGAGCAGGCCGAGGAGCTGATGCCCGGCGTGGAGGCCATTGTGGTGCTGGACAAGACCCCCTTCTACGCTGAGATGGGCGGCCAGGTGGCCGACCACGGCGTCATCACCATGGGCAACGCCCAGTTCCAGGTCACCGACGTGCAGAAGAACAAGGGCGGCAAGTATATGCACTACGGCAAGCTGTCCGGCGGCGTCATCAAGCTGGGCGACACCGTGTCCGCCGCTATTGACGTGAAGCGGCGCAAGGCCATCATGCGCGCCCACTCCGCCACCCACCTGCTGGACAAGGCCCTGCGCACCGTGCTGGGCGACCACGTGCAGCAGGCCGGCTCCCTGGTGGAGGAGGACCGTCTCCGCTTCGACTTCACCCACTTCTCCGCCATGACCGCTGAGGAGCTCTCCCAGGTCAGCGCCATGGTCAACGAGGCCGTGCTGGAGGGCTACAACGTCCACACCGACGTGCTGCCCATCGAGGAGGCCAAGAAGAAGGGCGCCATCGCCCTCTTCGGCGAGAAGTACGGCGACACTGTCCGCGTGGTGGACATGGGCGAGGGCTACTCCGTGGAGTTCTGCGGCGGCACTCACCTGGACAACACCGCCAAGGTGGGCGTGTTCCACATTGAGAGCGAGTTCTCTGTGGCCTCCGGCGTCCGCCGTATCGAGGCCACCACCGGAGCTCAGTCTCTGAAAATTATGAATCAGAACCAGCAGAAGCTGTTTGAGGCCGCTGCGGTCCTCAAGGCCAAGCCCGGTGAGCTGCGGGAGAAGGCCGAGCAGACCGTCGCCGAGCTGCGTGAGCTGCGCCACATGGTGGAGAAGTTCAAGGCCAAGGAGGCCGCCGGCGAGACTGAGCGCTTCCTCATGGGCGGCCACGCTGTGGGCGACCTGAAGGTACTCACCGCCACCCTGCCCAATGGTGATGCCCAAAAGCTGCGCCAGATGGGTGACATGCTCCGGGACAAGCAGCCCAATGTGGTGGCGGTGCTGTCCGCTGTTAACGACGGCAAGATTACCTTCCTGGCCGTGTGCGGCAAGGAGGCTGTAGCCAAGGGCGTCAAGGCCGGCGATATCATCAAGAACGTCACCGCTATCTGCGGCGGCAAGGGCGGTGGCAAGCCTGACAGCGCCATGGGCGGCGGCACCGACGTGCTGAAGCTGGACGACGCGCTTGCCAAGGTGGACGACCTGGTAGCGGAGAAGCTGGGGCAGTAAGCCTGCGTCTCCCACGCAATACCCAGCCCGGTGAACCGGAAAGGAGGGGCCGCATATGCTGCCTCAGGACCCCGTGATTTTGCTCAGCTATCTCAACACCAAGCTGCGGGACCAGTATCCCAGCCTGGAGGCGCTGTGCGATGATCTTCAGGCCGACGCTGGAGAGATAACGGCAAAGCTGGAAACTGTCGGGTATACCTATGACCCGCAGCGGAACCAATTTATATAAAAGAGAGAGCCCGTCGGATTTCCGGCGGGCTCTTTTTAACTGTATCCTTGATTATGAAAAACATACAATAAAAGAATTCCATAGGCAGTCGGATTGTGATAAAATATTAAAACAACAAAATGTTTAAAAGAGCAGCGTATGGAAAGACTGGGGGAGACTATGGGCAATACCATACAGGCGGTATCCGGGCAGGAGAACGCCATGGAACAAGCAATACAGGAAGCGCTGGAAAGACTGCGGAACCAGAAGGGCGCAATGGGCAGTCTGATGGCTCTGGAATTGGACGAATGCAGCCCGGAGGAGGGAACGATAACGGTATCGCTGGAGCCGGCACCCTGGATGGCGAACTCCATGGGGTGGATGCACGGCGGGATTATTTCCAGTGCTATGGATACTGCTATGGGGACCTTGTCTCGCTGGTGCGCAGGAGGAGAGGGATACACGCCCACAGTTTCCATGCAGATCACCTATCTTCGCCCGGTGATGCTGTCAGGGAGGGTTCATATCCGGGCACGGGTTACTCATGCGGGACGTAGCTTGGTTAGCCTGACTTCTGAACTTTGGGCAGGTTCGGAGAAAACGGGCCTACTGGCCACAGCATCTGGGACATATGCTGCAATGCGGCCACAGAAAGGTGTAGGAGAAAGTGGGGCGGAAAAGTGAGGACAGTGCGGTTGCTTGCAGTGTTTTTGACGCTCTCAGCGGTGCTGCTTCTGAGCGGCTGTACCGGCGACCCGGCCCAGCCGCCCGTATCGGCAGCAGAACCTACAGCCTCCGAGACGGAGCCCATGATGCCCTCTGTCTCTGCACCTGAGACCACCGAGCCTGTGGAAGTGCTGCCCACTGAGAGTGAGCCGCCTGCATCTACGTCCGTCTCCGACCCCATCGCGGAGCAGATGGCCAATATGACCCTGGAGGAGAAGGTGGGGCAGCTCTTCATTGCCGGATTTTACGGCACGGAGGACGGAGACTATGTGGACAGCCTTATCCGGGACTACAAGGTGGGCGGCCTGATTTTCTTCGGCCGCAATGTGGGCACAGCTGAGGAGTTGGTGAGCCTGGTCAACGACCTGCGGGCAAAAAACGGCGATTATATCCCCATGTTTTTCTCCGTGGACCAGGAGGGAGGCATTGTGGAGCGCCTGCCCGACGAGGTAAGCCCACTGGAGGATGCCTACACCTACGGCCAGAGCGGCAGCAGCGAGGTTGGCTATGCCCTGGGCCAGGTGCTGGCCCACGAGTGCGCGGCCTTTGGCTTTAACCTGGACTTCGCACCCTCCCTGGATATCTGGAGTAACCCGGAGAATACGGTCATCGGCACCCGGGCCTTCGGCACCACAGCGGAGGCGGTGGAGGCGGTGGGGCCCTGGGCGGCCTACGGCCTGATGGACGGCGGGGTCATCCCGGTGGTCAAGCACTTCCCCGGCCACGGCGACACGGCAGTGGACTCCCATGTAGGCCTGCCCACTGTGTCCAAGACGGTGGATGAGCTGCTCACCTCCGAGCTCATTCCCTTCCAGAGTGCCATTGAGGGCCGGGAAGGGGAGGGTGTGCCCGCCGTCATGGTGGCCCATATCCTTATGACCGCCATTGATCCGGAGCACCCCGCGTCCCTGTCCCAGGCGGTGGTCACCGGCCTGCTACGGGAGCAGCTGGGCTTTGACGGCGTGGTGTTCACCGACGACCTGACCATGGGCGCCATCACAGAGAACTACGGCCTGGATGAGGCCGCCGTCCTGGCTCTGGAGGCCGGGTGTGACGTGCTGCTGGTGTGCCACAACGAGGGGGATCTGGCCCTGGCCCGGCAGGCAGTGTTGGACGCGGTTGCCTCCGGCCGCCTGACCGAGGCGCGGATTGACCAGAGCGTGTACCGCATTCTCTCCCTGAAGCAGGCCTATGGCCTGACCAACGACCCCATTGAGATGCCCGATCTCCAGGCGCTCAACCAGGAGATCGCCGTCCTGAACGGCTGAACAATACAGCGCTGATATACGGGATTTTACCCGGTTTTTACGAACCCTTGGTTGAGTGGGTTCCGGCCCCTTGATATAATGCAGCACCGAAGGAGAAACGAGAGAAAGAAGGAATGTAAGCATGAAAAAGCATCCCATCCGCATCCTGTCCCTGTCTCTGGCGCTGGCAATGTCCGTAACACTGGCAGCCCCGGTGTCGGCGGCCTCCCTGGCCGACGTGGAGGGCCCCTACGCCCAGAGCATTGAGGCTCTGGCTGAGAAGGGGATCATCAAGGGCGACGGCACCGGTGCCTATCACCCCGAGGCGCCCCTGACCCGCTCCGCCGCTGCCTCCCTGCTCTATGAGGCCTTCTGCCTGGTGCCTGTGTTCTCTATGGAGCCCGCCGCTCCCGAGGCCAACGAGGACGGCACCATGCCCGAGCCCCTCACCAAGAAATTCTACTCCACCGAGACCACTGTGGCCACGCTGGACGCAGTGCTCATGCCTGCCGCGCCCGACGCGATGGGGACCTGGGCCGAGACTGTGGCCAATACCGTGCTGGAGGCCCGTCTGATGGACCAGATTGACGGCGCCTTCCAGGGCGACAAGACCATGACCCGCAGTGAGTTCGCCCTGGCCGTGATGAAGGCAGTCTACGGCGCGGACAAGGAGATGGACTTCCTGGCCCAGGGCAAGGCGGACGGCCTGCTGCCCGAGAGCCTGACCCTGGACGACACGGTCATCACCCGCGGCGAGGCGGCCCTGCTGCTGGACACCGCCACCAAGGACCTGACCATCATCACCACCATGTCTACCTCCGATATCCACGGCAACATGGTGCCCTACACCCCCTCCGGCTCCAGCATCGAGGTGGGCGGCTCCGCCCGTGCGGCCTGGCTCTTTGACGAGGCCGAGCGCCGCAACCCCAACACCCTCATCATCGACGGCGGCGACTCCCCCTACAACACCGACCTGGCCAACATCTCCCTGGGCAAGTCCAGCGTGGACGTGATGAACGCCCAGGGCTATGACGCCACCGTGCTGGGCAACCACGACTTCGACTACTCCTTCGACAACCTGCTCTCCCTGGCGGACCGGGCCGAGTACGCCATGCTCTCCGCCAACACCTACTGGAAGGACGGCACCTATCCCGAGCAGTTTGAACCCTACATCGTCAAAGAGGTGGGCGGCGTGAAGGTAGCCATCGTGGGTCTGACCGACGACGGCAGCAAGGCCACCACCCACTACGCCAACACCCAGGACATCGACTTCCACGACCAGTGGGAAGTGGGCCAGGAGGTTGTGGCCAAGGCGGACGCTGAGTCCGATGTGGTCATCCTGCTCTCCCACCTCCACGGCGGCAACAACACCGTACCCACCAAGATTGACGGCATCGATATGGAGGTCGGCGGCGGCAACGACATCTTCGGCCGTCCTCTGAATATCGAGGGTACCGTGGTGGTCAACCCCGGCGGCGTGGGCACCTGCGTCAACCAGACCAACCTGAACCTGAAGGACGGCAAGGTCCTGGGCTATACCTTCAACCAGATCATCCTCTCCTCCGACGTGCCCGAGGACGCCGAGGTCAAGGCCATCATCGAGGACTACCAGGCCGATCTGGACGCCCAGATGGAGGTCGTCATCGGTCAGTGCGCCTCTGATATCGCCTGGTCCAGCCCCCTGGTGCGTACCCAGGAGAGCCCTCTGGGCAACCTGGCTGCCGACGCCCTGCGTGACTACTGCGACGCCGACATCGCCATCCAGAACGGCGGCGGCATCCGTGCCGGCCTCACCGCCGGTGACGTGACCGTGGGCGACGTGTTCGCCATGCTGCCCTTTGACAACAAGGTCACCCTGGTGGAGGTCACCGGCCAGACCGTGTGGGACGCCCTGGAGAACGGCGTGGACGGCTACCCCACCACCAACGGCAAGTTCCCCCAGGTCTCCGGCATTAAGTACACCTTTGACGGCTCCAAGCCCGCGGGCGAGCGCATCGTGTCCGTGACCCTTGAGGACGGCACCCCCCTGGATCTGGACGCCTGGTACACCCTGGCCTGCAACGACTTCATGTGCGGCGGCGGCGACGGCTACACCATGCTCAACGTCTTTAACCCCGACGACGGCAACGAGCACAACGGTGAGACCGCGGCCCAGGATCTGCCCGGCTGCAAGCTGGTCTACCGCACCAACGACTACTACCGCACCGTGGTCAGCGAGTACATCAAGGCCCAGGGCAATATCGCCCCTGCCCTGGACGGCCGCATCACCATTCTCAATCCCCAGGAGGGCGGCGGCGCTCTGAACTGACTCTATTCCAACACAGAACGAAAAATGGTCCCGGCGGGAGATATTCTTCCGCCGGGACCATTTTTATGGGACCATTTCTTGCGGAAAACGGGGCGGTATGGTATGCTGAAACCGGAAAGAGGTAACCCGCTTTTGGAGCGCCCGCGGGAGTGCGGGCGGGAAGGAACCGGTGATGAACATGAAGAGACGTCTGTGGAAGGCAGTCCTGGCCCTGCTGCTCCTGGGAGCCTGGACCGCGCCCACCGCCTCCGCCAACTCGGCCCAGTCCCACTGGTCGGGGACAGACCGGGCGGGGGCCATTGTAACTGACGAGACCTGCCCCCTGGAGGTACAGGGGGAGAAGCTGACCTTTGAGGTGCAGGAGTTCCCCAGGAACTACTACAACACCATGGAGGAATTTCTGGCTTACACCGGCCGGGTGACAGCGGAGTACACCTTCTATAACCCGGCGGACTACACCGTTACCGCCACCCTGGTGTTCCCCTTCGGGGCGGTGCCCGACTACGGCTATTTCTACGATGACCAGCTGGAGACCGCTGTCTGTGGGGTAGACGGGGATAAATACGACATCACTGTGGACGGTATTGCGGTGGAAAAACGGCTGCGGCACACCCTGGCGGAGCAGCACGACCAGTTTGACCTGGAGCGGGATATGGCCCTGCTCCACGACGGCTATGTGGACGACCCCTTCTATACCCCGGACCTGACCGTGAGGAAATACACCTATCAGGTCTCCGGCGTGGACAGTGAGGCCTATCCCGCTGCCACCGCCGCATTTCTTCTGAACGCCGACCGGGACCGTACCCGGGTGCTGCTGATGGAGCAGACCGGCGGCAAGACCCGGGAGGAGGGCGTGCTGGCGGATACCTGGGCGGGAAACGGGGAGCGCTATACAGTCTACTGCTTTGGCGAACCGGTAGGGGAGCTGGACTGGCGGATGTACGAAAACGGGGCCTGTGAGAAGGAGATTGACGGCTCTGTGGAGCTGGTGGACACCGCCACGATGACCTTCAAAGACCTGGCCCTGGCGGACTGGAAGAGCGAATCCGGCGTGCTGGAGCAGGACTGGTACAACGCCTTTGTGGAGGATCTGAACCGGAGCGAGTGGAGCTGCGGCGTGGTCAGCGGCAGCGATATCCACGAAAACCTGTCCGATGTGCTCATGCGCTGGTATGAGTATGAGCTGACCGTGGAGCCGGGGGAGCGGGTGGTCAACACCGTGACCGCACCCATCTATCCTTCCATCAACACCAACTACGACCCGTCCATCTATACCTACACCTACCTGCTCTCTCCGGCCCAGACCTGGCAGAGCTTTGGAACCCTGGATATCAAAATAAATACACCCTATTTCATCACAGAGAGCAGCCTGGAGGGCTTTGAGAAGGGAGAGGAAGGATATACCCTGTCCGTGGAGGGCCTGCCGGAAGGTGAGCTGGTCTTTGTCCTCAGCACTGATGAGCATCCCGTAAAAGAGCTGCCCAACCTGGCTTATCTGGTCTTTTACCTGCCGATCCTGCTGCCCATTCTGGCGGTGATTCTGATACCTGTTGTGGCCATCGTAATTCTGGTGCGTCGGAGAAGAAAAAGGCTGTAAAAACACAAGAAACCGCCCCGCACATATGTGCGGGGCGGTTTTGCGTCTTACCAGAGGGCAGTGCCCCGGACAAACTTCTTGACCACATCCCGGTCCTCGGACAGGTAGATGGCCCGCTCCAGCCGGTCCTCTACGGAGAGGGGGAGCACAGGGGCAGTGCGGCTGTCGTCCAGCACCACGGCGTCCACCTCATAGCCGGGGGCAAAGGAGCCCACCTTGCCGAAGAAGGCGCCGCCGCCGGCGGTGCCCAGCCAGAAGGCCTCGGGGGCGGTGAGGGGGGCCAGGGACTGGTCCTGAAGCCGCCAGCGCAGCTTGGACACCTGGATGGCGTCCGCCATGGCCCGGAAGATGGACAGGGTGGTGCCGCCCGCCACGTCGCTGCCCAGGCCCATGTTGAGACCCTCGTCCAGATAGCGGCGCACCGGCGCGATGCCGGAGGCCAGGTTGGTATTGGACTGGGGGCAGTGGGCCACGTAGACACCCCGCTCCTTCATGAGGGCAATCTCCTCATCGCCGGACAGGACGCAGTGGGCCATAATACAGTTGTGGTCGCCGCCGAAGAGGCCGAAGCGGTCGTAGGCGTCGCCGTAGAATCTGGACCAGGGGCACAGCTCCTGGACCAGAGCCACCTCGCCCCGGTTCTCAGACAGATGGGACTGAACCGGCACATCGAATTCCTTCCGCAGCCTGCCCAGCCGGTCCATCAGGTCGTCGGTGCAGGAGGGGGTGAAGCGGGGGGTGATGATGGGAGTCACCCGCTCATACCGCCCGGCGGCATCCTTCAGCCACTGACGGGTCACTTCCTCGGCGGCCTCCGGGCTCTCCTCACGCAGGGTGTCGGGGGAGTTGCGGTCCATGTTCACCTTGCCCACCATGGCCACCAGGCCGGACTGCTCCAGCAGGTCCATCAGCAGCAGGGTGGCAGGGGCGTGGAGGGTGGCAAAGACACAGGCGCGGGTGTTGGGGCCCCGCTTCATGTCCTCCACAAAGCTGGTATAGGCCTTGCGGGCATAGTCCAGGTCGGTATACCGGGACTCCTCGGGGAAGGCGTGCTGGTCCAGCCAGTCCAGCAGCTCCAGGTCCATGCCCAGGCCCCGGAAGGTGTACTGGGGGGCGTGGACGTGGAGGTCCACCAGACCGGGAATCACCAGGTGGCCGCTCCAGTCCTCCACGGGCAGGTTGGCGTACTCCTCCGGCAGGGTCTCAAACACGCCGGCGGACCGGCCGTCCACACAGACCAGCCACCCGTCCTTCATGGTGTTGAGATGGCGGGCATCCCTGCTCCAGCAGAGGTCGCCCTTGAGTGCAAAGCTGCGCTGTTTCATCATAACCTCCTGTCTGCGCGTGAGCGCAAAAGAAATGTCACACCGCCGCGGACCCGGGACAGGCAAAAAAGAGCCGCCGGATCCACGCCGATTCCCGGATAAACCGGGAAACTTATAGCGCGGCTGTTCCGGCAGCCGGTAGAGACGCCCAACCAATTTTGGGCCTATATAAGTTCTCTGTTTAGTTGTATCGGGGGAAACCCTCGAACAAATTCAGTATATGCCCCACTGCTGCGTTTGTCAAGTACTGGATGATGGAAAGGGGCGTTTAAGAGCAGAAGCGGTGTTTTCCGATCACCGTGATGAGAGGGCGGCTCCAGATCCAGGCGCTGGTGGAGGTGTCCGGATTGAAGTAGTAGATGGCCCCGCCGCTGGGGTCGGCGCCGTTGAGGGCGTCCCGGGCGGCCCGGTAGGCCGAGTCAGCTACCGGCTCGTTGAACTGCCCGTCCACCATGCAGGTAAAGGCGCCGGGCTGATACACCACCCCGGCGATGGTGTTAGGGAAGGAGGGATGTTCCACCCGGTTGAGGATGACCGCGCCCACCGCCACCTGGCCGCTGTACGGCTCACCCCGGGCCTCTGCCGAGATGACCCGGGCCAGCAGGTCCACGCTGTTGGACTGGCTGGAGGCGGGGGAGTCCCCGCCGGTGGTGGACATGCCCAGGGCCCGGAGGGTGGCCGGACCCACCACACCGTCGGCGGTGAGGCCGTTCTTCCGCTGGAAGTACTTCACCGCCTCCTCGGTCTTGGGGCCGTAGATACCGTCAATGGCGCCGGAGAAGTAGCCCCAGTTGCTCAGCTTGGTCTGGATGGTGCGCACCGCGTCGCCGGTGGAGCCCTGGCGGTAAACGGCGGCCTCCGCCGACTGGAAGAAGGTGATGACCATAATATTGACGGCGAACAGCACCGCCAGGGAAAGCACCAGCCTGCGCCGGTTCTGCATGAGAATCCCCCATTTCTTGTTCCGCGTTTGGCTATATTGTACGGCGGAAAAAGGCGGGGTATGCGGAGGGAAGCGGAGGAAATGGTTTCCGAAAAAACGGTAAGAGGAGAATAGTGGAAGAAAAAGCGGGCCATACTGGAGGTATCAAATGGATATCCGGAAAGGATGGTAGGGTATGGTAAAAGGCGTTACCCGCCGGGTGATTGTGGTCAAATCTCCGGACCGCCGCCTGTTTGAGCAGGCCATCTTTATTGTCAGGGAGGAGGCGTTCGCCGCCCAGGGAGTCACAGCCCAGCAGGTACTGGATGAGGCTCAGCGGGTGGCAGACGGATACATCCGCCGCAACACCGGTCCCGGCCGGTGGCTGCGAAAAATTCCCGGCCCGGTCTACGGGCTGGCAGGGGCATGTGCGGCCACGCTGGCCTGGGTGCTGGCGCTGTTTTTATAATGGAAAGAGAAGCGGGAGGGGAAATTCCCTCCCGCTTTCTGCTTGAAATGAAAAGAGAATGTGCAGTAGAAGAAAGAAGATACGCCGCTTTACTTCCAAATGAAACCAGAGGCTGCCTTCGCATAGGGAAAAGAAACCTGCAAATAATAGGGCTGTTTAGAAAAATAAGACCGCAGGAGGAATCCTATTTATGAAGGCCACTGGCATCGTAAGACGCATTGACGATTAAGTTATAATAGGAGCAAGGTCAGAAAGCCTTGAAAACACTGGTGTTTCGCTGATTTTGTCCAACTTCTCGAACAAGGTGAAAGCAAGCTGTATGACTGCGG
>NZ_JBMNPX010000022.1:0-46348 GCF_050943825.1 Pseudoflavonifractor sp.
CGGGTGGTGGTCACGCCGTCGTCGGCCACGATGAGGCAGCCCTTCTTGTTGGTGTCCAGGCCGGGGGTAGTGGAACGGATGAGGGGGTTGGGGCTGGTGCCCAGGCTCATGATGACAGCGTCCACGTCCAGCACGAACTCGCTGCCCTCCACGGGCACGGGACGGCGGCGGCCGCTGGCGTCGGGCTCGCCCAGCTCCATCCGGATGCACTTCATGCCCACAACCTTGCCGCCCTCGCCCAGAATCTCCACAGGGTTGGTCAGCAGGTCGAACTGGATGCCCTCCTCCTTGGCGTGGTGGACCTCCTCCAGTCGGGCGGGCATCTCCGCCTCGCTCCGGCGGTACACCACGTGGACCTCGGCGCCCAGACGGCGGGCGCACCGGGCCGCGTCCATGGCCACGTTGCCGCCGCCCACAACAGCCACGCTCTTGCAGTGCTTGATGGGGGTGTCGTGGCCGCTCTCGTAGGCCTTCATCAGGTTGATGCGGGTCAGGTACTCGTTGGCGGAGTATACGCCCACCAGGCTCTCGCCGGGGATGCCCATGAACATGGGCAGGCCCGCGCCGGAGCCCACGAACACGGCCTCGTAGCCCTCCTCGAACAGCTCGTCGATGGAGGTGGTCTTGCCCACAACCGTGTTGGTCTCCACGTCCACGCCCAGGGCCTTCAGCTTCTCCACCTCATTGGCCACGATGGCCTTGGGCAGACGGAACTCGGGGATGCCGTACACCAGCACGCCGCCGGCCACGTGGAAGGCCTCGAACAGGCTCACCTCGTAGCCCATCTTGGCCAGGTCGCTGGCGCAGGTCAGGCCGGCAGGGCCGGAACCCACGACCGCCACCTTGTGGCCGTTGGTCTCGGGCTTCTTGGGCATGGCGTTGACGTGCTCACGGTACCAGTCGGCCACGAACCGCTCCAGACGGCCAATGGCCACAGGCTCGCCCTTGATGCCCCGGACGCACAGCGCCTCGCACTGGGTCTCCTGGGGGCACACACGTCCGGACACGGCGGGCAGGGCGTTGGTATCGGAGATAATCTCATAGGCGGCGGCGAAGTCGCCCTCAGCCACCTTGGCGATGAACTCGGGAATGTGGATGTTCACCGGGCAGCCGGACACGCACTTGGGGTTCTTGCACTGCAGGCAGCGGCCAGCTTCCTCAATGGCCATCTCGGCGGTGTAGCCCACGGCCACTTCCTTAAAGTTGCGGCTGCGCTCCACCGGGTCCTGCTCCGGCATGGGCAGCTTCTTCAGACTCATATTTGCCATTGTACTCTCCCCCTCACTGAATCAGCTGCCGGCCCAGACGCTCCATCCGGCACTCGTGCTGCTCCTTGGCCGCGGCCTCCTGCTCACGGTAGATGGTGTTCCGGTTCATCAGCTCGTCAAAGTCCACCTGATGGCCGTCAAAGTCAGGGCCGTCCACGCAGGCGAACTTCACCTTGCCGCCCACCGTCACACGGCAGCCGCCGCACATGCCGGTGCCGTCCACCATGATGGGGTTCAGGCTCACCAGGGTCTTCAGGCCGTAGGGCTCGGTGGTCTTGCACACAAACTTCATCATGGGAACGGGGCCGATGGCGATGACCAGGTCATACTTGTTGCCCGCCTCGATGAGGCTCTTCAGCTTGTCGGTGACAAAGCCCTTCTCGCCGTAGGTGCCGTCGTCGGTGGTCAGGTAGAAGTTGGTGCAGGCAGCCTTGAACTCCTCCTCCAGGATGACAATGTCCTTGGAGCGGAAGCCGGCGATGACGTCCACCTCATAGCCTGCCAGGTGGAGATACTTGGCCTGGGGATAGGCGATGGCGCAGCCCACGCCGCCGCCTACCACGCACACACGCTTGACGCCCTCGTCAATGTGGGTGGGCACGCCCAGAGGACCAACAAAGTCCTTGATGTCGTCGCCCACGTTCAGGTCGCCCAGCAGCATGGTGGTCAGACCCACCTTCTGGAAGATGATGGTGATGGTCCCCTTCTCACGGTCATAGTCCCCGATGGTCAGAGGGATCCGCTCGCCGTCGTCGTCGATCCGCAGAATGATGAACTGCCCCGGCAGGGCCTTGCGGGCAATCTTGGGCGCTTCCACTTCCAGCAGCGTGACGCTGGAGTTGAGAACTTCCTTGCGTACAATCTTTGCCAAAATAGTTCCCTCATTTCACTTTCTCAGATGATTGGCCGCGCACCGGGCGCGGGTATGGATAGCCCGTGAGAGAGGGCTTTCCGCCCTCTCTCACAGGGATAACCGCCTTATCTCAGGGCTGAACCAGCACGATGCCCAGCCGCTTGGCAGCCGCCTCGGCCTCGGCCAGGGAGGGGCTGGCGTCCCGCAGAACCAGACGTCCGCCGCCGCGGTTCAGGGTGTCCACCATGCAGGTCATCTCGTCGGTGGTGATGGTGATGCGCTGGATGGAGTGCTCGGTGCCCTCCACGATCTCCACCTCCACGCCGTCGTCCTTGGTCATCTGGACGGACTTGTTGTACATCTGGTAGTCGGCGGTGGAGGCGCCGTACACAGCGCCCATCAGCACGCCGGGGATGTTGATGGAACGGCGGGCGAACAGCTCGGGATAGAGCTCCACCCGGACCTTCTTGATCTTGCCCTTGGCCAGCTCGTGGCAGATGCGGGCGGCGTTGGTGGGGCTGCCCACGGCCTGGCTGCTGCCGCCGACCACGGCGTCGCCCAGGGTGTGGAGGATGTCGGCAGCGCCGGTGGCCAGGGCCTTGGCCTTCTTGGCGGCCTTGTCCATGGTCTCGGCCATCTTCTTGGCCTCGGCGTCCTTGACCTCCTGGCGGACCAGAGCCTCAACGGCGGGCTTGCGCTTGAAGAAGGGCTCCATGTACTCCACCACGGTGGGCACGATGTGGTGGCCGGACTCCACGTGGACCTCGGCGGCCATGGCCAGCATGACGTCGAAGGGCACGTTGACGGTCATATCCACCTTCATGCACAGCTTGCCGGCGTACATACCCATCAGGATGGCGCCGCCCACGTGGGTGGTGCACAGGGCGGGCACCAGCACGCGGGGGGTGCAGGGCACGGCGATGGTGGGAGACAGGGCCAGGACCATGGCCTTCTCCATCTGCTCGGGGGTACCGCCGCCCAGGGAGACGGTGGCGGCGGCGATGCAGGCGGAGCCGGCGCCGTAGCCCTCCATGTTGCAGCCGGTGGTGACCTTGCCCACACGGAAGAGGCTGCCGATCTTCAGAATGAGGGCGGCAGTCTCGGCGATGGTCTTCTCATCATAGCCGTGGACCATCATGGCCTTGATGAAGCCGGAGTAGGGGCAGGAATCGCCGGTGCCGGCGCAGGGACGCAGGCCGATGCAGTGGTTGCCCACCTGGGCGCCCAGGGTGTAGAGCAGGGCGTCGTCCAGGAAGGCGTCCTCAAAGCACTTGGGGCCGGGCTGGGCGGCCAGCTGAGAGGCCACGGTGCCCAGCAGGATGCTCTCGCCGTCCTTCACGCCGATCTCCACGGCCTTCAGATTGTGGGCGTACTCGTTCATGATCCCGGTGAGGATCTCCTCCCGGCTCAGGCCGGTGCGCAGCTCGGTCTCCAGCAGAACCACGTCCACCACGCGGGTGTCGTATTCCTTGGCGACGGCAATCATCTCGCTGACGGTCAGGGGCATTTTTTCCTGAATGGCAGCTCTAATATCAGACATAGGCGTAATTCTCCTTTTATCTCCCCGCAGGGCCGTTGCTGTTTGAATGAAAAAGATGCGGCGGCCCGGCGCGCCGGGCTGGGAAAACGATCCGCCGGGCGCACCGGAACCGCCGCATTCAGGGGGACTGCTTTGGGTTGCCGGTTAGATTATTTCACAACGCGGCCGGTGGCGTAGTTGGCCTCGATGGCGCGGATCTCGGGCAGGCCCACGATCTCGTTGAACTGAGCGAAGGGGATCATGGTGTCCATGAGCTTCTCGGTGGTGTCATCGCGGCGCATGCCCTCCCACAGGTCCACCATGGCCTTGGTGGTGACATAGACGGAAGCGGTGGGATAGATGATCAGGTTGTAGCCGAACTCGGACAGCTTGGCGTTGGTGAACATGGGAGTACGGCCGCCCTCCACCATGTTGGCCAGGGTGAGCACGCCGGGCAGGTCGGTGTTGATGCGGCGCATCTCCTCCTCGGACTCGGGGGACTCCACGAACAGGATGTCGGCGCCGGCCTCCTTGTAGGCGTGAGCGCGCTCCAGGGCCTCCTCGATGCCGAAGACGGTGCGGGCGTCGGTACGGGCCATGATCATCATGTCACCCTGACGGGCGTCCACAGCGGCCTTGATCTTGCCCACCATCTCGTCCTTGGAGATGACCTCACGGCCCACCATGTGGCCGCACTTCTTGGGCATAACCTGGTCCTCCAGCTGGATGACGGCCACGCCGGCCTTCTCGTACTCGCGGACGGTGCGCATCACGTTGACGGCGTTGCCGAAACCGGTGTCGGCGTCGGCGATGACGGGCACACCGGCGGCCTCCACCATGTTGCCGGCGCGCATGACCATCTCGCTCATGGTCATCAGGCCCACGTCGGGCTTACCCAGGTGGCTGGCGGACTGGCCGTAGCCGGTCATGTACACGGCGTCAAAGCCCAGCTTGCCGATGATCTTACCGGTCAGCATGTCGTGGGCGCCGGGGGCGACGATGGTCTTCTTGGTGGCAAACAGCTCGCGGATTTTAGTGGCTCCGTTCATGTTAATTCACTCCAAATTATAAGATTGGCTCATTCAAGCCTGATTGACATATTCCTTGAGGAAGTTCAGGGCGGCGTCAGGATAGTGCTTACCCAGCACGCCCATGGCATAGAGCAGGTAGCTTCGGTCCAGAATCACCTTGGGGGGATTGATGGGCAGCAGGGAGATGCCCGGCTCTTCGAAGCAGCGCTCCACCATGCCCAGGGCCTTCTCCTTGTCCGAGTGGACGAAGATGCCGCCCACGCAGAGCACCTTCTCCACGTTGCGCAGGTCGCGGCCCATGGCGGCGCCCGCCATAATGCCCATCACCGGGTCGGCGACCTCGGCGTAGTGGCCGGCGTGCCGCCGCAGGGCGGTGGAGATGGCGCAGGTGGCCATAGCGCGCTCCATGGACTGCTCCTTCTCACCCTGGGGGATGTACTCGGGGTGGGCCTCCAGCTTGGCGGCAAAGGCGGTCACCTCGTCGGGGGTGACGTCGCAGTCCAGGTCCATGGCCCGGATGATGGCTTTTGGGCCCACCGCCTCGGGGATGCCCGTGGCGCTGACACGCAGGCCCAGGTTGCCCTCCACGGTGCGGTAGGAGAACTGCTTCTCGTTGTTGATGACCAGACCCCGCTCCTCGATGGCCAGCTTCTCCAGCTCGGGGAGAGCGGAGTGGATGTCGGTGGTGGCGCCGCCCAGATCGATGAGGATCAGGGAGCCCACGCCG
This sequence comes from Pseudoflavonifractor sp., assembly GCF_050943825.1. NCBI lineage: Bacteria > Bacillati > Bacillota > Clostridia > Eubacteriales > Oscillospiraceae > Pseudoflavonifractor > Pseudoflavonifractor sp. The sequence continues at coordinate 5,399 of NZ_JBMNPX010000022.1, forward strand.
TCCTGGTCGTAGGTGCCCCGGGCCAGCAGCTCGCTGGCCAGCAGCACCGCGCCCGGGGTGGGTACCACGGTGGCGTCGGCCAGGCTGTCCCGGAACTCCAGCAGGCCCTTGGCACGGGTGATCTGCTTGATGAACTCCTCGTGAATGGCCTCACGGGCCGGCTTCACGTTGAGGTCGTGGATGGTGGGCATGATGTTGGGCACACGGACGTACCGGATTCCGTTCCGGTCGAACAGTTCCGCCACGGGCATCTGGGCGTACTTGTTGCACGCCACAATGACGGTTGCCTTGCTGTGGAGGGAGCAGATCATCTCCGCATTCTCCATGGCGCAGGTCTCGTCGCCGCCGTCGGTACCGCCGGAGAGAAGGATGATGTCCGGGTTGATCTCCATGAGGACTTCCTTCCGGTAGTCCAGAGGCTCCTCGGAGGAGACAACCTGCATCACACGGGCGCCGGCGGTCATGGCCACCTCCTTGGCGGCCTTGGCGGTGACACGGGGCATATAGCCCAAGGCTACCATCCGCAGTCCGCCGGCGGCGGAGCAGGAGCTGTACCGCTTGCACAGCTCGTCAAACTCCACGCCCTGGGCCCTGATGGCCTCCTGTGCCTTGCCCGCGCCCTCCATGATGTCGTGGAGGGTGGTGGGAGACTGCCCCCGGCCCAGGAAGGTGAACTTTCCGTGATCCAGCCGGAAGGCAGCCGCCTTGGTGTAGGTGCTGCCTACATCAAATACGATAATATTTGCAAGCATATTCTGGCATCCTTTTCACTCCCCGCCCGGCACCGGCGGCACCGGGCGGGAGCGGGAGAATCAGTCCTGATACTTGGCCTTTTCCAGCAGCGCGTAGCCCTCCATCAGGCGGCGGGCGGTGCGGACGATGGCGGCCTTCTTGACGTTGTTGTTCTCATCCACCTCGGAGTAGCAGGGGATCATACCGGCGGGGTGGCCGATACGCACCAGCTCGGGGGGATTGTCGTTGTGCAGGACCTGGTTGACCAGGGTGCCCTTGATCTTGGCGGCCACGCCGGTGCAGACGGTAGCGGTGCCGGCATAGGTCTTGTGCAGCACCTGCATGAACATCAGGCGGGAGACCAGATCCACGTCTTCCTTCTTGATGGTCCTGTTCTCGGGGGGATAGTAGTAATCCTGAGCCTCGGTGATGAAGGCGACCATGGGGAAGGCGGGGGAATTCTTGGTGGCGTCCTCCAGGTCCTTGGCCATGCCGCACTTGACGCAGGCGATGCCGCGGATCTCCTCCAGGTACTTCAGTAGCTCGGGGTTGCCGTCGATCTCCTGCTGATCCTCGGTGCCCTTCATGCCGACGCTCTCAGCGCGGACGAAGATCACGGGGTTGGCGCAGTCGACGATGGAGGCCTCGATGGGGCCGCGGCTGGTCCCGATGACGTCCACGGGGTTGCCGGTGGGCAGCAGCTTGCCGGTGGCGGCGCCGGCAGTGCCGGACATATCCATCTGAATGGGGGCGGCGGTGCCGGGCACGCCGGCAATCTCGGCGTCGCCGGTGACCTTGGCCTTGCCGTTCTCCACCATGACGTAGGACTTCATCAGCTTCTGGGTGTTGGTCTGCCAGATGGTGACCTCGTTGAGGCCCTCATGGCAGCGGACGATGGACTCGTCGATGGCGAAGGGAGCGACACCGGAGGAGATGTTGCCGCAGTTGCCGTTCCAGTCCACCTTGGCGTCGGTGATGGACACCTGGGCAAAGGTGTAGTCCACGTCGGCGCCGGGCACGGAGCCGGGGCCGATGACAGCCAGCTTGCTGGTCAGGGGATCGGCGCCGGCCAGGCCGTCGATCTGACGCTTGTCGGGAGAACCGAAGATGCCCAGGATGACCTTGTCACGCTCGGGACCGGGCGCGGGCAGATCGTTCTCCTTCAGGAAAATGCCCTTGCTGGTTCCGGCGCGCATGATGACGCAAGGGATTCTGAACTGATCCATGATGATTACCTCCTACATACGGCTTGTTCGCTGTACTGCCGCTCCCCCGGCGGGAACGCCCCGCCGGGGAGAACGGAAAATTTACTTATGCTTCTCCTCGATGAGCTTGGTGATGGTCTCCAGGCACTGCTCGGGAGTGGAGTCGGGGCCGAAGAAGGCGTCCACGCCCATGAAGCCCACGCCCTCCTTGGCGATCTTGTCCTCGTAGTACTTGTGCTCCTCTTCCTTCTCGGCGATACGGCCACCGGCCCAGACCACCATCTTGTCCCGGATGCCCAGCTCCTTCAGACGGGCCTCCACACGGGGGAACAGGGTGACGCCCAGACCCAGCAGGTTGCTCACGCCCACGGCGTCGGCGTTGGCCTCGGCGGCGACCTCGGCCACGGTCTCGGGCAGGTTCATGCCGCGCAGGTAGATGACCTCAAAGCCGGCGTCCTGGAAGGTCTCGCGGATGGTGTTGATGCCGTTGACGTGGGCGTCGGCGCCCACGGTAGCCAGCACGATCTTCTCCTTCCGCGTGGGGGGCTTCTCAATATGGACGGTGACATGCTCCTTGGTGATGGGGCAGCGGGTGGGATCCACGCCCAGGGGAGTGTAGCCCTCAACATAGCGGGTGATGCCGTCGGGGTCGCGGTTTGTCTTGACGAACCGCTTCAGGTCCCAGCCGCCGGCACGGGGGGTATCCATCATGCCGCTCTTGCCGCCCTCGACGATGAGGTCGATGAGCTGCTCGTCGGTCCACTGACGCCAGAAGTCCTCGGTCAGGCAGCCGGGCTTCAGGCTGCGGGAGGGCAGGTGGAGCACGGCCTCCAGCACAGCGAAGGCCTCGTCCATCATCATGGCCTCGTACTCGTCAATCTTGGGGGACTCAATGCCGGGGTTGTAGGTGCGGCGGAACACGTCCTCGCTGGCCCAGACAGCCTGGCCCATGGAGTCGCCGGTGGGGATGCCCACGCTCTCGGCGGCCTTGGGACGGTAGAAGTTGGCGCCGCCCAGCTTGGCGGAGATGGCCATACGGGCGAAGTGAGCCTGCTCGGCCACCAGGTTGCCCGGAGGGCTCTGGAAGGTCTCGGGCACCACGATCAGGCTCTTGGAGAGCATGTTGTGGCGGAAAGCACGCATGATGGCCAGGTCGCGGTACAGGTTGTTGCCGCCCACGTTCATCTGGATGCCGCTCAGCTCCCAGGGCAGGCCGCCGTGGACCGCCAGGCCCTCGCTCAGAAGGCACATGGCGATGGCCATACCGTCGGTGCCGCCAATGTTGTTGATGTGCTTGTGGGTGTCCAGCTGGGCGAAGATCTTGTTCTCGCCGCAGATCTGAATGGCCTTGTAGCCGTTGACCACCTTGGTGCGGAAGTCGTGGATGCCGCGGCCGCCGAAGTGGACGTGGATGACGGGGCCGATATCGGTGCCGTCAAAGCCGGCGATGAGGGCATTCAGGATGTTGATGTGAGCGGTATCGCCGGTGGCGTTGATACGCACGGGGTGCTTGGCGCCGCCGCCCATCTGGATGAACTCACGCTCACCCTTGGGGGTGATGCCGCCCTTGCCGCGGGACTGCTCGATGAGCTCGCGGCCCTTCAGGGGGTCGATGTGACGGGTGGCCTCGGAGTGGACGAACTGGAAGATGGTGTCGTTGTACATGTCGGCATACTTATAGATGTCGCAGGATTCCTTCCAGGTCTCCTCGGCGGTGTTGCGGCCCAGGATGGGGTTCAGGCAGGGCACGCCGGTCTCCAGGGCCTTCTGGCCCAGCTCATAGATACGGTAGCCGCTGCGGACAACGCCGGCCACCTCGCGGGGATAGGGGCCAGGCAGGCCCACGACCTCGCCGTTCTCGTCCAGGTCGGGCATCTCCACGCCGAAGCAGTCAGCATAGGCACGGATAGTCTCGATGTCTTCCTTAATGATCTTTTTTGTTCTCTCCTGCGGGTCTTTCATTATATCACCTTGTTTCCCGATTTTAACTTCTCTGTCAGTCCAACAGCACCGGCCCTGCCCCACCTGTGGGCAGGGCCGGTCGGGTATTTGATTAGCCCTCGATGCCCAGCTCGGCCCGGACACGGGGGATCAGGCCGCCGTACTCCAGGGTCTTGCGCACGTTCTCGGACAGGGGGTTAAACTGCTTGACCTCACCGTTGACGGTGACGGTGCCCTTCTCCAGGTCGGCCTCGATGACGTCGCCGGTCTTCAGCTCGTCGGCCACATCGGCCACCCACACGGGCATGCCGATGTTGATGGAGTTGCGGCGGAAGATGCGGGCGAAGCCCTTGGCGATGACCAGAGCCACACCCACCTGCTTGAGGGCGATGGGGGCCTGCTCACGGGAGGAGCCGCAGCCAAAGTTGCGTCCGGCCACGATAATGTCCCCAGGCTGGAACACGGACTTGAAGTCCAGGCCGGCCAGACCGGCCATAGCGAAGTTGCCCAGCTGATCCATGGGCTCGGCCATGGCGTATCCGGGGAGAATCTGATCGGTGTCCACATCGTCGCCCAGGACGATGACTCTGCCCTTAATGGTATTCATGTCAGTCCTCCACCTCCGGAACGGTGATTTTGCCCGCCAGGGCAGTGGCCGCGGCGGTGGCGGGAGAGGCCAGGTAGATGTTGGCCTTCATGCTGCCCATACGGCCGGGGAAGTTGCGGTTGGTGGTGGAGACCACCACGTCCCGCTCGCTGGTCAGGCCCTCATGGGCGCCGAAGCAGGGGCCGCAGCCGGGATTGAGCACGGTAGCGCCGGCGTCCCGGATGATCTTGCACCAGCCGCGCTTCTCCATCTCGTCCAACACGTCGCGGGAGGCGGGGACGATGAGGGTGTTCACGTCGGGGTGGACCTTCTTGCCCTTAAAGGCCTTGGCCACCTGCTCCATATCGTTGATGCGGCCGTTGGTGCAGGAGCCCACCACCACCTGGGTGACGGGAGTGCCGGCCACCTCGCGGACGGGGACCACGTTGGCGGGAGAGAAGGGCCGGGCGATCTGGGGCTCCAGCTCGCTCAGGTTCACCTCGCGCACCTCGGCGGTGTCCGGCTCCAGGGCGGTGGTGCCGAAGATGGTGATCATGCTGCCGATCTCAATGCCCATGTTGCACACGGTCATGCGCTCGGCAACGGAGAAGTCCTCGATGCCCTCGCCGGTGAAGAGGAGGGCCTTGTCCACCAGGTAGTCGGTGCCGAAGACGCTGCCCAGGTACAGGATCAGGTCCTTACCGAACACGTTGGCGGGCTTCTTGCCGGTCAGGTGGATCTGAACCACCTGGGGGACCTCCAGGTCCAGCTTGCCGGTGGCCATGGCGGCGGCCAGCTCGGTGGAGCCCACGCCCACGCCCATGACGCCGTAGCCGCCGCAGGTGCCGGTGTGGGAGTCAGCGATGGCGATGAGGTCGCCGGGGTTGGCCCGGTGCTTCTCGTACATCAGCTGGTGGATAACGCCCTCTCCCCGGTGATAGAGGTGGACGCCGAACTCCTTGGCGAAGTCGTCCATGGCCCACACGCTGTTGCGGGCCTTCTCGGTGGCGGCGGGGTAGATGTGGTCCACAATCAGGACCACCCGGTCGGGGTCAAAAACCTTTTTGACCCCGATTTCCCGGAACATCTTGATGGCGATGGGGGCGGTCACGTCGTGGGCCGCCACGTAGCTCACACGGCAGGACAGGTCGTCGCCCGCATGAGCCTCCTCCACCCCGGCAGCTCTGGCAAGGTATTTTTCAATGCAGTTCATGGAAAAACCTCCGTGCTTATTTCTTATAGAGCTCCCGCATGATGTCCAGGTGCTGGATGGGCAGCTTGCCGAAGCGGATATTCAGCGCGTTCTCCACGGCGTCCGCGGTGGCGGGGATGGTGGGGATCAGAGCGGGCTCGCCCACGCCCTTGGCGCCGAAGGGGCCGGTCTCGCCGGTGCCGCTCTCCACCACGATGGGGTAGATCTCGGGCACGTCCATGGCGGTGGCCAGCAGGTACTTGGAGAACACGGGGTTGGTGATCTTGCCGTTCTTGGTCTCGATCTTCTCCAGCAGGGCGAAGCCGATACCCATGGCCACGCCGCCCTCAATCTGGCCCTCAACGGCCTGCTTGTTGACGGCGGTACCCACGTCGTGAGCGGAGATGACGTTGAGCACGTCCACCAAGCCGGTCTCCACGTCCACCTCCAGGTCCACGATGGTGGCGGCGTAGGAGTAGACCTCGAAGGGGATACCGAACATGTTGTCGGGGTTCAGGCCGGTGGTTCTGGGGTTGTAAGCGCCGCAGCCCAGAGCCAGCTTGCCCAGGCGCTTCATCTCGTTCATCAGCTCGATGTAGGTCATCTTCACGCTGGCATCGTCAGCGGAGTAAACCTCACGATGCTTGAAGATGAGCTTCTCCTCGGGCACGTTGAGGAACTTGGAGGCAACCTCGGCCAGGGTCTTCTTAGCCATCCGGGCAGCCAGCATGGTGGCGGAGCCGGAGATGAAGGTCTGACGGCTGGCGGAGGTGGCGCCGCCCTCGGGGGTGACCTGGGTGTTGGCGGGCGTGACGCGGACGTCCTCGTACTCCAGGCCCAGCTCCTCGGCGGCAATCTGAGCCATGGCGGAGGTGGAGCCCTGGCCGATATCGGCGCAGCCCACCATCAGGTTGACGCTGGCGTCAGGCAGCACCTCGATGAAGGCGCCGGCGGGGTTGGGCAGGCCGGTGTTGCCGATGCCGTAGTACATGCAGCCGTAGCCGCGGCCACGGCGCTTGTTGGGCGCGGAGGGCTCGCAGGGAGGCAGGACCTCCTTGGCCTTGGCCTTGGCGGCCTCCAGGCACTGGATGAAGCCTACGTCCTCGCCCAGCACCTGGCCGGTGGGGGTGACGCTGCCGGGCCGGTGGGCGTTGAGGATACGGATGTCGATGGGGTCCATGTTCAGGGCCTTGGCCAGAGCGTTCATCTGACCCTCGTGGGCGGTGGCTACCTGGGGCACACCGAATCCGCGGAAGGCGCCGGCCATGGGATTATTGGTGTAGTAGAAGGTGGCGTCAATGCGCACGTTGGGCACCTCGTAGGGGCCGGCAGCGTGCACCACGGCGCGGGTGATAACAGCGGGGCCGTAGGAGGCGTAGGCGCCGGTGTCGCCCAGCAGGGTGGCCTCAACGGCCAGGATCTTACCGTCCTTGGTAGCGCCGGTCTTGTAGTGCATCTTCATGGGGTGGCGCTTGGAGGAGACCATGGTGGACTCCAGACGGGAGCGGACGATCTTCACGGGGCGGCCAGTGTAGTAGGACAGCAGAGCCGCATGGCACTGGACGGAGATGTCCAGCTTGCCGCCGAAGCCGCCGCCGGTGGTGACCTGAATGGTGGACACCCGGTTCTGGGGGAAGCCCAGCATGCCGGCGATCTCGCCGCGGTCATAGTGGGGGTTCTGGGTGGAGCAGTAAACGGTCATGATGCCGTTCTCATAAGTAGCGATACCCGCGTCAGGCTCAATGAACATGTGGGAGAGCATGGGGGTCTCGTAGTCGTTCTCGATGATGATGTCGCACTGCTTGAAGGCCTCGTCCACGTTGCCGTGCTCCAGGTGCTTCTTCTGGTGGACATTGGTGGTGCCGTGGACAATGGGGGCGTCAGCCTCGGCGGCCCGCTCCATGCTCAGCACCGGCTCATACTCCTCGTACTCCACCTTGATGGCGTCCAGAGCCTCCTGAACCAGCTCAGGGGTCTCGGCGGCCACCACGGCGATGGCATCGCCGTAGCGGCGGATCTTGTCATCCACCAGGATGGGCTCATCCTTGATGATGATGCCGATGCGGTTCTTGCCGGGGATGTCCTTGGAGGTGCGGACGGTCACAACACCGGGGATGGCCAGGGCGGCGGAAGCGTCGAAGCTCTTGATGACACCATGGCAGATGGTGCTGCGGAACACGCCGCCGTAGAGCATGTTGGGCATTTCCATGTCGGCAGCGAACTTGGCGGTACCGGTGATCTTCTCCATGGTATCCTTTTTGATCACGCTCTTGCCCAGGACGGAGTACTCGTTCTTGTTGGCGGTGGAGACGATCAGATTGCTCTTCTCCTTCACAGCGGTCTCAGGTTTCATGCCTCAGTGCCTCCCTTCGCGTCGCGGGCCATCTCCACGGCCTTCACAATCTTGGTGTAGCCAGTGCAGCGGCAGAGGTTGCCGGACATGGCGCGCTGAATCTCAGCCTTGGTGGCATGGGGGTTCTTGTCCAGCAGGGCCTTGGCGGACAGGACCATGCCGGGGGTGCAGTAGCCGCACTGGACAGCGCCGGCGTCCACGAAAGCCTGCTGGATCACGTCCAGGCTGCCGTCCTCCTTGGTCACGCCCTCCAGGGTGATGACGCTGCCGCCGTCCACCTGGCCGGCCAGCATCAGGCAAGAGGTGACGGCATTGCCGTTGTAGATGACGGTGCAGGCACCGCACTCGCCCTCGCCGCAGCCTTCCTTCACGCTGGTCAGGCCCATGTCCTCCCGCAGGAAGTCCACCAGGCGCTTATTGGGGTCAGCCATGACGGAGACGTCGTGGCCGTTCAGGTTAAAATTAATACGAATCTGTTCCATCATTCGGATACCTCCTGCTCAGGCCAGGCCCAGCTGGCTGAGAATCTGGTCATAGCACCGGCGGGCCGCGCCGCGGACGCCCTCACGCTTGTAGACAACGGAGGGACGGGTGGGAATGGCGGCCTGGACGGCATCGGTAAAGGCGGGCAGGGTATCATACAGCACGCCGGCCTCCAGAGACTTACCCTTGAGGAGCGCCTCCAGCTCGGGGGAGCGCATGGGGTGCTTGCTCACGGCGCCCAGGACCACGCGGCAGTCCTCCACCTTGTTGTCGGCGGTGCGCTTGACGTAGATGCTGACAGCCAGCACCACGATAGCCAGGGACTTACGCTTGCCGATCTTGAAGTAGCCAACGGCCTCATCGGGGCCGATGACGGGGAAACGGGCCTCGACCATCAGCTCGTCGGGCCGGATGGCGCAGTTGCCGGGGCCCTTGTTGAAGTCCTCGATGGTCATGATGCGCTCGCCCTTGGCGCTGCGCAGCACCACAGAGGCACCCAGGGTCACCAGGGTCGTGGGGGAGTCGCCGGCCACGGAGGCGTTGACCACGTTGCCGCCGATGGTGCCCAGATTCCGGATCTGGGGAGAACCCACGTGGATAGCGGTCTCGTACAGAGCGGGCAGCTTCTCCTTCACATAGGGGTTGTTCTCCAGGTCGGTGAAGGTGGTGAGGGCGCCGATCTTCACCATGCCGTCCTCTTCCTTCACATAGCGCAGCTCGTCCAGCTTGCTGATGCTGATGACGTGCTCGGGGGTCTTGTGGCGCTCGTTGAGCTCGATGACAACGTCAGTACCGCCGGCGACCACAGCGCAGCTGCTCTGGTACTTGTCCAGCATTTCCACAGCTTCAGCCACTGTGGTGGGGGCGTGATAAGTAAAGGGCTTCATCAGTTCAGGCTCCTTTCTCGGCCTCGCCGTGGATCTTTGCACCGGTCATATCTTCCCAGACCTTGACCACGGAGGACATATCCTCGCGGCCCTGGCCCTTGGCGCGGGCCATCTCATACACCTGGACGGCAGCGGCGGTCATGGGCAGGGGCACCTTCTCGTCGCGGGAGGCCTCCAGAGCCAGGCCCAGGTCCTTGTACTGCAGGTCAACCGCGAAGCCGCCGTTGAACTGGCCGGCCATGATGAACTTCTCCAGCTTGGCGTCCAGGGCGTAGCTGCGGCCGGAGGACACGGAGATGACCTCCTTCATGGTCTCCACGGACAGGCCGCACTTCACGCCCAGGGTCAGGGCCTCAGCCAGGGCAGCCATGTTGCAGCCCAGCAGCAGGTTGTTGACCATCTTGATGGCGTCGCCGCCGCCGACCTCGCCGACGTGGTAGATATTCTTGCCCAGCACGTCGAAGACGGGCTTGACCTTGTTGAAGGTCTCGTCGTCAGCGCCCACCATGATGGTCAGGGTGCCGGCAGCAGCGCCGGACACGCCGCCGCTGACGGGAGCGTCGATGTAATGCACGCCCTTGGCCTCAGCCTTCTTGGCCATGGCCCGGGTGCTGTTGGGAGCGACAGAGCTCATATCGATGATAACGGCGCCTTCCTTGCACTTATCCAGCACGCCGTTCTCGCCGCACATAACGCCTTCCACGATCTTGGCATTGGGCAGGGAGCAGATGATCACATCCACATGGCCGGCCATCTCACTGGCGGAGGAATGGCCGATGGCACCCTTGCCCTCCATCTCCTTCACGGCGGCTTCCACCACGTCAAAGGCGTGGACCTCATAGCCGGCGCTCAGCAGATTGCTGGCCATGGGCTTACCCATTGCGCCAAGACCGATGAAACCAATCTTCATTTTCATGCACTCCATTCTGTCTCGATTTATTGTTTCCTTTTCAGGTCAGCTGTTTTTAAGCTGTGTTCAGACCGTTGGGAACGATGGTTCCCCAGTTTGAAACCGGATTCTGCCGGGGGGACCGGCATTCTCAACGGTCTGAACGGATTTCTTCTCTCATGTTCAATATCGCCATTCCGTTTTGAATTTCGTCTTGGAAAAGGCCCCCGACCAGCGCCATTGGGTCGGTCGGGGGCCTTTTTTCAAGTCTCTGTCAGATTCGCTGCAGCAGCTTAGTGCATGCCGTCCTCGCACTTGGCCTCGGACTTCTGCAGGCCGCCGATACGGCCGACGCCGTTCACAGTGGCGTGGGGACGGCCACCGTCGGCCAGGACAACGGCCATGACGATCTCGTCAGCCTTGGGGGCATCGGGCACACGGACCTCGAAGGAGCCGTAGTGGGTACGCACGAAGGCGGCATCCTTGAAGTGCAGGGAGATGTCCAGGGAAGCGCCGACGCCGCCGACCTTCTCGTTGGAGGGGATGATGGACTTGCCGCCGCCGATGGCCGCACGGATGGGCTTGCCGGCCTTGGGGTGCAGCATAGCGGAGGAATGCTCCAGCTCGCCGTCGGTGCCCACGATGCAGCCCTTGCCGTAGGTCTCAACGTTCTCAGCGCCCAGCAGCTCGGCACCCTTGCGGGCCAGCAGGTCGCCCAGGTACTCGCCGTACTCGGTCAGCTCGCTCAGGTCCTCCTGCCACTTGCCGGCATAGGGGTTCTTGATAACGGCAGCCACGGAGACGGTCTTGATGGACTTCTTCTCGCCGTTCTCGACGGGCATATCAGCGCCGCCCTCATAGAAGACCTCTTCCAGGTTGGTTACGATCTTGCGGATTTTGGGCTCTTTCATGACAATACACTCCTTATATATTGGTTATTGAGGATTTTTCATGATATTCGGCCCCTTCAGGATACCTTTGGGGTCAAACAGGGTGGTCATGCCCTGCACAGTAGCCACGCAGGCCAGCAGGCCGCCCTTTTCGTATTGTTTTCTGGCTTCGGCCACCACCTGTCTCAGCGCCGTGAGCTTCTCCTCCTCGCTCAGAGGTCCCACACCGGTCACGACCCGCAGGTCTGCGATGTCGCTGTCCGGGTCCAGCTCACCTGCCAGGCAGGTATGGACGGCGGGCGAGTCGATATAGGAGCGGTCGGCCAGCAGGGTTGCCAGGGCATCAGCCATGGCGCAGCGGCTGGAAAAGACCGTGACGCCGCTGGCGATGCCGGTGGTCAGGCTGCGGCCGCCCAGGCCGCTGGTAGCAACACCGCCCACCCCGTGCTCGGGCTTGAGACGGAACACCTGGTCCACACCGCCCGGCTTGGACATGTCAAACAGCACGCCCAGCCCCAGTTTTTCTCCCGGAGCCAGCCGGATGGCCACGTCGCCGCCGTTGTTGGCTGCCACCTTGGTGGCGCCCTGCTCCCAGAGATAGTCGGCCACGGTGTCGGCCACAGTGCCGGCCACAGCCGCCATGGGGGTGAGCCAGGGATCGCCGGTGGCCAGCACCGCCTGAGCCATGGTCCGTCCCGCGCCCGACAGCGCCGCCAGCTCCACCTGGGGCGGGTAGCGCCGGAGCATCTCCAGGGACGGCCTGAGGTCCTTCAGGCAGTTGTCAATCACGGGGAAGGCGGAGCGGCACAGCTCCGTGTCCCCCTCCCCGCTCCGCTCGGCGGTGACCACCATGGACACGGGACCGTAGTCAAAGAAGACCCGGCCCGGTGCCAGCTCTCTCATCTGCTCGTCATCCATGGCTTAATTTACTCGCCGATCTCCTTGCGGAGCTCGTCAATGGGCTTGACGCAGTTCATATGACCGCCGATGGCGTCATAGTCGGCCTTGGTCATGGTGTACTCCACGGGAGCCACGGTGGCGGGGGTGGGAACCCAGGTCACGCCGTGGTTGACCATCTTGCCGGCGTCCACGATGAAGTCGATGCCGCCGCCGGGCAGGATGTAAGCGGGAGCGCCGCCGATGGTGAGGACAGCCTTGCCCTCATGGACGGCCTTGGTGATGGCCAGAGGCTTGGAGCAGACGCCGCCCCGGGCGCTGCCGCCGGTGCCGCCGGTGTACATGACGCTGGTCAGGGACTGCTCGCAGTTGTTCATGATATCGTCCGCCAGGGCGGTAGCCTTGTCGGTCATGGGGATTTCCTTCACGTCGCCGTCGGCCTGGACCTCAAAGAGGGCGCGGATCTCACCGGTGGTGTTGAGCACCAGGATCTGCATGCCGGCGTGGGCGCGGGTCATATCCACGCTCTTGATGGCGTCGCGGGGAGTCTCGATGGTGGTACCGCCGATGCCGGTGCCGTGCTCGCCGAAGTAACGGCCGCGGGAGGACTTGCGGGCGTTGGGGATCACGCCGGACCACTCCATGCCCACGTCGGCGCCGGCCAGGTGCTCGGTGAACAGGCCCACCACGTGGTGGTCGATGACGATGCACTCGTCAACGGCTTCCTTCATCTTCTTGGCAAACAGGCCCACGGTAGCGCTGCCGCAGCCGATGCGCATCTTGGACTCCTGCACGCCGTTGATGATGGGGGGCTTGCCCTGCTGCACGACAACCTTGATCTTCTTGTTGACAGACAGCTCCACCTGCTCGCCGTTGGCCAGCTCGGTGATGGTGCGGGCCACGATGAAGCCGTCGGGGCCGGTCAGCTTGTTGGCGCCGCCCACAGCGATCATCTTGGAGCCGTACTCCTCGGTGTTGACCATGCCCACCAGCTTGCCGTCACGGTAGACGGGGTCGCCTTCCTCGCCGATGTAGGTGTTGGTGTCCAGCTTGACCACAACGGCGGAGTAGCTCAGGGGAGCCTCAGTGACTACGGTCACCACTTCCACGCCGTCCCGGACCTCGGAGACGATGTGGGGCGCGGGACGGATGCAGGGATAGTTGGTTCCGGCGCCCACGGCGGTGGTGATGGGGCCTTCCAGGCGCTTGTCGGGATAGACCACATCGCTGCTGGGGGTGATCTCCAGCTTGCGGTTGCGCACCAGCTCACCGTTGACATTGGTGTAGCGCTTGCAGGCGCCGGTGTGGCCCAGAGGCACACGGCACTGCACAGAGCAGTGGGAGCAGATGGCGCAGTTCTCGCTCATCGCAGCGGGCTTGGAGATGGCGCCGAACTTACACACGCGGGTGCACACGCCGCACTCGCAGCACTTCTCGGCATCCACAACCGCCTTGCGCTCCACAACGTGGACAGCGTCCAGGGGGCAGTTTTTCTCGCAGATCATGCAGCCCTTACAGGCTTCCAGGTTCACAATGACCATGAATTGTTGAGCCTCCTCTGTATCATAGGCCTGCCGCCCGTATACCCTCTGCCGGGCGGCAGGCTTGTGTCAATTCGGTTCGATTACAGGACCTTGGCAGCGCGCTTGCAGGGAGGCGTGTTGCGGCTCTTGGCAGCCTTAACGACGCCGTCCACCATGATGATGCTCAGGCCGGGGATATCGCCGCACTCGAAAGCCTCGACGGCGGTGTTGGCCACGGAGCCCATGGGGGCGTCCAGGAAGATGAGGTCGGCCTCGCGGCCCACTTCGATCATACCGGTGTTCAGCTTGTCATACACACGGGCAGCGTTACCGGTGGCCATGCAGACAGCGATCTCGCCGGGGATGCCGGACACGGAAGCCACCTGGCAGATGTTGCGCAGGATGCCCAGGGGGATGATGCCGGTGCCGGAGGGGGCGTCGTTACCGAAGATGATGCGGCCCAGCTGGCCCTTCTCCTGGGCGCGGCGGGCGACGTAGTCAGTGACCTTGGGGTTGCCGCACTGGACGATCTCCATGGCGAAGTCGGTCTCGTCCATCAGCTTGTCCACCTCGTGCAGGGGGATGGCGGTGGGGCCGCCGTTGATGTGGGAGATGACGTCGGGCTTGGTGGCCATGACCTGCTCGGCGGTGACGGTGGAGGAGCCGGGGATGGAGGTGCCGCCGGTGTGCATCTGGACCTTCATGCCGTACTTGTGAGCCCACTCGACCATGGGAGCGGCATCCTCGGGCTGCTTCACGCTGCCCAGGCCGATCTCACCGACGGTCCAGACGCCTTCCTTGGCCATCTCGGCGAAGTCGGCCTCAACCAGGCCCTTCTCCAGGATGACGCTGCCGCCGTGGACCTTCACGCCGCCGGGCTTGAGGGCCGCGAAGGACTTGTGAGCCAGGATGGCCAGAGCCTTGGTGCCGGCGGGATCCTTGGGACGGCCGGGGGTGTGGCACTCGCCGGCGGAGATGATGGTGGTCACGCCGCCGTGGAGCTCGCCCTCGATGAAGTTGCTGGCAAACTGGCGGTGAGCATAATCGCCCAGGCTGGTATGGACGTGAGTGTCGAACAGGCCGGGGGCGACAGTGGCGCCGGCGGCGTCGATGACAGTGCCCTGCTCCACCTCGGCAGCGATCTCAGCAGTGGAGATAGCAGCCAGGGCGTCGCCGCCGATGGCCTTAATCTTGCCGTCAGCGATCAGGATGGTGTCACCCTCAAGAACAGGCTTGTTGATGTCACCGCTGAGAATGGTGCCGATGTTCTTAATGACTGTCATGCTCATTGTGAAAAACTCCTTTCATCTTTTAGCCGGTGCTAAATCGGCGTTTTACCTTTTTCATGACATGCGGGGTTTGTATTGCTCTACCGCTCCGGTCATCGGCTATGGCCTCCGCCAGGAGCGTGTATCGCCTAAAGAGCAGGGCATTGGCCCTGATATATCAGCCGGGGCGCCCGTTTTGCTGGGCGCCCCGGCTGCGGTTAGAATATGTAGCCGTCCGGGACACCCCTGAATCAGGCCAGCTTATAGTCGCCTTCCTTGATCCAGCCCTGCTTGCGCATAATCTCGGAGAAGAGCAGCGCCAGCGCGGCAGGAAGCACGAAGCAGATCAGAACCAGGCCAATCCAGTCCATCGCGCCAGGGGCAATGGCGGAAGCGCCGGCGTTCAGGGCCGCCTCAGAGGGAGTGAACCAGCCGGTAACAACGCCGATGGGACCCACCAGACCGCTGGTGCCCATACCAGAGGAGATGGGCGAGCCGTTCATCTGCAGGTTGAAGATGCAGGTGGCGATAGGACCGGTCACAGCGGCGGCCAGCGTGGGCGGCAGCCACAGGATTGGCTTGCTCATCAGGTTGGGAACCAGCAGCATGGAGGTGCCCAGGCCGATGGAGACCAGGCCGTTCATCTTGTTCTCACGATAAGTACACACGGCAAAGCCCACCATCTGAGCGCAGCAGCCAGCCACAGCGGCGCCGCCGGCCAGACCGGTCAGGCTCAGCGCCGCGCAGACAGCAGCGGAGCTGATGGGGAGAGTCAGGACGATACCAACAATCACAGACACCAGAATGCCCATGAAGAAGGGCTGCTGCTCGGTGGCCCACATGATGATGGTGCCCAGCCAGGAGGCGAACGCACCAATCGACGGGGCCAGGAACTGTGCTACCAGGACGCCGACAATGATGGTGACAGCCGGGGTAACAATCAGGTCGACAGGAGTACGCTTGGAGACCAGCTTGCCGAAGAAGATGGCAATCAGGGTGACGAAGTACACGGCCAGAGGACCGCCGGCGCCGCCCAGGGTGTTGGTGGCGTAGCCGACTGTGGCCAGGGAATAGAGGACGTAGGGATCGCACTTGACGGCATAGCCGATGGCCAGAGCCATGGCCGCACCTTGTACGGCGGAGGTCTGCCCGGAGATGCTCATCAGGAACTCGCCGACTACACCCGGGATAAAGGTACCAACGGTGTTGATGATGGTGCCGATGAGGAGCGAGGCAAACAAGCCGTGAGCCATGCCGCCCAGGGCCTGGATGCCAATCCGGTTCCAGGAGATTTCGATGTTCTGTTCCTTGAAGTACTTCCTAATGCCAGTCAGTTCTTGCGTATTTTTCTGCTCGGTCATACTTTTCCTCCCTCTCATATCATGTTCGGTAGGTGGGGATTTCTGAGAGTGGGGCGGCACGGTGCGCACCGTATCCGCCCCTGTCGCCGGCTGTTATTGAAAAACGTATCTGGGGAATACGTTTCGCAACCAAAAAGGGCGTCGCTTCATTGCCAGTACAAAATTTTCAACTTTTTTGCTTGAACGTCTTGCTTTTTACATTTTATATATTTATAATATAATATAATTTGACAAAATTCCTTTTTTCCGTTCTATATCTTTCATATTTCTTATCTGAAAAAAGAGGGCAGCAGAGACAGCAGGGCATTTTCAATGAAAACTCCGTCCCCCTCATTGCCTATATTATAACATTCTTCCTATGACATGACAAATACTTTTATACTTCTAAAACATTGATATTATATATTTTTTATATATGACTTTTGTTCGGTTAGGCTGATTATCAGGGAGCTGATTTGTGCAATGACGCTAAAACAATTGGAATATTTCCTGGAAATCGCCAAGATGGGCAGCGTAACCCGGGCTGCCCAAAGTTTAAATGTATCACAGCCGCCTGTCAGCCTTCAGCTCAAGCTGTTGGAGGATGAACTTGGCTCCCCCCTTTTCATCCGTGACAAGCGTCATCTGGAGATTACGCCGGCCGGAATTCTCCTGCGTGAGCGTGCCCAGGCTATCCTCGCCCTGCTGGAGGAGACTTCCAGGGATATTCAGCTTATTTCCCAGGAAAAACACATGCTTATCCGCATCGCCACCATCGGTTCCATTAACAGCCAGATTCTCCCGGAGAAGATTGCCCACTTCTGCAGCGACTATCCCTATGTGAACTTTCAGGTTGTGGAGGGCCCCACCGAGTCCGTGCTGGCCGCCCTGCGGGAAAATGAGGCGGACATCGGTTTTGTGCGTGAACCTTTTAATGTAACGTCCTTCCACGTGGTGCCAATCCGCAACACCGTGCTCCCTCCGGGAGAGGCCGACCACTTTGTCGCTCTGGCCAAGCCCTATTTCTTTGAGGGGAACACCGGAAATGCCATTCCGCTGGAGGAGCTGCAGGGCAAGCCGCTGGTCACGCACCGGCGTTATCGCGAGATGCTGGTCACCGCCTGCCGGAAGCACGGCTTCACTCCCCACATCATATGTGAAAACGACGGGATTCAGTCCTCCCTGAGCTGGACCCAGGCAGGCATCGGTATCGCCATCGCGCCATATACATCTGCCGTCATCAATACCGATTCGTCACTGGTCATCCGCCACCTGGAGGATCTGAATTTCAGCCCCCGCGTCTGTCTTATCTGGAACCAGAGCAAGAAGCTGTTTTCCGAGATCACCGCATTCATTAATTTATTCTGATTAGTGCAGTCCTGAAAGACAAATCTTGCCCCTTTTCTCTCTCACGGGCGGATTCTTACGGACGGAACGGTTTTTTTACGCAAGTTTTTTGAAAAATCCTGCAAAAAACTATTGACAGATACCGGGGGTAAGACAGTATACTTATGCCAATGTAGTGCGCAGGGCCGTGCCCTCCAGTCCCGTCCGGCGGAGGGTGTCCCCCCGAGCAACCGCAGATATATCTCATAGATGTGGCTTATATATATATTTAAGGAAGCCGCTCTACCAGATCAGGAGGTAAACATCATGGATTATGTGAATCAGGTACTGGCTGACGTCAAGGCGAAGAATCCCCACGAGCCGGAGTTCCTGCAGACCGCCACTGAGGTGCTCAACTCCCTGCGCCCCATCGTGGAGCGCCGCCCCGAGTATCAGAAGGCCAAGATCCTGGAGCGGATGGTCGAGCCCGAGCGGATCATCACCTTCCGTGTGCCCTGGATTGATGACAAGGGCGAGTATCAGGTCAACCGCGGCTTCCGCGTCCAGTTCAACAGCGCCATCGGCCCCTACAAGGGCGGCCTGCGCTTCCACCCCACTGTCAACCAGAGCGTCATGAAGTTCCTGGGCTTCGAGCAGATCTTCAAGAACTCCCTCACCGGCCTGCCCATCGGCGGCGGCAAGGGCGGCAGCGACTTCGACCCCAAGGGCAAGAGCGACGACGAGGTCATGCGCTTCTGCCAGAGCTTCATGACTGAGCTCTACCGCCACATCGGCCCCGACTGCGACGTGCCCGCCGGCGACATCGGCGTGGGCGGCCGCGAGATCGGCTACCTGTACGGCCAGTACAAGCGCCTCACCGGCCAGTACTGCGGCGTGCTCACCGGCAAGGGTCTGAGCTACGGCGGCTCCCTGGCCCGCACCCAGGCCACTGGCTACGGCGTGGTGTACCTGGCCAACGAGGTCCTGACCCACAAGGGCAAGAGCTTCCAGGGCCAGAAGGTCATCGTGTCCGGTTCCGGCAACGTGGCCATCTACGCCGCTGAGAAGGCCACCGAGCTGGGCGCCGTGGTTATCGCCATGTGCGACTCCAACGGCTACATCGTGGACAAGAACGGTGTGGACGTGGCCACCATCAAGGAGATCAAGGAGGTCCGCCGCGGCCGTATCCGCGAGTACGTGGAGGCCCATCCCCAGGCCGAGTACCACGAGGGCTGGCAGGGCATCTGGACCGTTCCCTGCGACATCGCCCTGCCCTGCGCCACCCAGAACGAGATCGACCTGGAGGCTGCCAAGAGCCTGCTGAAGAATGGCTGCTGGATGGTCACCGAGGGCTCCAACATGCCTTCCACCCTGGAGGCCATGGATGCCTTCGCCGAGGCCGGCATCCTGTTCGTGCCCAGCAAGGCCGCCAACGCCGGCGGCGTGGCCGTCTCCGCCCTGGAGATGAGCCAGAACAGCCTGCGTCTGTCCTGGACCTTCGAGGAGGTGGACAGCCGCCTGAAGGATATCATGTCCAACATCTACAAGAACATGTCCGCCGCCGCCGAGGAGTACGGCAAGACCCCCGAGGACTATGTCCTGGGCGCCAACGTGGCCGCCTTCATCAAGGTCGCCGACGCCATGATGGCTCAGGGTTGGGTGTAATTTTCTCCCCAATTAAAACCGGCAGTATAAGCGCCGCCTGTCCCCCTGCGGGACGGGCGGCGCTTTTTGCATATAAAAGGAACGGGCCCCTGCCTTTTGGTAGGGGCCCGCTGTTGCCTGACGTACGTTAATATTAGTAATAGTTGGTGGGCTGGACCATGGAGAAGGAGATCATTACCACCTTGCCGCCGCCCATGGTCGGGATATTGTCCATGTAGCTGAACCGGATCTCCCGGTAATCACTCTGGCCCTGGGTGCCCCGCGTGTAAATCCTCGAAACCAGCGTGGAGCCGCCGGTAGGAATCTGGGAACCCTCGGTATAGCCGCATTCATTTACCAGCGCGGTGAGGTAGGCATTTATCTCGGACTCCTGCACTCCGTAGTAGCTGAAACCGCCTATCTTGCCGGTGACATATTTCTCCTCATGGCGGGTCGAGCTGGGGCTGAAGCTGTCAAAGGACGGGATACCGTCAAAGCCGTAGTAATCGGCGTAGCTGTAGCTGGGCTGCTCAGTGGTAGAACCTCCCTGGTTTCCGCTGCTGGTGGAACCGCCCTCATTGCCGCCGGTGGAGCCGCCCTGGTTGCCGCCGGAGCTGGAGCCGCCGGAGTTGGCGGGATCGCCGTCATGAGAATAGAACTCCATCCGGGCCGCATTGTCCAGAAGGTCGCACTCAATATACGTGTCTACAATAATATTGAAATCCCGGTTGGCGCTCACACTCTCAATGATGGTCTTTTCACCGAGCAGGCGGCCGCTGGCATCATAGAAGTAGAGGTCAAACCAGCAGCTGTCGTAGGTGCTCCGGCCCTGGATGTTGATAGACAGCTCATAGTTATCGCTGCCCCGGCGAGCCTCAATACTGTTGACAACAAAGGATGTAATGTTCCAGGTATCGTTCACTCTGCCGTCTCTGTAATAGGTAGTCAAGTTGAAGGGGCCGTACTCCCGGCCCACCACGGGCACTTTGACATCCACCTTTCTGGTCACATATACCCAGCAGTAATCGTCCTGGCCGTTGGGCGCCGTGGCGGTGATAATGGCGCTGCCCTCGCCCACGGCGGTGACGGTGCCATCCTCAGAGACGGTGGCTACGCTGGGGGTGTCGGAGGTCCAGTCAAGGGAGAGGGGGCTGGCGTTAGAGGGGGTGAGGGATACGTTCAGCTTCCTGCTCTCGCCCTCGGTCATCTCCACTCTGGAATCGCTGAAGCGGACCCGGGTGATCTCCACCTCGGTGACCGTCACGGAGCACTGGGCTTTGACGCTGCCCGCCGTAGCGGTTACCAGGCAGGCGCCGCCCCGATTGGCCGTGATCTTACCGTCGTCTGTGACGGACACCACATTGTTGCTGACACTCCACTCCACCTTGGTGCTGGCGTTGACAGGCGTCAGGGTAGCGGTAAGCTGGTAGGTCTCACCGGCCTTCAGGGTCAGAGTGTTGCGGTTGAGGGTAATGCCGGTGGCGGCCACGTCCGACTTCTTCAGGGTGATGGACTGGCGCTGGTCGGGCATGGCCATGCGGGAGAGGATGGCGGACACAGAGGCCCGGTCGATGGTGGTCTCAGGCAGGAAGGTGCCCACCTTGTCGCTGCCGGTGAGGATGCCCGCCCGGTAGAGGGTGTAGATGTCGTTATAGTTGGCACTGCCGGAGGCCACGTCGGGGATGCCGCCGTCCTCCACGGTGTTGATTGCCTTCAGGGCGCTCGCGGGCAGGGACTTGGCCATGATGGCGGCAAACTGCCGGCGGGTGGCGTTGGCGTTGTAGTCGCTGTACTGGCCGGAGGTAATGATGCCCTTGTCAATGGCATAGTCCACATAGGGCTGATACCAGGGGCTGCCGCCGGTGAAGTCGGCGTTGTCGCCGTAATAGGTGCTGTACAGGCGGCAGGCCAGGGTCAGAGTGGAGCTGATGGTGATGGGGTCGTTGGGAGAGAAGGTGGTCTTGCTGGTGCCCTCCACCAGGCCCAGCTTATAGGCGTTCTCCACGCTTCCGGCGTACCAGCTGTTGGCCTGCACGTCGGTAAACTGGCCTACCGGATACTCCCGCTCGGCCTTGAAATTGTCCATACTCTCAGCAGCCAGCGCCGCACCGGGCAGCAGCGAGACGCAGAGCGCACCCGCCGCTATCCACGATAAAATCCGTTTCTTTCTCATGCTACCTACTCCTTTTCTGCGTTTATTGTTTCCTTCTATTTGCAAAAGCTGACGCTTTGGCAAAAGGCTTTCACAGTCCATCACGCCGGCACGATGGCGATCATGATGCCCGGAATTCCGCTTGCAATCACCACGCCGAACATGACACTGTATACTCCGTTGTCAAATATCAGTGTGGTTCCGCCGTCGCTGTTCTCAAAATCACCCAGCATATAGAAGCCGCTGCTCACCAGTGCCTGCACATAGAGGTCGGCAAAGTCATTCATGTGGCCCGCCTGATCGAGCGCAGTGCTGGAATAGAAATAGCTTCCGCTGCCTTCCGTGGGGTCGGTAACGTCAACCAGCGCATCAATGCCCATCAGCGCACCGAAATCCGGCACACCGGGGAATGCGGCGTAGCTGCCCGTCGTGGGCTGGGGCTCAGGCTGGACAGGCTTTGTCACCGTTACCGTGCACTGGGCGGACACACCGTTGGCCGTCTGGGCGGTAATCACCGTGCTGCCCGCTGCCACAGCGGTAACTGTGCCGCCGCTCACCGTTGCAACCCCGGTGTTGGAGGAGCTCCAGGTGAGCGCACTGTTAGTTGCGTCGGCAGGGGTCACAGACGCGGTGAGCGCTGCGCTCCCGCCAACCTCCAGGCTCAGGGAACTCTTGCTCAGCGTCACAGCCGTCACCGGGTTTTCCTTGACCGGCGGAGTCAGCGTAATGCTCTGGCGCTGTCCGGGCAGAGCCATGCGGGACACGATGGTAGCCACCGAAGCCCGGTCAATGGTAGTCTCAGGCAGGAAGCTGCCCTGCTTGTCACTGCCGGTAAGTACGCCTGCCCGGTAGAGGGTATAGACCTCCTCATAGTCCGAGCTGCCAGTGGCCACATCAGGGATGGCGCCGTAATCAATCTCGTTGATGGCGGTCAGCGCGCTCTCAGGCAGGGCCTGGGCGAGAATGGCCGCAAACTGCCGGCGGGTGGCGGCAGCGTTGTAATCGCTGTACCTTCCCTCGGCAATGATGCCGTTTTCCACCGCATAATCCACGTAGACCTGATACCAGGGGCTGCCCTGGACAAAATCTGCCGTGCCGGTGTGGTAAATGCTGTGGAGCCGGCAGGACAGTGCCAGCGCCGAGCCGATGGTGATGCTCCCGTTGGGATCAAAGGTGGTCTCGCTGGTGCCCGAAACCAGCCCCAGCTCATAGGCGGACTCCACGCTTCCGGCATACCAGCTGCTCGGCGACACGTCAGTGAACTGTCCGTCAGCATAGGTTCGTCCAGCCTTGAAGTTATCCATACTCTCAGCGGCGAGCGCTGCTGACGGCAGCAGTGACAGGCAGAGCACGCCTGCTGTCAGCACGGAAAGAAGCCGTTTACTTCTCATTTCAACCTTCCTCCTGCCATTTCAGTGATTTAAAACAAGGTCTTCTCATTTTCAAGGAAGAGCTTGTCGTTGATTTCGCTCAGCTCCATCTGGTGGGTGATGCCGAACCCGATGATAGCGTCCCGCTTGTTCTTGGGGTAGATCTCTGCCAGCGCGGCCTGCCGGAGCAGACGCTGCGTCTCACCCAATGTGGCGCCAAGTCCCACACACAGACAGAGCAGCTTGTCACGGGAGGGCTTCCGCCGCCCGGAGAACACCTGGTGCAGATATACCTCACTCATCCCCGCCTTGCGGGCCAGTGCCGCCTTGGAGATGTCTTTCTTGTCATAGAGTGCATTAAGCAGCTCAGAAATGCTCCGATCCGAAAAATAGAAGCGATTTTCCTTAATATAGGAGTCAATATCGTCCTTGCTCATGAGCTCCTGATTCAGATCGTCCGTGCTCTTCTCTTCCACACTTTTCACTCCTCTTTGACTTCTGTTTGGAAATCGTATATACTAAATCTACAACATTTGGTATGAGGATACAATATGCCCACTGCATAGTGTTTCAGATTTTGGGGTGATTTCCATTTATACTTGGCTGTCTGATAGGCTGCGGGAGGAGTACCAGCTGGTCCGGATTCTGAAGGAGAGCCCCCGGGGCAGTGTACACCTAATCCGTCACAAAACCACCGCTCAAAAGTTTATTCTGCGGCATTTTTACGGCAATTCCGAGGTATACCGCGCCCTGCTGGACTATACCTGCCCCAACCTCCCCACCGTCTATGAGGTGGCGGAACGGGATGGGGAAAACCTGGTGTTAGAGGAATTTATTGAGGGCGACACCCTGGGTTTTCTCCTCAAGGGCGCCCTCTTCTCTCCGGAGGAGACCAAAAAAATCGTCAGTCAGGTGTGCCGGGCCCTGTGGGTGCTCCACTCCATCGGCGCCGTCCACCGGGACGTAAAGCCGGAGAACATCATTCTCCGTGGCTCGGAGGCCCTGCTCATCGACTTCGACGCCGCCCGTTTACATAAGCCGGAGCACGACAACGACACCCAGATCCTGGGCACCACCGGCTACGCCGCCCCGGAGCAGTACGGTCTGTCCCAGTCGGACATCCGCACCGATATCTACTCCCTGGGCATCCTCATCAACGTGATGCTCACCGGCGAGCACCCCTCCAAGCATCTGGCCAGCGGCAAAATGGGCCGTATCGTGGACCGCTGCACCCACGTCAACCCCCAGCGGCGGTACAAGAACGTGCTGCGGCTGATGGAGGCCCTGTAACATGAGCGGCAGGACCAGGCCGTGCCCCCACTGCGGCACGGCGCTGCCCGAGGACGCCTCCTTCTGTCCCCACTGCGCCCAGCCTGTCCGTCCCCGGAGGGAAGTTGTGGTGCCGGTCCGCATGTGGTGGAAGAAGGTCCGGCTGGCCCTCCAGCTGTCAGGACTGGTGCTGCTGGCGGCAGGCGGGCTTCTGCTGGGAACGGCGCTGTACCAGGCCGTCACCCCCGACGTCTACGACGCCTACGGCGAGGTGGTCTATTCCACCGGCAGCAATTCCTACCATCTCTACCTTACCTTCCAGGACAACGCCTCCGGTCCCCAGCCGGAATACACAGTACAGGCAGAGAAGTATGTGGCCTATGATCGGGCCTCCAACCTGTTCATCACCCACGTGGAGAGCGGACACAACGCCAGCCCCATGTTCCTCCAACTGGTGGACACCTTCTATGCCCAGCTCATCCAGCCGGAGGACAGCCCCTCCCCCATGACCTGCTCCCAGCCCATGTACCAGTCCTACGACGACGACGTGGCCCTGGTGACTATCGTGAATCTCTCCGGCCAGAGCAGTCCGGCGGAGCTGGTTTGGACCTTCAACATGAAAAACGGGGACACCATCCGCCTGCGGCAGAAGCTCTATCTGGAGCAGGTGGAGACCCTGGACTACTACCCGGAGGACTACCCCATGGACACCATTGAGGAGCTTCAGGCCCTGGTGGACCAAATTGCCGAAGAGGCCTCCCCGTCCGCCATGGTGTACGTCCACCTGCCCCCGGTCCACTACCAGGGCGGCCTTACCATTCGCCGCCGGGGCGTCAGCCTTTACGGCAGCGTGGATGAGAAAAACATGCGCACCTCCTTTACCGGACCGGTGGTGATCGCCCCGGAGAAAAAGCCGGTATCCTTTATCCAGAATATCGACTTCCGGGGGAGCGGCTCCGGCGTGGGGCTCACCCTCTCCGCCGAGAGCCGGGTAGAGAATTGTTTCTTCTCCGGCTGGGACACCGGCCTGCTGGTCACCGGCGATGACTGGTGCGACCCGGTGGGCTGCTGGTTTGAGGACAACAGCACAGGCTTCTGCTTTGACAGTGCTGGAGACTATGCCAATTATACCCGTTTTGAATGCAACACCTTCCGCAGCAATGGCACCGCCGTTCTGCTCCAGCAGGTGCCCACCAACAGGACCATCGATTTCATCGGCTCCCGCTTCACCGGCAACAACGTGAACATCGACAACCCCTGCGGCCAGCCGGTGGACATCTCCTACGCCATCTTTGAATAACTCACCGAACCACGGAACAGAGCGGGATTTATCATGGAACACCTTTGCCCACACTGCGGCGCCCCCCTGCCGGAGGACGCCTCCTTCTGCCCCCACTGCGCCCAGAGCATCCGGACCCGGAAGCCGGCCCAGGTTCCCGCCCATCTGTGGCGGAAGGGGCTGAAAATCGCGGCCCTTGTGATTGTGCTTCTGGCAGCCGCCGCCGGGCTGCTGGCCCTTTTCATCCACAACAACGCTCCCTCCGGCATGCCCGAGGGGGAGGTCCATCAGGTGGTGCTCACCGAGGATGAGGAGGGCATGGTCAAGGTCACAGCCGATCTGATGCGGGAGTACTTCCCCAGGGTGACCTATATCAACTTCGGCACCACCTCCCTGACCAGCGACAACATCGACGACTACCTGATCAACTCTTTCCAGATGGCCGCGCTGGTGTCCTCCCAGGGCACCAGCGGATCCGACGGGGAGTGGGGCCAGTTCAACGCCCGCAAAGCGGGGGGTGACAGCCTGTATCTGCTGCTCTTTGACACCAACACCCACCTGATGGGCTACTCCATCGGACCGGCCACCAACCTGGGAGATGGCCAGTGGCAGCTGGACGTGACGCTGTGCGACTACGACTTTACCGACCTCTACCTGGAGCAGAGCGCCGCCTTTGACGACCAGTGGCAGGACCTCTTCTCCACCTGCATCCCCCCGGAGGAGCTGGAGTCCTCAGGTGTGGTGTGGTTCCTGAAGGGCTACAACACAGGGCGGGGCCCGGTACTGCGGAAGGATGACTCCCAGATTTTCCGTCTGTGGCTCCAGTACCACGATCCGGATATGGAGCGGCAGTGCCGTGAGATTGAGCGGCTGGAGGAATTCCTGCCCGACGAGGGCCGCTGGATGTGCTACCTGCTGCTGGACGCGGACTACAACCTGCTGGGCTACACCATGCTGGACTATCAGGGAAACGGAGGATAAGCCATGGAACACAAATGTCCCCACTGCGGTGCGGACCTGCCGGAGGAGGCCTCTTTCTGTCCCCATTGCGCCAGGACTGTATCCCCCCGCAAGACAGCCAAGGTGCCGGTGCCCATGCTGAAGCGGGTGCTGCTGGGCCTGCTGGTACTGGTCATCGTCTCCGCCGTAGCCGTGGGGCTGTGGCTGAACTTGAAACCCAGCACCTACGACGAGTACGGCCAGGTGACCTACACCGCCGAGGACGGCACCGTCTATCAGGTGCTGCTGGCCTCCGGCGCCGACCGCTTCACCCCTCAGCCCGAGCTGACCATCCCCTGCGAGGCGGACGGCCAGTACCGGATGCCCTCCCGGCTGTATATCCACAACAGCGGCTCCGGCGAGGACGCCAACCAGGCCTTTCTGGAGCTGGTGGAGTCGGCCTCCGCTGAATTTATTGGTCAGGAGGACAGCCCCTCCCCCATGGTCTGCTCCCAGCCCGCCTACAACGAGGCCCTTCCAGACGCCGCCCTCATCTCCCTGCTGGACTTCACCGGAGAGAGCACCCCGGCGGAGCTGGTGTGGACCCTTCACATGAAGAACGGGGACACCATCCGCCTGCGGCAGACCTATGAGCCGGAGCTCATTGAGACCCTGGACTACTATCCGGAGGACTACCCCATGGACACCATTGAGGACCTCCAGGCCCTGGTGGACCAGATTGAGCAGGATGTCCCCCTGCCCACCGTGGTGAACCTCCACCTGCCCGCCGTGACCTATGTGGGAGAGCTCACCATCCAGGACCGCCCCTTCAACGTGTACGGCTCCACGGACGCCGACGGCAACCGCACCACCTTCACCAGCACCGTCTTTATCACCTCTCCCAACAGTGATATCATGTATTTTCAGGACCTGGACTTTGCTGGCAGCGGAACGGGCCCCGGCGTGTCCGTCTCAGCCTTCTTCCGGGCCACCAACTGCTCCTTTACCAACTGGGAGACCGGCGTGCTGGCCTACGGCACCTGCTGGGTCAATGTCATCGGCTGCCGCTTTGACGGCAACCAGGTGGGCTTTGACTTCAACAGCACCGGGGAGTATGTCAACCACTCCATGTTCAACGACAACTACTTTTCCAACAACGGCACCGCCGTGCTGCTGGAGGCCGTGCCCACCGACGTGACCATGAACTTCCAGGGCTCGGTATTCTCCAACAACCAGACCGACATTGACAACCGCTGCGACCAGCCCCTGGACCTGTCCCAGGTCACCTTTGATACCAAGGAGTGAACACCATGGAACGCAAATGCCCCCACTGCGGAGCGGATCTGCCTGAGAACGCAGCCTTTTGCCCCCACTGTGCCCGGGATGTCCACTCCCGGAAGAAGGCCGGAAAACCAATGCCCCTTCGGAAAGCGCTGATTGTGGGTCTGGCGGTGCTGATTGTCATTGCGGCCGCCGCCTGGGCGCTGTGGAACCGCTTCGGCGCCCATACCCCCCAGGAGTACGACGGCGTGGGTGAGGTGTACTACACCACCGGCGACAAGACCTATCAGCTCCTGGTGGCCTGGCCCAACGACCGCTGCCAGAGTGCCCCCGACATCTATCAGCAGGGCGGACCGGATGACGAATACCGCTGGCCCTCCCGCTGGTACGTCAACGATGCCGCCACCGGCGCGGACGCCTGGACGGAGTTCGAGCCTCTGGTGGAGCAGGTCACCGTGGAGGTGGTGCCGGACGAGAATGCCTCCTCCCCCCTCACGGCCACGGCTCCCAGCCACGACGACTACTCCCCCGACGCCGCTATGGTGTCCTACCTGGACTTTACCGGCAGCTCCGGTGAGCCCCAGGTGGTGTGGACCGCCCAGATGAAGAACGGCGACGTGATCCGGGTGCGGCAGAATATCCACATCACCGCCATCATCACCCATGTGTACAACTGGCACGACTATCCTATGGGCACCATCGAGGAGCTCCAGCCCCTGCTGGACCAGATCGCCAGCGAGACCGCTGCCAACGACCAGGTGGAGGTCTACCTGCCCGCCGTGACCTATGAGGGCGATCTGGAGCTGCCCGGCCGCTCCATTGACTTCTACGGCTCCACCGACAGCGCGGCGCGCACCGTCCTACACGGCAGCGTCACCCTCAGGAGCGGGAGCTATTACTGGATCAACTACTTCTACGACATGGACTTTGTGGGGGATTGCACGGACATCGGCATCTCCGCCCCCGCCAAGTGCTGGCCTGTAGACTGCTCCTTCACCGGCTATAAGACCGCCGTGCTGGCCTACGGCGAGGCCTGGGTCAACGTGACCGGGTGCACCTTCATCGACAACCAGGTGGGCTTCCACTTCAACTCCACCGGACAGTCCGCCTCCCACGACCTGTACGAGGACAACAGGTTCCTGGATAACGGCACCGCCGTGCTGCTGGAGAACGTGCCCACCGAGATGACCATCTACTTTGACGGCTCGGTATTCTCCGGCAACGGCACCGACATCGACAACCGCTGCAATCACTCAGTGGACACCTCGGGCGCCCTGTTCGAGTAATGCTTCGACTGAAAAAACACCCTCAGACATGCGCAGTTGGCGCATGTCTGAGGGTGTTTTGTAATATTTTAATCTAATTATACGTTTTGTATGTCTTCTTCTCTGCTGTATGCGGAAAAATTCTCCGCCACAACAGCCAGCATCCTGCGCAGCTGCACAATCTCTTCCTGGCTCAGTCCCCTGTATTGGGTCTCCTGCAGCTGCCTGCACACCGACTGGAACACCGGCTTGAGCCGCTCTCCCTGCTCCGTCAGAGACACCACGCTGCTCCGCCTGTCGGCAGGAACCCGCTCACTCTTCAGATAGCCCATCTCCGCCAGCTTCTTCACCAGCACGGTCACGGTCTGGGGCGTCTTGCCGATCTGCTCTGCCAGCTCGTTCATGGGCAGGCGCTGTCCGTCAAACAGGGCAAGCAGAATCTGCCCGTGGGAGGGCGCAATCCCCGAAACTCCCGCCTGCTTCAGGGCCTCCAGCAGCATGACCTCCATTCCCCGCCGAATCTTTGAGATCACAGCAAACGAATCGTCATCCCTCACGTTTCTGTCCCTCCCCGTTTTCCAAACAGATTGGCCGCGGCGATAAACCGGTCGGCCTTGTCGTACTCAGGTTCGGTACACAGGCTGACACCCACATAGACCGCCAGCGAGAGCGCCACACCCAGAATCACCTGGGGTGCGGACTGGGGCGCCCAGAAGGCAGGCAGCGGCAGGCCGAAGCCAATGAGCAGGTTGTACACACAGTAGACCAGTCCCGTCACCATGGCGGCCATGGCACCCTTGGAATTGCCCCGGCGCCAGAGGAAGCCCGCCACCAGCGGCACAAACACACCGGTGGTGATCACATCGGAGGCCATCCAGGAGATCTCCAGAATGGAGCGAATACCAAGCGAAATAACGAGGGCAACGGCGGTGACCAGCAGGGTGGCCGTACGGGAGAATTTCAACTTCTCCTCCTCGCTCTTCTCCCCGCTTCTCAGATCAATGGCCAGTGTCATGGCGCCCGTATTGATGAGGGAGTCCATGGTGGACATGATGGCCGCCGCAATTCCCACAAAGACCAGCGCGCCCAGTGCCGGCGGCATATACTCCACCACCACCGCCGTTACCACACCGCCCTCGGGCATCTGCTCAAAGAGCACCAGGCCGGCCATGCCGGTCAAAACCACAATCAGGTACAGCGGAATGTAGGCAAAAAAGCTCATCACCGTCATTTTTCTGGCGTCTCTGTCGGTCTTTGCGGCGGATATCCGCTGCCAGACATTGGCCTGAATCATCCAGGCGCAGCCGAAGGTAATCACATAGGTCATATACTTGGAGGCCCCTGCGGTAACGCTCATATACTCCGTCTTTCCCGCTGCCTCCGCCGCGGCCTGGATGGCGCCCAGGCCGCCCGAGGTGTGCATTGCCACGACAAACACCGCCACCGCCGAAATCAGCAGCAGCACAAATTGGATGATATCGGTCAGCACCACCCCGCGGAAGCCGCCGAACATGGAGTAGATCAGCACAATTCCCGTCCCCACCACCACGGCAAGCTCATAGTTAAGCCCCAGGTAGGTGCCAAAGAATGTGCCGATACCCACCATCTGGGAGGCGGCCGTAAGGGTCATGAAAATCAGTATCATGACCGAGAGTATCTTGGAAACCGTTTTGGAATAGCGGGCCTCCATCATCTTACCCTGGGTCAGATAGCCCACCCGACGGATTCCCTTTGCACCCAGAATCATCAGCAGCGTGGAGATCAGCACCGGGACGCCGTAATACCAGAAGGCTCCAAGGCCGTCCGTGTAGGCCAGATCTGCTGTGGATATAGCGGAGCCTGCCCCCCACCATGAGGCAATGAAGGTGATGGACAGAGCCCAGAAGGGCAGCGTCCGCCCGGCGAAAAAGTAATCCAGTACGCTGTGATTTTTCTTTTCCCGGGTCACCGCCACCAGCAGCACCGCAAAGTAGACAAGCAGACCAACCAGTGAGATGATCCGCAGCATACAGATCCCCCCTTATACTTCGATATAGAATTATATTACAGCGATATCGAAGTAATGTCAATCATCTTCGATATGTCGTAAGTACAAAAAAAGAGACACGATTTCCATCGTGCCTCTCTTGGAGCTGGTAATGTGACTCGAACACACGACCTGCTGATTACGAATCAGCTGCTCTACCGACTGAGCTATACCAGCATATTCACTTTTCAATCCGCTGACGACAAGTAATCATACCATATTTTTGTGTCCCCGTCAATCTCCGGTTTTCTTTTCTGCCGCTAATATACTAACGGTATATTTTACTTTCATTCTGCCAGTCAGGCTGCATTTTTTCATCCTGTAATTCTTCTCTTTTCCAGCTATTCCGCTAACACTCCCCTCCACCTCCATTTTTCCGCACACTCATCTCGCCTTTTTGACCGCTTCCCTCCCATTTTTCTCACAGCGTTTTGTCGATTCTGTGCTCTTCTTCTGTTAACGTAATATCGTTCAATAACGTCATTTACTAGATGTTATCCACATTTTCCACATGGTTTTCCACACAGTCTTTTCCTCTATTTTTCACTCTTTTTCCACTTCTCCACTCAGTTTTGCACATCAGTTTTCCACCACTCCGGCCCTTTATTAGTTTACATAATTTAATTATTTTGGATTTCTGCATGCCTTACAGCCGTCTAATGCAAAAAGAAAGGGCTGATTCCTCAGCCCTTTCCAATATCCCGGGTGGCGCAGGCATTCAGGTCCATGCCCGCCCGTTTCCCGGCACAGTATTCATAATATCCCTGGCAGCCAATCATGGCGCCGTTGTCTCCGCACAGGCTCAGCTGAGGCAGGTAGAGCTTGTCGCCGCTCTCCCGGCAGGAGCGCTCCAAGTCGGCCCGGATGCGGCTGTTGGCCGCCACGCCGCCCGCCACGGCCACCTTGCCGTAGCCCTTCATCCGTGCGGCCTCCATGACCCTGGGCACCAGCATATGGCTCACCGCAGCGCCGAAGGAGGCGGCCAGAGCGGGTAAGTCCAGCTTCTCGCCCTTCTGCTGTGCGTTGTGGATCAGGTTGATGGCAGCGGTCTTGAGCCCTGAGAAGGACATGTCCAGGGGCGCGCCATCCACATGGACGGAGGGGAAGGGGTATTTGCTGTCGTCTCCGCCCTGGGAGAGCCGGTCCATGGGAGCGCCGCCGGGGTAGCCGATGCCCAGCACTCGGGCCACCTTGTCAAAGCACTCCCCTGCCGCGTCGTCCCGGGTGGAGCCCATGACCTCCATGTCGGTGTAGCTGCGCACGTCCACAATGGCGGTGGTGCCGCCAGAGACGCACAGACACACAAAAGGGGGCTCCAGGTCGGGGTGGGTGATGTAGTTGGCGGCGATGTGGCCACGGACGTGGTGGACAGGCACCAGGGGCACATCCAGGGCAAAGGCCACGGACTTGGCGAAGTTGACCCCCACCAGCACCGCGCCGATGAGACCGGGGGCGTAGGTGACGGCCACGGCGTCGATGTCGGCCTTGGTCACCCCCGCCTGGGCCAGAGCCTGGTCGGTCAGCCCGGCGATGGCCTCAATGTGCTTACGGGAGGCAATCTCGGGCACCACGCCGCCATAAATGGCGTGCATATCCGCCTGGGAGGCGATGGCATCGGCCAGGACGGTACGGCCGTCCCGCACCACCGACACGGCGGTCTCATCGCAGGAGGATTCAATGGCTAATATATTCATGGAAATTCCTTCTTTCGTTCCATCAATGGCGGGTTGGGTCCTCCGACCGTCCCACCAGATAGTCCAGCGAGACCTGGAAATAGTCCGCTAGCCAGATCCATCCGGCCAGCTTGGGCTCCTGCTCGCCGCTCTCATAGCGCTGATACTGGCGGAGGACAACCCCCATCTTTTCGGCCATCTCAGCCTGACGGAGGCCTTTTTTCATTCGAAGTTCCTTCAATCGGATAGGTTGTCTATCCATTTTCGTCCTCCCTCTTGACATGACTATTATAGTCATATATACTTCATTATGCAAGAATGACTAATTTAGTCGTAAATTGAGGTGTTAAGAATGGAACCCTTCTCCCATCAGCTCTACCTGCAATTCATTGCCCAGCGGCGGGAGCTTCTCTGCCAGTCTCCCGCCTACGAAGAGGCACTGGCAGGGTGGGACGTGGCCCTGAAATCCGGCGACGCGCTGGAGCTGGTGGACAGCCGCAACCTTCTGATGGAGACCTGGGGGATACTCTGCTTCTCCGCCGGGCTGCGGCTGGGCCTGTCCCTGGGTCACGAGCTGGAGGATGCGCTGCCCGACGAGCAGGGAATCTCCGCCATGGCCCGGAGCGGGTTGAACCCAGGCTCGTCCAGACGGTAGTGCCGCCGGTGGGCGGCCAGGGCGTCGGCAGCGGTGAGGGTGCCGGAGGCCAGCATGGAGTAGGTCACGCCGAACAGGCGGGCCCGGTAGTCCAGCATACGGAACCCGCAGCGTCGGTAGAAGTCAATCCGCCGGCGTCGGAGGGCATTGTCCTCCGCTCCCGCCTGTGGGTCCTCCGCCTCGGCCTCCACCAGCAGGCCGTCAAAGCCGCCGTAGTGGGCCTTGAGCTGCTCCAGAAAGGCGCTCCCCGTGCCCTGTCCCCGGCCCCCCTGACACACCGCCAGGTAGTCCAGCAGGGCACAGCGTCCCTCCTTGTCCCGCCACAAAAAGGCGTAGGCCAGCAGCTTCTCCCCCTGAAACAGGCCCAGGGTGTCGTACTGCCCGGTGCGGACCTGCCGCTCAATCATGGCCAGGGGCTTGCGCTCGGCGGGCGGGAAGTCCGCCTTCACATGTTCCCGGTACACCCGCCGGAGGGCGGCGGCATCCAGAAGGCGGATCTCTCCGCCGGTCATGCCTCTCCCCCGCTGAAGCGCCGGGTCATAATGATGGCGTCCTCCTTGGGGTCCTTATAGTAGTCCTTCCGCCGTCCCTCCTGGACAAAGCCGTTTTTCGTATAAAGGGAGATAGCCTTGTCGTTGGATGCCCGCACCTCCAGGGTGAGGAAGGCCAGATGTTCCTCCGCAAAGCGGATGAAGGTCCCCAGCAGGGCGTCGGCCACGCCCATACGGCGGTACTGGCTCTTGACGGCCACATTGTTGATATATCCCTCGTCCAGCACCACAGTGAGGCCGGCGTAGCCCAGGACGGTGCCGTCGTCGGCCACGGCCACGATGAAGGACGCGTTGTCGTTGTACAGCTCCTCGGCCAGCATCTCCTCTGACCAGGGCTGGGAGAAACACTCCCGCTCAATGGCCGCCACGTCGGGCACCGTGGAGCGGTCCATGGGATGCAGTCTGAAATCCATGTTCTGATACTCCTGTTGTCTGTTGATTAGCCCTTGGCCTCTGCCCAGCTCCGGCCGGCGGCGGCGTCGGCGATGAGGGGCACGGCCAGCCGGGCCACCGACTCCATCTCTCGGGAGAGCAGGGCCTTGACGGTCTCTGCCTCCTCCTCGGGGCACTCCACAATCAGCTCGTCGTGGACCTGGAGGATGAGCCTGGCCTGAAGTCCCTCCTCCCGCAGGCGGCTGTGGACGTGGATCATGGCCAGCTTCATGATATCGGCGGCCGTGCCCTGGATGGGCATGTTGAGGGCCACCCGCTCGCCGAAGGAGCGGGTATTGAAGTTGGAGGATTTGAGCTCAGGCAGCCAGCGGCGGCGGCCGAAGAGGGTGGACACATAGCCGTCGGCCTTGGCCCGGTTGACCACATCGGTCATATAGGCGTGGACGCCGGAGAAGCGGGCGAAGTACTTTTCGATATACTCCTTGGCCTCGTAGGTGGGCACGCCGATGTCCTGAGACAGGGAGAAGGCGGAGATGCCGTAGACAATACCGAAGTTGACCGCCTTGGCGGAGGAGCGCATGTGCTTGGTGACCTGGTCCACCGGCACACCAAAGACCTGGGCGGCGGTGACGGTGTGAATGTCCTCACCGGTGCGGAAGGCCTCAATCATGTGCTCGTCTCCGGCGATATGGGCCAGCAGCCGCAGCTCAATCTGGGAGTAGTCCGCGTCCACCAGCACCTTTCCGGCGGGAGCCACGAACATCTTCCGCAGCTCGGCCCCCAACTCGGTACGCACCGGGATGTTCTGCAGGTTGGGCTCGGTGGAGGAGAGCCGCCCGGTGGCGGTGACCGTGTTCTGGAAGGAGGTGTGGATGCGCCCGTCGGGGGCAATCACCTTGCCCAGCCCGTCCACATAGGTGGACTTCAGCTTGGTGTACTGCCGGTACTCCAGAATCTTGTCGATGATGGGGTGCTGTCCCCGCAGCTTATCCAGCACCTCGGCGTTGGTGGAGTAGCCGGTCTTGGTCTTTTTCACCGGCGGCAGACCCAGCTTGTCAAAGAGAATCTTACCCAGCTGCTGAGTGGAGTTGATGTTGAAGGTCTCCCCCGCCAGGTCGTAAATCTCTGTCTGGTCGGCGGCGATGCGCTCGTCCAGCATGTCGCCGAACTCGGAGAGGGCCTTCCGGTCCACCAGCATGCCGGCGTGCTCCATGGCCGCCAGCACCAGGCACAGGGGCAGCTCAATGTCATAGTAGAGCTGGTGCATGCCCAGCTCCTCCAGCCGGGGCGCCAGGACCTTTTTCAGGGCCCCGATGAGAGCGCAGTGGCTCAGCATGCCCCCCAGCACCGCCGTCTGGTCGGCCAGGGGGGAGAAGGCATCGGGAGCCAGATAGGTGTCCTTGGCTTTGGCAAATTCCTGGTTGAAGTAGGTGATGCCCAGCTTCTCCAGCTCGTAGCTGCCGTCGGTGGGGGCCAGGAGATAGGCGGCAATGGCGGTGTCAAAGACAAAGCCGTCCCCCGCCACGCCCTCCTCCAGCAGCCGGGAGAGCAGGGTTTTCACATCGTGGGTATTTTTCTTGATATCAGCGGCAAAGAGGGCCTTCAGCACGCCGTTGTACCCCTCCAGCCTGTCGGCCCGGAGAACGGCGGCCCGGGAGTGGGACTCGCTCTCCCACCACTCCACCGCCACGGCGTTCAGGTCGGGCAGGGCCAGCACGTCCACGCTCTCCTGCTCCCGCCAGAT
Source organism: Pseudoflavonifractor sp. (assembly GCF_050943825.1). NCBI lineage: Bacteria > Bacillati > Bacillota > Clostridia > Eubacteriales > Oscillospiraceae > Pseudoflavonifractor > Pseudoflavonifractor sp. The sequence goes on from NZ_JBMNPX010000022.1 coordinate 41,152, forward strand.
GGCCAGCAGCTCCTCCGCACGGGTCAGGTCGGTGACCTCCTCGCTCTCGCAGGTGCCGGTGACCGCCTGCTCCTCTGTGGCCACCGCCGTCTCCCCCTGGGGGGCCTTCAGGCCCATCTTGTCGATGAGCTTGGAGAACTCCAGCTTGAGGAACAGTTGGTACAGTTCGGTCTGGTTCACCTCCCGCCGGGCGGCGTCCTCGGGCTTGAAGTCCAGGGGCGCGTCGGTGCGGATGGTGGCCAGGTCATAGGACATCATGGCCTGCTCTCTTCCCTCGGTCAGCTTCTTGAGCACGGCGGGCTTGGCCTCCACCTTGTCCAGGTCGGCGTAGATGGCCTCCACGCTCTGGTAGCGCTGGATGAGGTCCATGGCGGTCTTCTCGCCCACACCCTTGACGCCGGGGATGTTGTCGCTGGCGTCCCCCATGAGGGCCTTCAGGTCGATGATGTGGATGGGGTCAAAGCCGTAGGCCTCCCGGAAGGTGTCGGGAGTCATCTCCTTGGTGGTGGTCTGGCCCATGCGGGTGGACACCAGCTTCACCCGGGTGCGGTCGGTGACCAGCTGGAGGGAGTCCTTGTCGCCGGTGACCACCACCGTGTCCCACCCGGCGGCGGCGTCCTTCACCGAGATGGTGCCGATGAGGTCGTCCGCCTCCCAGCCGTCCATCTCGTACCGGGGGATGTTCATGGCGTCCAGCACTTCCTTGAGGATGGGCATCTGGGAGGCCAGCTCGTCGGGCATGCCCTTCCGCTGGGCCTTGTAGCCCTCATAGGCCAGATGGCGGAAGGTGGGCGCCTTCCGGTCAAAGGTGCAGCACAGAGCGTCCGGCTTCTCCTCATCCACCAGCTTCTGAAGAATGGTGAGGAAGCCGTACACCGCGTTGGTGGGCTGGCCGTCCCGGGTGGTGAGCATGTGGACGCCGTAAAACGCCCGGTTGACGATGGAATTTCCGTCGATGACCATGAGCTTCATGGGGTTGCCTCCTGCCTCCGGGTTCCCCCGGACATAACATTTCAGTATACAGTATACCAGTTTTCCCCCATCGGGGCAAGAAAAACCGGGCTGTCCTCAGCGGGACGCCCGGTTCGTCTGTTCCGCCGCCAGAGGGCGGTACACGGTGAAGTACATGGTGAGAATGCAGGCCAGACCGCCGATGACGTTGGAGATGGGTTCGGCCAGGAACACGCCGTTATACCCAAAGCCCAGAGAGGGCAGCAGCAATGTCAGCGGCGCCACGATAAATGCCTTGCGCAGCAAGGAGAAGAAGATGGCGTTCTTGCTGCGGCCCAGGCCCACAAAGATGGCCTGGCCGATAAACTGGAGGGACATACAGAAAAAGATGGAGAAGTAGGTGCGGAAGGCGGGCACACCGGTGGCAATCAGCTCCGCGTCGCTGTTGAACAGGTGGATGAAGGCGGCGGGAAACAGCATGACCACCGCCCAGACAATCACCGAATACCCCATGGTCACCGCGGTGGTGAACCGGATGCCCTGCCGGACCCGGTCATTGGCCTTTGCGCCGTAGTTGTACCCCAGCACCGGCTGGCAGCCCTGGGTGATGCCGCTGACCGGCATGGTGATAACCTCCCGCACCGAGTTGATGACGGTCATCACGCCCACGTACAGGTCGCCGTACTGCACGCCGCCCCAGTGCTGGAGGGTGGCGTTGCAGAGAATCTGCACCAGGGAATTGGTGAGGGCCATGACAAAGCCGGAGGTGCCCAGGCCCACAATCCGGGCCACCCGGGCCGCCCGGAGCTTCATCCTGCTCAGCCGCAGCCGCACGATGGCCTTTCCTCCGGTGAGGAACCACAGCACCCAGGCCGCCGAGCAGGCCTGGGAGATGACCGTGGCGATGGCGGCACCCCGCACCCCCAGGCCGAAGCCGAAGTCAAAGATGAAGATGGGGTCCAGCACGATGTTCACCGCCGCGCCGATGGACACGGTGAGCATCCCCATCCGTCCAAAGCCCTGGGCGTTGATGAAGGGGTTCATACCCAGGCTGACCATGACAAAGACGGTGCCCAGGGCGTAGGTGGACAGATAGCTGTCCGCATAGGGGAAGGTGGCGCCGCTGGCGCCGAAGAGGTAGAGGATGGGCTGGCGGAACAGGAGGATGAGGGCGGTGAGGGCCACGCCCAGCCCCAGCAGCAGGGCAAAGGAATTGCCCTGGACCCACTCGGCCTCCTCGTTGTCCCCCTTACCCCGACAGATGGAACATAGCGGCGCACCGCCGGTGCCGCACAGGTTGGCAAAGCCGATGATAATGGAGATGACCGGCAGCACCAGTCCCACACCGGTGAGGGCCAGCCGCCCCACACCGGGCAGACGGCCGATATACATCCGGTCTACAATATTATAAAGGATGTTCACCAGCTGGGCCGCCGTCATGGGCAGGGCCATCCTGGTGATGGCCCCGGATACACTCCCCTTTGTAAAATCATTCTTCCCGCCTTCCACAGGCCCGCTTCCTTTCCGGTTTGACTTTTTATTTTCTCATTGTATACTATTTTTGAATACAGGGCAAGGAAGACACCCTGCCCGGGAAAGGACGGCGTATGCTATGACGCTGCTGGAAGAGGCGCGGGCACTGGCGCCCGCGCTGGAGGAATTGAAGGCCCAGCTCCACCGCAGGCCGGAGCTGAGCTTCCACGAGGTCAATACTACAGCCAGAATCCGTGCTCTGCTGGTGCCCCTGGGGATGGAATTTCTGGACCTGGGCATGGAGACCGGCGTGGCCGCCCTGCTGCGGGGCGGGCGCCCCGGGCCCACCGTAGCCCTGCGGGCAGATATCGACGCCATCACTCTTCAGGAGCCAGAGGGTCCCGGTTCCTCGGAGGTGGAGGGCGTCATGCACGCCTGCGGCCACGACTTCCACACCGCCTGTCTCTACGGCGCAGCCAAGCTCCTCGCAGCCCGGCGGGAACAGCTCGCCGGCGCTGTGCTGCTCATCTTCCAGCCCGCCGAGGAGGTCACCCAGGGGGCGGCGGCCATGCTGCGCCACGGCCTGTGGGAGAAGGCAGGCGGCAAGCCTGCCGCCATTTTCGGCCTCCACAACCGGCCCGAGGTCCCCTGCGGCCAGGTTGCCGTACTCCCCGGCCCCATCATGGCGGGCAAGAACAACTTCACCCTCACCCTCTACGGCAAGAGCGGCCACGGCGGCTCACCCCACAAGTGCGTGGATGTGATTGTCCCCGGCGCGGCCATTGTGAACGCCGCCCAGACCGTGGTGAGCCGCTGCACCGACCCGCTGGACAGCCTGGTGTGCTCGGTGTGCTCCATCCATGCGGGCACGCCGGACAACTTCGCCCCCGACCTGCTCACTATGACGGGCAGTCTGCGAGCCCACTCGGACGCGGTTCTGGCCGACGCCTCCGCCAAGCTGGAGGCCCTGGCCAGGGATATCGCCGCCGCCTACGGCTGCACGGCAGACTTTGTACTGGAGCCCCAGGTACCCGTGACCTGGAACGGCCCGGAGACCACCGCTCTGGCCCGGCAGGCCGCGGAGGAATTGGTGGGCGCAGAGAACGTGGTCCAGCCCCGGCCCGACATGGGCAGCGAGGACTTCGCTGTCCTCTCCCAGGGCATCCCCAGCTTCTTCTACTGGCTGGGCTCCGGCTTCCCCGGCCGCGAAAATCCCTGCTGGCACAACGTCCATTTCCGCACTGACGACCAGGCGCTCCCCCTGGGCGCCGCCCTGCTGGCCCGGTCGGCGGAACTGGCGCTGGAGGCCTTTTCTTCCGCAAAACCGTGACAATTTCCCTTCTTCACATTTTGTGTATCCACGTCCCGGAAACACTTGTCCGGGACGTGGATTTTTTACGAAAAAATCCCAAAATAGATATTGACATTTGTTTGTCAAAGTGTAATAATAGTCCCCGGTAAGAATCGTTATTTTTTTGTCAATACTTTCTGACATTTTATTTGGAGGTTTTTGTTATGTCCAGATTTACTCTGCCCCGCGACATCTATTACGGTGCCAACGCTCTGGAAGCCCTCAAGACCCTGAAGGGCAAGAAGGCCGTCATGGTTCTGGGCGGCGGCTCCATGAAGCGCTTCGGCTTCGTTGACAAGGCCATTGGCTACCTGAAGGAAGCCGGCATCGAGACCAAGCTCTTTGAGAACGTCGAGCCCGATCCCTCTGTTGAGACCGTCATGAAGGGCGCCGCCATGATGCGCGAGTTCGAGCCCGACTGGATCATCTCCATGGGCGGCGGCTCCCCCATCGACGCTGCCAAGGCTATGTGGGCCTTCTATGAGTACCCCGAGACCACCTTCGAGGACCTGATCACCCCCTTCAACTTCCCCGAGCTGCGTCAGAAGGCCAAGTTCTGCGCCATCCCCTCCACCTCCGGCACCGCCACTGAGGTCACCGCCTTCTCCGTCATCACCGACTATGCCAAGGGCATCAAGTACCCCCTGGCTGACTTCAACATCACTCCCGACGTGGCCATCGTTGACCCCGCTCTGGCTGAGACCATGCCTCCCCACCTGGTGGCTTACACCGGTATGGACGCTCTGACCCACGCCATCGAGGCCTATGTGTCCACCCTGCACACCGTGTTCACCGATCCTCTGGCTATCGAGGCCATCCACATTGTGGAGAAGGACCTCATCAAGTCCTTCAAGGGCGACATGACCTGCCGCGAGGAGATGCACTATGGTCAGTGCCTGGCCGGCATGGCCTTCTCCAACGCCCTGCTGGGTATCGTCCACTCCATGGCCCACAAGACCGGCGCCGCCTTCTCCACCGGCCACATCACCCACGGCCTGGCCAACGCCATGTACCTGCCCTACGTCATCGCCTACAATGCCAAGGCTGACGGCGTTGCCGAGCGCTATGCCGACATCGCCCGCACCATGGGCGTGGTGGGTGACACCACTGCTGAGTTGGTCGAGGGCCTGCGCGCCAAGATCCGCTCCATGAACGACGCCATGGGTATTCCCAACACCCTGAAGGACTTCGGCATCATCGAGGACGAGTTCAAGGAGAAGCTGGAAGCCATCGCCACCAACGCTGTGGGCGACGCCTGCACCGGCTCCAACCCCCGTCCCATCGACCCCGCCACCATGGCCAAGCTGTTCACCTGCATCTACTACGGCACTGAGGTGGACTTCTAATCTCACCACTCCTTTTCCCTCCTACATACAGAGCGGCGCTGCCCGAAAGGGCCGCGCCGCTCTGGCGGCTGCGCAA